>JAMFRW010000604.1 GCA_026224975.1 Rhodoferax sp. | reverse complement strand
AGGCCCGGGTCGCCGAGAACGAGCGCGACCAGAATCCCGATCTCGATGCCGGCGTCAGTATGGGCCTGTATTCGTATCCGGTGCTCATGGCGGCCGATATTCTGCTGTTCGATACCGATCTGGTGCCGGTCGGCCAGGACCAGCGCCAGCACGTCGAGATCGCGCGCGACATCGCGCTGCGCATCATCCACGTGTACGGCGAGGGGCTGTTGAAGCTGCCGGAGGCGCTCATCGATTCGACCACCGCGACGGTGCCCGGGCTCGATGGCCGCAAGATGAGCAAGAGCTACGACAACACCGTGCCGCTGTTCGAAGGTGGCGCCAAGGGCCTGCGCGATGCGATCGCAAAGGTGGTGACCGATTCGCGTTTGCCGGGTGAACCGAAGGAGCCGGAAGGCTCGCATCTGGTGGCGATCCACGAAGCCTTCGCCGATGACGCCGAGCGCGCCGCGCTGCGCGCCGACCTGATCGCCGGCCTGGGCTGGGGCGATGCCAAGGCGCGCGTCGTCGAACGCATCGAGCGCGACATCGGCCCGATGCGCGAGCGCTACGCCGACCTCATCGCCCACCCGGAGCGCATCGAAGAAACGCTGCTCGAAGGCGCGCGCAAGGCGCGTGCCGTGGCGGCGCCTTTCCTGAAAGAACTGCGCGATGCAGTCGGGCTGCGGCGGATGGTGGCGGTCGCCGCGCCGGTGGTCGCCGAGGCCAAGACCAAGGCCGCGCTGCCGACCTTCAAGCAATACCGCGAGAGCGACGGCAAGTTCTACTTCAAGCTCGCTGCGGCCGATGGCCGGCTGCTGCTGCAAAGCGCCGCGTTCGATTCGGGCCGCGATGCAGGCCAATGGGTCGCGCGGCTCAAGACCGACGGCGCCGCTGCGCTGGCCGAAGCTCCGGTGTCGTATGCGAAAGGCGTGGCCGCCGAAGACGCCGCCGAAGCGCTCGCCGCGCTGGTGTCCTGAGCGCCGACGCTCAGTAAACCAGGCCCATCGCCGAGCGCACTTCTCGCATCGTCTGCCGCGCCACCGTGCGTGCGCGCTCGGTGCCGACCTCGACGATCCAGTGCACATGCTTCGGGTTCGATAGATAGGCTTCCGCGCGCTCACGCCAAGGCTCTTGTTCCTTGACGATCGCATCGATCACCGGCTGCTTGCATTCCAGGCAACCGATGCCGGCCGTCGTGCAGCCCTTGGCCGCCCAGGCCTGTGTGTCGGCATCGGAATACACGCGGTGGAACTGCCAGACCGGGCAACGATCGGGGTTGCCCTTGTCGGTGCGGCGCACGCGGTCGGGGTCGGTCTGCATGCGGCGAACCTTGCGTTCGACTTCGGCCGGCTCCTCGCGCATGCCGATGTGGTTGCCTTCGCTCTTGCTCATCTTGGCGCCGTCGAGCCCGGGCAGGCGGCTCATCTCGGTCAGCAGGGTTTGCGGCTCCGGCAAGATGGTGCGTGACGCTTCGTCGGGGCCGAGGCCGGCGCGGCCGTAGAGGTGGTTGAAGCGCCGTGCCACTTCGCGCGTGATCTCGACGTGCGGTGCCTGGTCTTCGCCGACCGGCACTACAGCCGCCTTGTAGATCAGGATGTCGGCTGCCTGCAGCAGCGGGTAGCCGAGAAAGCCGTAGGTCGCCAGATCGCGCCCTGTCGGCTGATCGCGATGCGTTTTCATCGCGTCCTTGTAGGTCGGCACGCGCTCCAGCCAGGAGACCGGCGTGCCCATGGCCAGCAGCGTGAACAGCTCGGCATGCTCCGGCAGGCGGCTCTGGATGAAGAGCGTGGCGCGGTCGGGGTCGATGCCGGCGGCGAGCCAGTCGATCACCATGTCGTAGACGTTCTTCTCGATCTCGCCGCGGTCCTGGTAGTGCGTCGTCAGCGCGTGCCAGTCAGCGACGAAGTAGAAGCACTCGTGCGTCGCCTGCATGCGCACCCAGTTCTTCAGCGCGCCGTGGTAGTGGCCGAGGTGCAGCGCGCCGGTCGGGCGCATGCCGGAAAGAACGCGTTGTTTCATGCGATGCGAGTGTAGGCGCGCCGGCCGCCGCGCCGGGCCGCCCCAAGCAAGGCCGGACCCGCTTGGCGGGTGGCTCTGCGTACTCGCAGACCCGGGTGCTCTGTAAACTGCGCGCCCTCATGAAGCGAATCGTCATCCTCATCTCCGGCCGCGGCACCAACATGGCGGCCATCGTGCAGGCCTGCGCGGTCGAAGGATGGAACGCGAAGATCGCGGCGGTGATCGGCAACCGGGCCGATGCGGCCGGGCTCACGTTTGCGGCTTCACAGGGCATCACGACCGTCGTCGTCGACCACAAGAGCTTCGCCTCGCGCGACGAATTCGATGCGCAACTCGCCGCGCGCATCGAAGAACACAAGCCCGACGTGCTGGTGCTCGCGGGCTTTATGCGCATCCTCGGCGACGCCTTCGTGCGGCGCTTCGAAGGCCGCATGGTGAACGTGCACCCATCGCTCCTACCGGCCTTCACCGGCCTGCACACGCACCGGCGCGCACTCGCCGCCGGCTGCAAGCTCGCGGGCGCGACGGTTCACTTCGTCACCCCCGAACTCGACCACGGGCCCATCATCCTGCAGGCCGTGGTGCCGGTGCTGGCCGGCGATACCGAGGCGAGTCTGTCGGCTCGGGTGCTGGCGCGCGAGCATGTCGTCTACCCGAAGGCGGTGCGCTGGATCGTCGAAGAGGCGCTGCGCGTGCAGGACGGCATCGTGACGCACACCGGTGGCGAATCGCAACTGATCCACTGACGGCAACGTTCTAAAACAAGCTCGCCGCGATGTTGATCGTGAACGCGAGGATGGTCGTGTTGAACACGAAGGACAGCAGCGACTGCAGCAGCACCAGCCGGCGCATCGCGCGCGTGGAGATCGCCACGTCGGCCGTCTGCGAGGCGACGGCGATGGTGAACGAGAAATACAGGAAGTCGAAGTAGTCGGGCTTGAAGGTCGCGTCGGCGCTCGGGAACACCAGGCCTTCGCCGTGCGCGCGGCGGTAGTAGAGGGCCGCGTAGCTCATCGCGAAGAGCGTGGGCAGCATCAGCCAGGAACCGGTGACGGTGGTGAGCGCCAGCAGCACATGCGGCAAGGCGTGGCGCGCATTGGGCGCCTTGGCAGCCGAAAGCTCGATGACGATCGCGATCAGGCTCACCAGCGCGGCCACGATCACCACACCCAGCACCGCGACCGCGCCTTCGGCCTGCTCGGCGGCGGTGCGGCGCAGCCGGTCATGGTCGGCGCGGACCATCATCCAGCCGATCAGCACGATGAAGAGCCACACGCCCACGTTCCAGCCCAGCAGCGCGCGCGTGATCGGGTGCGCGATGCCTGGCGTGCCGATGCTGAACAGCAGCCCCACGAGCAGTGAGATGAAGAGCCGCGGCCGGGCCCGCAAGTGCTCGGTGAAGCTCATCTGTCGTCGAGGCGCACGAAGCGCGGCTGGCGCACACCGTCGATCACGACGCTCTCGAAGAACATCGCATGTGGTCGCAGCCACCAGCCGGTCGCGTTGTAGAGCGGGCGATAAACCACGTGTGGCTCCTGCGTTTCGCTGTGGCGCGCCACGCCGATGACCTCGTATTCGCCGCCCTTGTAGTGGCGATAGTGGCCGAGCGGGGTGGCGGGCAGCGGGGGCAAATCGTCTTCGTCGGTCATCGGCCAAGGATAATCCGGCGATGCACCCCAACGCCTTGCTCGAACTTGCGACCGAATTGCTGCACCGTGTGCTGCAACTCCAGCACCCCGCCGATGGCGTCGTCTCCGACTTCTTTCGCCAGCACCGCACGCTGGGCAGCCGCGAGCGCCACTCGCTGGCCGAAACCACCTACACCGTGCTGCGCCAGCGCCCGCTGTTCCAGCACCTGGCGCAGTCGGGCAAGGGCGAAATCGAGCGCCGGCTGGCCATCCTCGCCTGGCAGGGCAACGAAGGCTTTCTGCGCGCGGCACTCAACGAAACCGAGCAGCAATGGCTGATCCAGGTGAGCGCGGTCGACCGCAGCGCCCTGCCCGAAAAGCTGCGCCACAACCTGCCGGAGTGGCTGACGGCCATCCTCCAACCCGCCCTCGGCGACGAGTTCTGGCCGCTGGTCGAGGCGATGAACGCACCAGCACCGCTCGATCTGCGCGTCAACACCTTCAAGGCCAAGCGCGACGATGTTCAGGCCGCCTTCAAGGCCGAAAACATCGAAGCACTGCCCACGCCGTATTCGCCGCTCGGCCTGCGCATCCAGAGCAAGCCGGCGCTGCACAAGCTCGATGTCTTCATGCGCGGCGATGTGGAAGTGCAGGACGAAGGCAGCCAGTTGCTCGCGCTGCTGACCGGCGCCAAGCGCGGCGAGATGGTCGCCGACTTTTGCGCCGGCGCCGGCGGCAAGACGCTCGCGCTCGGCGCCGAGATGCGCAACACCGGGCGTTTGTATGCGTTCGACACCTCCGGCCACCGGCTCGCGTCGCTCAAGCCGCGGCTGGCGCGCAGTGGGCTCTCGAACGTGTACCCGGCGCAGATCGCCCACGAGCGCGACGAGCGCATCAAGCGCCTGGCCGGCAAGCTCGACCGCGTGCTGGTCGATGCGCCGTGCTCCGGCCTGGGCACGCTGCGCCGCAACCCCGATCTGAAATGGCGCCAGTCGCCGCAGGCCATCGAGGAATTGCGCGTCAAGCAGGCGGCGATCCTGGCGAGCGCCTCGCGGCTGCTCAAGCCCGGCGGCCGGCTGGTCTATGCCACCTGCAGCCTGCTCGATGCCGAGAACGAAGAGATCGCGCAGGCCTTCGGCGCCGAGCACGCGAGCCAGTTCAAGGTAATGCCGGCCGTCGAGGCGCTGACGCGTGCGCATGTGGGCGAGGCCGAAACCCTGGTGCGTGGCGATTACCTGCGCCTGTGGCCGCACCGCCACGGCACCGACGGATTTTTCGCGGCGGTCTGGGAACGGCAGTAACCAAAGCGCCCGCGCTGTGCTGATCGGTTGAAAACTGCGAAGTTGCCGGCATCTATCTGTCGACCGACATTCGCCGAACAATTCGGCGAACAGCGCGCCCGATACCTGTCTTTTCACAGGGCCTTGCCAGAGGCCCCCGCTTTACAATTCCACGGCCGCCTGACTGCGGTGCAAAGGTACACATGGATTCGTTGATGATGGTTCGGGATGCGTTGATCAACCTGCTCGCCAATGGCCTGCTCGGCGCCACATGGTGGGAAGTGGCGTTGATCACGCTGGTGATGACGCACATCACGATCGCTTCGGTGACGATCTTCCTGCACCGCGCGCAATCGCACCGCGCACTCGACCTGCACGCGATTCCTTCGCACTTCTTCCGCTTCTGGCTGTGGCTGACCACCGGCATGGTCACCAAGGAATTCGTCGCGATCCACCGCAAGCACCACGCCAAGTGCGAGACCGAAGAAGACCCGCACAGCCCGCAAACGCGTGGCATCAAGACCGTGCTGCTGACCGGCGTGGAGTTGTATCGCGCCGAGTCCAAGGTCAAGGAAACCATGGTCAAGTACGGCACGGGCACGCCGGACGACTGGATCGAGCGCAACCTGTACACGCGCTATAGCTGGCAAGGCGTGGGCCTGATGATGATCCTCGACGTGCTGCTGTTCGGCGCACTCGGCATCACCGTGTGGGCGGTGCAGATGATCTGGATCCCGATCATGGCCACGGGCGTGATCAACGGCCTGGGCCACTGGTGGGGTTACCGCAACTTCGAGGCGCCGGATGCGTCGACCAACGTGTCGCCGTGGGGCATCATCATCGGCGGTGAGGAGTTGCACAACAACCACCATACCTACCCGACCTCGGCCAAGTTCTCGGTCAAGCCTTACGAATTCGACATCGGCTGGGTCTACATCCGAGGCATGGAAATGGTGGGCCTGGCCAAGGTTCGCAAGACGCCGCCGATGCTCAAGCTCGGCAGCATCAAGCCG
This sequence comes from Rhodoferax sp., assembly GCA_026224975.1. Taxonomy (GTDB): domain Bacteria; phylum Pseudomonadota; class Gammaproteobacteria; order Burkholderiales; family Burkholderiaceae_C; genus LMDS01. The sequence goes on along the minus strand of JAMFRW010000604.1, from coordinate 1,747 downwards.
GTGGCCGACGACAAGACGCTTGAAGCCGTCATCGCCAACCGCTACGAGGTGATGGCCAAGTACGCGCGCAACCTGCGCCACGCGAGCCGTGCCGAAGTCGAGCGCCTCAAGTCGGAAGGCTCGGCCAGCGCCGCCAAGCTCGCCAACATGGAAATCGCCAAGCGCTGGCTGCACCGCGACGAAGACAAGATTCCGATGGACGTGAAGGCGCGTCTGGTGCTGGCGCTGGAACACAGCCCGGGTCTGGCCAAGCTGGTGTCGATGCGCGAAGAGCTGCGTCAGCTCTGGACGCGCACCAACGTGTCGGCCGAGCAATTGGTCACCGACCTGCAGGTCTGGTGCAAGAAGGCCGAGGAGAGCGGTATCGCGGCACTCCAGGAGTTCGCATTGAAGCTCCGGGCTGCGCACGCCTGAGGCACCGATATCCGCGGGAGCCGCTCGCGCTCCGCTCAGAACGAGGGCCGCTGATGCGGCCCTTTTTTTGTCATGAAAAAACCCGCCACTCGGGCGGGTTCGTTGCGGAAGCGCCGAAGCGCTTCTTCGCTCACTTCAGCTTCGTTTCCTTGTAGGTCACGTGCTTGCGTGCCTTGGGATCGAACTTGATCATTTCCAGCTTCTCGGGCGTGGTCTTCTTGTTCTTGTCGGTCGTGTAGAAGTGACCGGTGCCGGCGCTGGATTCCAGCTTGATTTTCTCGCGTCCGCCTTTTGCCATGATGGGCTCCTAGGGGTTCTTAGATTTCACCGCGGGCGCGGAGGTCGACGAGGACCTTCTCGATGCCCACCTTGTCGATCAGGCGGAGCGCCGCATTCGTGATGCGCAAACGCACCCAGCGGTTCTCGGCCTCGACCCAGAAGCGGCGATACTGCAGATTGGGCAGAAAGCGACGCTTCGTTTTGTTGTTGGCGTGAGAAACGTTGTTCCCCACCATCGGGCGCTTGCCCGTGACCTGACAGACGCGTGCCATGACGCTCTCCAATCTTGAATCTGAATTCGTTGAACTGCCCGCTGCTCTTTCTTGCGAGCATTTCGGCAAAGACGACGATTATAGACCGGAAATCATTGCTCTAGGAAGCGCTGCGCATCGAGCGCGGCCATGCAGCCGGTGCCGGCGCTGGTGATGGCCTGGCGATAGACGTGATCCTGAACATCGCCGGCCGCGAAGACGCCGGGAATGCTGGTCATCGTCGCCATGCCGGAGAGGCCGCTCTTGGTGATCAGGTAACCGTCCTTCATCTCGAGCTGGCCCTTGAAGATGTCGGTGTTCGGCTGGTGGCCGATCGCGATGAAGCAGCCGGTGAGCCTGAGCTCGCTGGTCGCGCCGCCCTGCGTGCTCTTTAGCCGCACGCCGGTGACACCCGAGGCATCGCCCAGCACTTCGTCGAGCGTGTTCCAGAGGTGCAACTGCATCTTGCCTTCGGCGACCTTGGCGTGCATCTTGTCGATCAGGATCGCCTCGGCGCGGAACTTGTCGCGCCGGTGCACGAGGTGAACCTTGCTGGCGATGTTCGACAGATACAGCGCCTCTTCGACCGCCGTGTTGCCGCCGCCGACGACGCAGACTTCCTGCCCGCGGTAGAAAAACCCGTCGCAGGTCGCGCAGCCGCTCACGCCGCGGCCCATGAAGGCCTCTTCCGAGGGCAGGCCCAGGTACTTGGCCGAGGCGCCGGTGGCGATGACCAGCGCGTCGCAGGTGTAGACGCCCGAGTCGCCGAACAGCTTGAACGGCTTCTCGCTGAAATCGACCTT
>JAMFRW010000603.1 GCA_026224975.1 Rhodoferax sp. | reverse complement strand
TTGTGCGGGCGCGCGACGCCGGGCCGTACGCGCAGGCTGCCAGCGAGGGCGTCGAGGCTTGCCAGGGGGTGGCTCGAAGCACTCATGGCGCGGGTGCGCTCCGCCCGCTAGCAAGGGCGCGGAAGAACGCTCGGCGGGCGGGAGGTGCGTCGGGGGCGGCCGGGCGCGGCTTGTGTTCAGCGAGCTGCGTGGATGAAACGGCGTGAAGCGTTGTCGGCTGCGCGCGCAAGCTCATCAGCACTGCGCGTGCCGTCGCGACCGCAGCGGCTTGGTCCGCGAACTCGAACACCGGGGAGAACAACGAGCAGGCGTCGAAGGCGCCGATGGCGGGCTCGTGGGAGGCGATGAACTCGAAGCGGGTGCTGCCGATGAGGTGGATGTGGCGTGTGTCGGCGGGTGGGACTGCATCGACTCGGGACAAGGGCAGTAGCACGAGATTCATGAACCAGGGGGTCAGGAGAATGCCGAATGCGTCGGGTGTGGCGGGGCGCGTGGGCGCGGCAACGGAGTGGCCTGGGGCGGGCACTTCGACAGGCTCAGTGCGAGCGGGGGGTGGAGCGGAGGTGGGAGCAGTCGCGCATGCGGAGGGAGGTTCATCGAACGGTTCGAAGCCGATTGCTTCGACACGCAATGCACGATTGAGCACAGGCACGCCGGCCATGCGCGTCTGCTCGATCTCGCGGAACAGCGCGGCGAGTTCTTCAGCTCGGCGTGCACAGGTGATCATGTCGAGCGTGTTCATGCGGTTCGTTCCACGAGAGAACACAAACACTTGCGATGGAAAGCAATCACGCTCATTCGCCACCACCCACCTCATCCCCCAACACCATGAATTGCTCCGCATCCCCATCACATTGCGGGCAGCGCCAGTGCGATGGCAGCGCCGCGAACGGCGTGCCGGGCGGGACCTGCCAGACCTCGTCACCCTGCGCCGGGTCGTAGACCCACCAACAGATCTTGCATTCGAGCCGCGTGCCTTCCGCCAGCGCTGCGGCGTTGCCGAGGTAGCTGCCTTCGAAGCGCGGCGCGCTGCTGGATTTCATGCGCCTTCCACCCATTCGAGCACGTCTTGCAGGCGCTCGTGCGAATCGGCCAGGTCTTCGCGGGCGGCGAGCGCCACCTCGGGCAGGTCGACCACTTCGACGGTGTTGAGGATCACCACGTCTTGCGAGTTGTAGTAGACGACGCGCCAGCAGTTGGGCATGCAGGTGTTGGTGATGCGGCAATTGCCATAACCGCGCGAGAGGATCAACACTCGGCCGGTGCCGAGGTGGTGGTCGAGAAAGCCGATGTCTTCGACCGACATGGGCAGCAGCGTCAAGTTGACCACGTGCGCCGGATGGCCGGGCTGCCAACGCGTCCAGTGGTCTTCGATCTCGCCGAGCAGCAGCGGGGCGTTCTGCACATTGGGCGGCAGCGCGCCTTCCCAGCGCGGCACCTGCGGCCACACGTCGTCTTGCGCGGCGCAGCGCAGCGCCTCGGGCACGGGGCCGAGCTCGATGTGGTCCGACACGCTCACGCCGCCGATGGACCGGATCACGCGCCACACGCCGGCAAACACCGACTCCTGCACGCGCAGCTCCAGGCCCAGGTCGCCCGGGCTCTTGACGAGTGCGCTCACCTCGCCTTCGCCCAGCACCTGGTTGATCAGGCGCAGATCGGCCGCAGGCAGGCCGGCCAGATCGACGGAGCGGTTGGCTGCAGCGCCCGCTTTGCCGATGACCACAGAGCGCGCCATGTGCACATCGCGAACCTCGGCGAGTGCCGCGAGCGACTCGCGTAGCACGCGGTGCGCCTCGCGGCAGACGATCACTTCCTCAGGCTCGGGCAGGACCGGCGGGCGGAAGGTCTGCATGCCTTGCGGCATCGGCATGTAGTCGAGCACCTCTTCTTCGGGCTGGCTGCCGGGGCCGATCATGGTGACGGGGATGGGGAAGGCTTTCATCGCGCGGGGCCGATCAATGGCAAGAGGAATCTGACGATGAGGCCGACGACGCGCTCACCACCGGGATGCCGATGGTCGGCGCACGGGTGACGGGCAGGGCGAGCGCACGGCCGACTTCGCGCACATAGTCGTCCCAGTCGTGCATGCCGGCGAGCAGGGTCACGTAGCCACCATCGCGCAGGAAGAGCAGGCTGGGCCAGCGCTGCACGCCGTAGCGGCGGGCCACCGCTTCTTCGAGTTCGCGCGGGACGATGCCGATGGCAAAGCGGCCTTGGAAGCTGCGCTGCAGCTCGGGCAAGACGACCGCCACGTCCTGCCCTTCGGGAAAGCGCACCGGGTCGCCGGCGAACAGCACCACGCGGTCGCCGCCGAGCGCCGCCCAGGGCTGGATGCTTTGCGCATCGAGCCAGATGGCGCCGTGCTGGCTGGCCAGGCGCTCGACCAGCGGCGAGGTCTCGATGGGCTTGGGCGCCTGGACGGGGAGCTTGATGAGGTCGGCGGCATCGGCTGCCGGGGTGTCGATGGTGATCATGCTAGGGGTGCTTTCGGTGTTGCCCGAGAGGGCACGGAGTTGATCGGTGCTCATGCGTGAGGGCAGGTCGAAGGCTGCTTCGACAAGTGGTACAGAACCCGTCGCGTCGGTATCCACGTTCCCGTTCATCACCGCCTGCAGCAGGTCGAGCGTGGCGTCGATCTCGCGGGCGCGGTCGGCACCGATGCGCTCCTGCGCGCTGTCGATGAAGACAAGCAGCCATTCGCCGATGGCCACCTCGCCGACCAGCGCGGTGCGCACGCGGCGCATCTCACCGCGCCCGGCGCACAATGCATGGCCGGGCTCGACGCGCTGCACTTGCATGGGGATGCCGATGCACATGGCGTCAGGCCGTGACCGTGGATGAAGCCGGAAAGAAGCGCTCGTCGCCCACGCGGCAGGCCATCTCCAGCGGCGGGCGCTCGGCCTCGTAGCGGCGCAGGTCGAGCTGGCCGAAGGTGACGGCTTCCTGCTCGGCCAAGGGCACGGCGCGCGGCTTGGGCATGGCGCCCCAGGCACGCAGCGTGGCCACGCCATGCGCCAGCGCATCTTCCATCGCGAGCTTGACGCTGGGCCGCAGGCTGCCGCCGTAGTCGTCCAGCTCTTCGGGCTGGCAACCGATGAGCAGCACCTGGCGCGGGTAGTGCTCGGTGAGCATCGCGAGCATCAGCACTTCCTGGAAACCGGTCTGGTGCAGGCTCATCTTCTTGGCACCCATGAAGCGCGGTACTTCATCATCTTCCACCAGCTTCAAGGTGCCGGGTGCGAGGCCGTAGTCGATCGCATCGAAGATCAGCAAACGGCTCGCCTGCTGCACATGCTGGATCAGGTAGAGCCCTTGCGTGCCGCCATCGATCAACTGCACATGCGGCGCAAACTCGTGCCGCTGCTGCAAGGCCTCGATGCAGCGCACGCCGAAGCCTTCGTCGGCCCACAAGACGCTGCCGATGCCGAGGACGCAGATGGTGTCTTCCATGGCGCTGGTCATCAGTCTTTGAAAGTTCTGTGGCCGGAGATCATGGTGCTGACGACGCTGGAGCGGCCCATGATGTCTTCGCGAATCGCCGCATACACATGGACGATGATGAACACGATCAAGGCCCACATGCCGAGGTGGTGCCAGGTGTGCACGTCTTGCGACTGGCCGAAGAGCGGGATCACCCAGCCGAACAACACGGCCGCCCACGAGCCCGCTTGCGCGCCTTCGCCATAGAGCGCAAAGCCGGTGACGACCATGAAGACGGCCGTGAGCAGGAACATGAAGAACATCGCGAAACGCGCCAGCGGGTTGTGCCCCACATAGCGCCCCGGCCGCGCCGCGATGAAGGCATACCACTTGAGCATGTTCCACACCTCGACCCAGTAGGCGCGCTGGAAGATCGGCACCCAGAACAACTCGCGTGCGTGCGAGTTGCCGACGATCGCCCAATAGAGCCGCCCGATCAGCCCGATGGCCAGCACATAGCCCGCCGCGAAGTGCGCGAAGCGGATGTAGCCCATCAGGTAGTTGGCGCTGGCCTCGCCGGGCTGCGTGGGCAAGGGCGAGCCGATGAAGTAGCCGGTGGTCGCGAGCACGGTGATGGCCGCGGCATTGATCCAGTGCCAGATGCGCACCGGCGCTTCGTAGACGTAGACCGACTTGATCGAGCGGGCTTGTGCGACTGCATCGTTGTCGGCCGTCGCGTTCGTCGACGCGTTGGCGGCCGCGTGGTGGGTAGCCGGGGTGGTGGCTTGCATGTGCTTGTCTCCTGCGCTGTGCGGCGGTTCGCGTTGGGTTCAGAGCCGCGCGGCGAGCATCAGCAGGCCACTCGCGCCGATCAACGTGGCGCTGGCTTTCCATGCCCATGGTGCGAGGCGTTGCACCCTGCCGCCGGCCGCAAGGCCGATGCCGTGCAGCGCCGCCGAGGCCAGCATGAAGCCCGCCGCATAGCCCGCGAACGAGCTGCCGCGCACCCACTCGCTGCCGTGTGCATGGCCATGCAGCAGCGCAGCGGCCGCGATCATCGCGAGGCCGATGGACGCCGGCACATGGCGATGTGCGAGCAGCATGCCGCCGAGCAGGATCACGCTGAGGGCGATGTCGATTTCGATGCTGGGCAGGGGTAGGCCGGCGGCGGCGAGCAATGCGCCGGCTAGCAGCATCGCGAGGAAGGTTGCCGGGCCGGCCCAGCGTCTTCCGGCTGGCAGCGCCACCGCCGACCACAGGCCGACGGCCACCATGGCGAGCAGGTGGTCGAGGCCGAGGAAGGGGTGGGCGATGCCCGAAGCGAGGCCCCCGGTGATCGCGTCGACGCCGTGGCCGGGGTGGGCTTGGGCGGTGGTGGCAAGGAAGGCGAGTGCGACGGCGGCCACCCACCGTTGGGGTTGAACTTGTCTTTTCACTTGGGTCTCCATCTCACCGCACCTTCACACTCGTCAACTCTTGCCCATCCGGGCTCATCACGTGCGTCGAGCACGCCAGGCACGGGTCGAAGGAATGCAGCGTTCGCAGGATCTCCACCGGCTGCTCGGGGTTGGCCATGGGCGTGTTCATCAGGCTGGCCTCGAAGGCGCCGATCTGGCCCTTGTTGTCGCGGGGGCTGCCGTTCCAGGTGGTGGGCACCACGCATTGGTAGTTCTCGATGCGGCCGTTCTTGATGCGGATCCAATGCCCCAGAGCACCGCGCGGTGCGGCCACCGTGCCCACGCCCTTGGCTTCTTTCGGCCAGGTGGCCGGGTCCCACTTCTCGACGTTGGCGGTACTGCTGTCACCGGCCTTGATGTTGGCGACGAGTGCGTTGAAGTCGTCGAGCATCATCTCGGCGCAGTACTGGGCTTCGAGTGCGCGGGCCAGCGTGCGGCCGATGGTGGTGGGTAGCAGTTGTTTGACGCTGTACTGCGTCTCCGGCATGCCGAGCGCCTTGGGGAAGGCGCTGTTGATGATGGACGCCGAGCTGTCGATCTGCTCCTTGACGCGCTGGCAGTGCGGGTTGCCCTTGGTCGCGTGCGCATAGCCGAGGATGTAGCGCGAGAGCGGCCCCACTTCCATCGCGTGGCCGCGCCAGCGCGGTGCCTTGATCCACGAATACTTGGCGCTTTCGTCGATCTCTTCGATGTTGGTGCGTGTGCCCTTGGTCTTGTCGCCGAGCACGTAGTTGGGTTCGGTCACGCCGTCCCACGGGTGCAGGCCCTTGGACTCGTCGGCGTACTTGTACCAACTGTGCGGCACGAACTCCTGCACCTGTTCCGGGTCGCGCGGATCCACCGGCAGGATCTCGTCCCAGTTGCCATTGAGGATCGCGCCGCCGGGCAGTTGCTGGGTCGAGTGGTCGCCCATCACCTTCTCGTAGGTGCCGTAGTCGAACACGTTCGTGGCTGCCAGGCCGCCGCCGTACAGCCAACCGGCGTTCTTGTAGATGGTGCCGATGGCCAGCACGTCGGGCACGTAGACGTTGTTGTTGAAGTCGATCATCTCCTGGATGCGTGCCCGCACGAAGTTGAGCCGCTCCATGTTGACGGGCGCGCCGGCCGCGCCGTCCTTGTCGATGTTGATGGCGCACGGCACGCCGCCCACCAGGTAGTTGGGGTGCGGGTTCTTGCCGCCGAAGATGGTGTGGACCTTGACCCACTCCTTTTGCAGGTCCAGCGCTTCGAGGTAATGCGTCACCGCCATCAGGTTGGCTTCGGGCGGCAGCACATAGGCCTTGCTGCCCCAATAGCCGTTCATGAAGGGGCCGAGCTGGCCGCTTTCGACGAACTTCTTGAGCCGGTTCTGGATGTCGCGAAAGTAGCCGGGCGACGACATCGGGTGCGAGGGCGAAACCGTCTGCTGCAGCTCCGAAGTCTTCTTCGGGTCGGCCTTGAGCGCCGAGACCACGTCGACC
>JAMFRW010000084.1 GCA_026224975.1 Rhodoferax sp. | reverse complement strand
GGTAGACGTTGAAGCCGCCGCAGAGCAGCATGTCTTTCGTGCGGTCGACGATGAAGACGAAGCCGTCGGCGTCCATGTAGGCCACGTCACCGGTGCGGAAGTAGCCGTCGGCCGTCATCGACTTGGCAGTGGCCGCTTCGGCATGCCAGTAGCCACGCATCACGTTCGGGCCGCGGATGCACATCTCGCCGGGTTCGCCGGGCGGGGCTTCCTGGGTCGGGTCCTTGAGGCTTTCGAAGCGCAGCTCGACATTGGACAAGGGCATGCCGCAAGAGCCAGCCTTGCGCTTGCCCTTGGGCGGCGTGAAGGTGCCGGTGGGCGAGGTCTCGGTCATGCCCCAGCCTTCGTTCAGGTTGCAGCCGGTCAGCTCGAAGAAACGCGCGCCCACTTCCACCGGCAGCGGTGCGCCGCCCGAGCCGCAGAACTTGAGCGCGCTCAGGTCCATCTCGGTAACCTGGGGGTGGTTGATCATCGCGGTGTACATGGTCGGCACGCCGCAGAACATGGTGATCTTCTTTTCGCTCAGGTCCTTCAGCACCGCATCGAGCTCGAAGCGCGTGTGCAGCACCATGTGCGCGCCGAGCCGCACGCCGAACAGCAGGTTCACGGTGAGCGAGTAGATGTGGAAGAGCGGCAGCACGACGACCACGCTCTCCTGCCCTTCGACCAGCACGCCCTTGCAGCTTTCCTTGTACTGCGCGCAGGCGGCCGAGAGGTTGCCGTGCGTGAGCATCGCGCCCTTGGGCAGGCCGGTGGTGCCACCGGTGTACTGCAGCACGGCGATGGCTTCTTTCAGGTCGCCGAGCGGATGCTTCTGGTAGACACCGTCGTTGTCCAGCAGTTGCGCAAAGCTCATGTGCTGCGCGTCGCCCGGCACCTTGGCGAGTTGGCCGGCGCGGTCCAGCCCGGCGCGCACCGCCTCGGGCTGGGCGCTGAATTCTGCCAGTTCACCGACGACGAGTTTCTTCAGCCGCGAGGCGCCCAGCAGCCGGCCCATCTGCGGGTAGAGCGCCGCCAGGTCGAGCGTGATGAGGATATCGGTCTCGCTGTCTTCGACCTTGTGCGCCAGCACGCGTTCGGCGTCCAGCGGCGAGTAGTTCACCGCCGTGCCACCGGCCTTCAGGATCGCAAAGAACGCGACCATCGAGTGCGGCGAATTCGGCAGGTAGAGGCCCACATGCACGCCGGGGCCGACGCCGATCTTCTGCAAGCCGGCGGCGGCGTGATCGACCAGGCTGCCGAACTCGCGATAGGTGATGGTCTTGCCCATGAACTCGATGGCGGGGCGCTCGGGCCACTTCGCCACGGTGTCGTCGAGCAACTGCTGCACCGGCATCAGCGGCAGCTCGGCATCCCAACGCATGCCTTCGGGGTAGGACTTGATCCAGGGGTGATCGGCCACGGGTTTCTCCAGAAATACGGAATGGTTCGAAGGGATGTCGGGTCGTGGATCAGCCGCGACCGGTGACCTTGCCGATGCGCTCCTGCACGCGCTCCTTGAGGATCGCGTAGGCCTGCTGATGGGCCTGCACCGTCATCTCGGCCAGCTCGCGCAGCGCGGTGCCGAGCGCATCCTTGGCCTGCTCGATGCGGCCTGCCGCCGTGGCATCGCCCTCTTTCGACGCCGCCTGGAACGCGGCCATGGCTTCCTTCAACATCTCCGCCTGGCGCGTGGCCAGCGTCTCCATGCTTTCACGGGCGTGGCGCGAGACCTCGGCAAGCGCCTCGATATCTTTGCGCTGCGATTCGACCATCTCCTTCACATCGATGCCGGGCAGCTTCAACTGCTTGAGCAGCTTGCCGATGTTCAGGTCGCCCATGCCGAGCGCCTTGGCAGCGGTGGCCGACGGTGCGGCGGCCGCAGGGCGCGGTGCGGAGGCGGCGACCTTCTTCACAGCGGTCTTCTTGACGGCTGCTGTCTTTGCGGCCGTCTTCTTCACAGCCGCCTTCTCGGTAGCGGTCTTGGCCGAGGTCGTGGATTTGGATGCGGGGGCGCGTGCCATGGCTTGTCTCCTGAAGTGCCTGGGGGTTTCGACCGTGGCCTGTTTGGTGGCTCTGCGGTCGGGTGGGATTGTTGTCGAAGGCTGCGGCGTCGGCGAGTTTCGATGCGGTCAACGAAGGGAGTAAATAGGACACAAGCGTAGGACACCAGCGTCGGACAGTCGCGCTGAGTGACGCCCACGCGCAGCCGTCAAGCCACGCGCGCCCAGCCGGCCTCGGCGATCGAGCGTGTGCGGCGCCCGGCTTCGAGGGCATGCGCGCTGCTGGCCGAGCCGTCGAGCGCCCGCTTCATGATCCCTTGGCAAATGCCGGCACCGCGGAACAGGTTGTAGGCGAGGTAGAAGTTCCAGTCCCGCGCCGAAGGCAAGGCCACGCCCACGCGCTCGCAATAGCGGCGCAGGTAGGCATCGGCCGACGGGATGCCGTGGGCCGCCAGGTCCAGCCCGGCCAGGCCGCGCCGCTCGCCCTGCGGCGAATCCCAGGCCATCGCGTGGTAGGCGAAGTCGGCCATCGGATGGCCGAGGGTGGAAAGCTCCCAATCGAGCACCGCCACCACGCGCGGCTCGGTGGCGTGGAAGACGAGGTTGTCGAGGCGGTAGTCGCCGTGCACGAGGGCGGTGGAATCGTCGGCCGGAATGTGCTGCGGCAGCCACGCGATGAGGCTGTCCATCGCGTCGATCTTCTCGGTCTCCGACGCGCGGTATTGCGTCGTCCAGCGGCCGATCTGGCGCGCGAAGTAGTTGCCCGGCTTGCCGTAGTCGGCCAGGCCCACACGCTGCACATCGACCTGGTGCAGCGCGGCGATCACGCGGTTCATGTCGTCATACAGCGCCGTGCAGTCGGCGGCCGCCATGCCGGGCAGCGCCGGGTCCCAGAGGATGCGACCCTGCACATGCTCCATCACGTAGAACGCCGTGCCGATCACCGAGGCGTCTTCGCACAGGCAGTGCATGTGCGGCACCGGCACGCCGGAATCGCGCAGCGCGCTCATCACGCGGTATTCGCGATCAATCGCATGGGCGCTCGGCAGCAGCTTGCCGGGCGGCTTGCGGCGCAGCACGTAGCTGGCCTCGGGTGTTTCGAGCAGAAAGGTCGGGTTGGACTGGCCGCCCTTGAACTGCGTGACACGCAGCGGGCCGGCAAAGCCCGGCACATTGGCGGCCAGGTGGCGCGCAAGTGCCGCTTCGTCGAAGCGGTGCCGCTCCTGAACGGGTGAGGTGCCCGCAAATTGTTCCGTCAAGCCCTGGCTCGTACTCATCGCTTCCATCCCCGTCGAAGGACGCTGCGCAGCGCGCAACATCGACCGATGGTTCTAACCGATGAGGCCGCTCGCGAGAGCGCGTGACGGGCGGGACAAACCCTGAGCCAAAGTCTCGTATCACGCCGCTGAGCGAATCAGCGGCGCGAGATCGAGGAAGCGCTGTCACCAGCGCGACGTCAAGGCTCCGAAATCAGCGACGCGAGATCAAGATCCCGAGCAGCAAGCCCACCGCTGCGGCGACGCCGACAGCCGTGTACGGGTGCTCGTGAACCGCGTTGTCGGTCACGCGGGCGGCGGCCTTGGCGCGGTCGACTGCGGCTTCTTCGAGGCGGATGAATTCGGCCTGGGCGCGGCGGAGTTGCTCGGCGGCCTTCTTGATCGCCGAGTTGTATTCCTTGGTGCCGATTTCGCCGGCCTTGTCCAACAAGCTTTCCGCTTCGCCGACGATTTTGCCGAGGCTCTGGGAAGCGGCTGAAGTGGTGTCGTTCATGCTGATTTTCCTCCTGGGTTGATGCGCTTTCACCTTACCACAGGGCCGCAGCCCAACCCTTGATCGAACCGCTGGCGCGTGGGTTATCGGAGTTCGGGCCTCTGCGCCGAGGCTTGGCATCGCCGCTGGCGGCGTCAAAATAGGGCACGATGCGCTCGACCCCCGTCGGCAACGGCCTGCCTGTTCTCTACTCCTTTCGCCGCTGCCCCTATGCGATGCGGGCGCGGCTCGCCGTAAAGGTGTCGGGCGTGGCCGTGGTCTTGCGCGAAGTCGTGCTGCGGAACAAGCCTGCCGAGCTGATCACCGCATCGCCCAAGGCGACCGTGCCGGTGCTGCAGCTGCCCGATGGCACCGTGCTGGAACAGAGCCTGGACATCATGCGTTGGGCGCTCGGGCGTCACGACCCGCAGGGTTGGCTCCGTGCCGAAGAGCATGACGAAGCGCGGGCGCTGATCGATCTCAACGACGGACCGTTCAAGCAGGCGCTGGACCGCTACAAATACGCGCCGCGCCATCCGGAACGCCCGCCGCAGGCCTGTCGCGACGAGGCCGTCGCCCTGATGTTGGCGCCCCTGGACGCTCGACTGGCGAACCACCGCTTTCTGCTGCGCGACACGCCTTCGCTGGCCGACATGGCGATCGTGCCCTTCGTGCGTCAGTTCGCCTCCGTCGACGAGGCCTGGTTCGACGGCGCAGCGCTCACGCACCCACCGCTCGCGCACCTCGCGGTCTGGATGAAGCGCATCACCACCTCGCCGCTGTTCGAGTCGGTGATGCCCAAGTACGCGGCGTGGCAACCCGACGACGCTGGCGTCGTGTGGTGACCATGCAGCGCCCGTTCTCTGTCATCACCGCATCGTGCTCCGTCTGGGCGCTCGCGCTGTCGATCGCGGCCGTGGCGCCGTCCGCACTGCACGCGCAGGAGATGCCTGCCGGTGTCGTGCTCGGCATGTCCGCCGAAGAACTCCGCCACGCGATTTCCCCGTTGGAGAAGGTGCGACGCCCCCAGCGCATGGCAGGCGGCCTGGTCGGCGCATGGCGCGCGCCCGACGTTCAGGTGCTCGGGCTGAGCGGAGAACAGACGTTCTTCTTCGTGCACGACCGCCTGGACCGGGTGGAGTTCGTCGGCAGCGCATCCGACGAGCCGGGCAACCTGCAGGCGTTCGACCGCATCGTCGCCTGGGGACGGAGCCTCTACGGTCAGGAGATCGCCGCCGACGACGCGGGCGCGCGGTATGCAGCGTGGAGCGCCGGCGACACCGAGGTGTATGCGCAATGCGGCGGCGCCCACGCCAGCGTGCGGCTGGTCTACAGGCTTCGAGCGGAACGAGACGCCAGCCAGCTCTGACGGCGACTGCCGACCGGCCTTGCCAAGGTGGTCAGCCAGGAAAGACGCCGAAGTGCTCCTGCAGTTCGGCCATCGCCTTGAGCCGGCCGTCGACCGTCGAACGGAGTTTGCGCACGACGTGGTCGAACATGAGGTTCGTCAGGCTCAGGAACGGCGTCTGGTTGTCCCAAAACAAGGTGCCGTCGGTGTTGACGGTGAACACCAGTTCGGTGTG
>JAMFRW010000602.1 GCA_026224975.1 Rhodoferax sp. | reverse complement strand
GCTGCGCCAGCGGCTCGGGCAGCACCATGCCGCTCCTGGCCGCCATGCCCTTGGCCATGCGGCGCTGGATGTCGGGATCCCCCGGATCGAGTTCGAGAGCGATCGTGTCGCTGGCTCGCAGGGCGCTCAGAACGCTCGGCCCTGGGTACATCCACGCTGCTTGCGCCACGTGCACCGTGCCGTAGAGGTAGGAGGTGCGGCCGTCCTTGCGGATGCGCCATAAAAAGCCGTGGTCGACGGCATCGCGCATGCCGGCTTGCATCTGTTCGGACGTGGGGATCGTCGCGGGCGGCGGGCAGGTGATCGGCGTCGAGGCAGCTGAGGCCGGCGCCGGGGTTTGGGCCCAGGCCGTCGCGCTGCCTAGCAACAGGGACGCGATGGCGACGAGCAAGGCGCGGGCTGCGTGGATCAGGTTCATCGCGTCAGCTTACCTTCGATCACAGCGGCGGCTTGTCTCGCGCAGCGGCCTCACGGCGCTGCGCCGGCCTCGATGCGCAACACCCCATCGCGCTGCTGCCAGCGCAACCGGCCGAGCACGTCCATTCCCAGCAGCGGCTTGTCGCCGAGGGCGGGCAGCGCGGCGATGCGCAGGCGTTGGGCTTCCACGCCGCCTTGCAACTGGATGTCGGCCATCACGATCTCGCCGGTGACCATGCCGCCCGCGGTGTTGGAGCGCATCGTGCCCAGCGCGTCCAGCTGCAACTCGCGCGCCAGGGCCGTCGGGATGGCAGTGCCGGTCGCGCCGGTGTCGACGAGAAACTCGACCTGGCGCCCGTTGATGCGCCCCGGCCAGTGGTAGTGGCCGTCGTCGCCCCGGCGGATTTCGATCGCGTCGGTGGTGACGGTGATGCGCGTTTGCTGCGCCCGGTGCTGCCACCACTGCACGCCCAGAAACAGCAGCAGCCCGGCCAGCAGCCAGACGGTGACGACCTTGAACGAATGCGGCAGTTCGGAACTCAAGCGCGCGTCGCTCCGGTGGGCACCGAGCCGAGGCGAGTGTCGGATCCACGCCGTTCGTCGTCCGGCAGATCGCCCTCGAACTCTGTCACCGCCTGCTCGATCGCGCCGAATACGCTGGCGCCGTCCAGCCCCTTCATCTCGATGCGGATGGTGTCGCCGAACTGCATGAAATCGGTCTTGGGCGCGCCTCCCTCGATGGTTTCGATGGCACGCTTTTCGGCGATGCAGGAGTAGCCGCGCGACCAGTCCTGGTTGCTCACCGTGCCGCTGCCGACGATGCTGCCGGCGCGCACATTGCGCGTCTTGCACAGGTGCGCGATCAACTGGCCGAAGTGGAAGGTCATCTCCGGCCCGGCGTCGCACAGGCCGACGCGCTTGCCGTTCCAGATACTTTCCAGGTTGAGGTGCACACGCCCGCCCTGCCAGGCCGCACCGAGCTCATCGGGCGTCACGGCCACCGGGCTGAACGCGGTGGCCGGCTTGCTCTGCACGAAGCCGAAACCCTTGGCCAGCTCCGGCGGAATGAGGTTTCGCAGGCTCACGTCATTCGCCAGCATCAGCAGGCGGATGCCTTCGAGCGCGGCATCGGGCGTGGTCCCCACGGCCAAGTCGCCGGTGATCACCGCCACTTCGGCCTCGAAATCGATGCCGTGCCCGGTGCTGGTGCAGACGATGTCGGCCGTGGGGCCGAGCAGGTCGTCGCTGCCGCCCTGGTACATCAGCGGGTCGCCGTAGAAGCTCGCCGGGACCTCGGCGCCGCGCGCCTTGCGCACCAGCTCCACATGGTTGATGAAGGCCGAGCCGTCGGCCCACTGGTAGGCGCGCGGCAGCGGCGCCATGCACTGGCGCGGCTCGAACGGGAAGGCATGGCGCGCCTTGCCGTGGTTGAGCGTTTGTGACAGCTCCTGCAATTGGGGGGAGACGAAGTTCCAGTCGTCCAGAACCTGCTGCAATCGGGTGGCGATGCCGCCGGCAAAGTGTGCGGTCGTCAGGTCGCGCGAGACGACGACCAGTTGGCCGTCGCGCGAACCATCGTTGTAAGAAGCGTGTTTCATCCGTGGTGCCGACAGGGTTCGAAGGGAAAGGCTATTGTCGATGCATGCGAATCGACCTTTATCGAAGTGGGAAGCGCGCAGGCGCTGGAAGATGCTGACCGGGCTGAGCGCCGCGGCGTTGGCTTTGCACGCGGTGTTGTTGGGTGGGCTGGAGTTGGCGTGGCCGGGCGGCGAGACGTATTCGTCGTCCCAGCCGGCTGTGTTGCCGATGGAGGTGCGCACGGTGCCGATGGCTGTCTCTGTGCAGGAGTTGGTCGGCGCCGTCGATGTGCCAAAGGTGTCGACGCCGGTCGCGAGCGCGGCGCCAGCCGAGACCCCAACACGGGCCGTTCCCAAAGCCAGGACGGCTATGGCGCAGGCTGCCCGCGCGCCGCGGACAGTGCGCGCCGCCGCTGGCGTCGCGCCATCCATGGCTTCGATGCCGGTGGCTGACGAGTCGAAGGTCGTGCATGCGGAGGCGACGCCCGCATTTGTTGCGACGCCTGGCTCCGACATGCTCCTCGCCCTCGACACCACCCTGGCCGCCGCGCCCCAACCCGTCGCATCACCCGAGTCGAAACCGGTTGCCGACGAGGTCGTCCCCGTCTACCGAACCCGCCTGCCGCCCGCCGCGACACTGCGCTTCCGCATGCAGCGCGGCGGTTTGAGCGGCACGGCCGATCTGGCGTGGCGGCCGACGGGCTCCCGCTACGAACTGCACTTCGACGGCAAGGTCGCCGGTCTCACCATCCTCACGCAAGTCAGCAGTGGCGGCGTCGAGGCCAACGGCTTGGTGCCGGTGCGCTTTACCGACCAGCGGCTGCGGCACGCGGTGATCGCCGCCAACTTCCAGCGTGACGCCGGCAAGATCACGTTCTCGGGCCCTACCGATGAATTTCCGCTCTGGCCCGGCGTGCAGGACCGGCTGAGCTGGATGATCCAGCTTTCGGCCATCGTCCAGGCCGATGCGAAGCTCATGCAGCCGGGTGCGAAAGTTGCGATGCATGTGGTGGGTGCGCGTGCCGATGCGGGCGTGTGGGTGTTCCGTTGCGTGGCGCGCGAGTCGGTCGATGTGGCCGGCACGGCCGTTCAGGCCGCCAAGTTCGTGCGCGAGCCGCGCGGCCCCTATGACACCGCCGCCGAAGTCTGGCTCGACCCGCAGCGCCACGACCTGCCGGTGCGCGCCGCGCTGCGCTCGGGCGATGGCGATGCGCTGGAGTTGATCTTGCAGGAAGCGAATACAGCGCCTTGACAGCAGTTCACATCACGGCCGCCCCCCAATCGAGCGTGAATACCCGATGCATGTCGTCCATTGGCTTGATATTTGCGTTAGTGAACGCAAGTAGCCCGCAGGAGATTCCTTCATGCAGATGCTCTACAACTCCGACAGCTTTGCCGTCGTGCTCTTCGACGTGGCCGCCGATGTGGCGCTCACCGCCGGGGCGGCGCCTGCCGATTCATCCGGCGCCGGGCTCACGCATGGCGGCTACGAGATCGTCGACAAGTTCGCCCGCAAGGAGATCTTCTTGCAGGGCATCCTCGCCGAGAGCTTCAAGGAAGGCGTTGAAGCGCTGATCCAGACGCAGCCGTCCGAAGAAGAGATCGACGACTACATCGGGCGCTTTGCCTCGTTGATGCAACAGCCCGTCATCCTGCATTGATCCGGCTGCATTGACCCGCTGGGGCTTGCCCCCGGGCGCACACTGGGACAAGATGCCTCACGTGCCCACCCGCAGGAGCGGCCATGGTCAGAACCGCGAGTGAATCCGCATTTGTGTTGTCGCCCGGCCTGAAAGAGGCGCCGGTGCTCGACCGCATGTGCTCGCAGTTCGTGCTGACACTCACCATGCGCCACGCCGGCCGCTTCAACCTGCGGCGCGACTGGAACAGCCTGCTTTCGCTCACCGGCAAGCACCTGGTGTGGCCTGCTTCCATCCTGCTGCGCCTGCGTGAATTCCTGAACAAGCGTTGCAAGGGCAACGAACAGTGGCGCGGCCACGAAGCCCTGACCGACGATGCCTTCATGGCCCGGCACGGCGGCTGGCGCGGCCCGTACGAAGAGGGCACGCTCTTCTTCTACATCGACGAATACATCAAGGACGCACCGAAGGATCTGCTTGCCGTGCTCGGCGCCACCGCCGATTGGCTGGTGCGCAGCTTGAAGAAAGAGTCGACGCTGGTCGAGAAAAACATCGACGCGCTCGCCGGCCTGCTGCAGCTCAACCCGGCAGAGCGCGCGCTGCTGCTCTACGGCACGCTCGCGCGCTACCAGCGCGACCTGCGCGGTTTGCTGGTCGAGTTCAAGGTGTCGAATGCGCAAGAGGCCTACGCGGCCATTGCCAGCGTGGCCGGCGTGAGCGCGACAGACGTGGCGGAAGCGCTGCGCGCCGGTTCGCGGCTGGAGCGCATCGGCATGGTCGAGAACCTGATCTCCGAGCACAACATCACCGACCTGGCCGACCTGATGAAGGTCAGCGAGCAACTGCCACCGGTGCTGATGCGCAAGTACGAAGGCCCGTCCGACCTGATGGCCGTCTTCACCCGGCCGGCCGCGCGCAGCGAGCTCACGCCCGCCGACTTCGATTTCGTCGGCATCGACCAGCAGATGCTGACCGCCCTGCTCGCCAACGCCGTCGCGCGAAAGGAGCCCGGCGTCAACGTGCTGCTGTACGGCCCGCCCGGCACCGGCAAGACCGAACTCGCCAAGGTGGCGGCACAGGCGGCGGCGCTCGAGCTCTACGAGGTCGAATATGCTGACCGCGACGGCAATTCGCTCAGCGGCCGTGACCGCTATCGCTCGTTGCAGATCAGCCAGGTGTTCCTGAAAGGCAGCAGCAACGTCGCGCTGCTGTTCGACGAGGTGGAGGATGTGTTCCCGCCCATTTCGACCGACGCCGCGCAACTCATGGCGCGCATGGAAACCGGCGACGGCGCGCTCTCCGGAAGCGTCAGCGGCAAGGCCTGGGTCAACCAGATTCTGGAGACCAACCCGGTGCCGGTGATCTGGGTCACCAACCGCATCGAGCAGATCGACCCGGCGTTTCGCCGCCGCTTCCAGTACCACCTGGAGCTGAAGAGCCCGCCCCCCGGCGCGCGCGAAACGCTGGTGGCACGCGCCTTGGCCGGCGTGGCGGTGGGCGACGGGTTTGCCGCGAAGCTAGCCGAGCGCAAGGGGCTCACGCCGGCGCAGATCCGCACGGCCGTCAAGTTCGCCAAGCTCGCTGGCGATGCCGCGGCCGGCGCCGGCATGGGGCTGGAGGCGCTGATCGAGCGGCAGCTCGGCAATGCCGACAAGGCGCTCGGCAATGTGTCGACCGAGCGCGGCGCGCGCCGCGTGGTGACGAGCTACGACCTGGGCTTGGTCAACACCGAATCGCGCTTCGAGGTGCCGAAGATCGTGGAGGCGCTGCGCCGCAAGACCTACGGCACGCTGTGCTTCCACGGGCCACCCGGCACCGGCAAGACGGCGCTGGCCGAGCACATCGCGCACGAACTGCAGCGCCCGCTGATGATCCGCCAGGCGAGCGACATCATGAGCAAGTACGTCGGCGAAACCGAATCGAACATGGCCAAGATGTTCGACGAAGCCCAGACCGAGCAGGCGGTGCTGCTGCTCGACGAGGCCGACAGCTTCCTGCGCAGCCGCCGCATGGCCGAGCGCAACTACGAGGTCAGCGAAGTCAACGAGATGCTGCAGGGCATGGAGCGCTTCTCGGGCGTTTTCATCTGCACGACCAACCTGTTCCAGGATCTGGACGAAGCGGCGCTGCGGCGCTTCACCTTCAAGATCCAGTTCAAGCCGCTGACGGCGGAGCAGCGCGAGCGCATGTTCGTGGCCGAAGCGCTCGACGGCGACGCGACGCGCCTCACAGCCGAGCAGCGCGCCCGCCTGAGCCAGCTCGGCTCGCTCGCGCCGGGCGACTTTGCGTCGGTCAAGCGGCAGGTCGATGTGCTCGGCGAGGCGTTCGAGCCCGACGAGTTCTTGTCGCAGCTCGAGGCCGAGCACCGCGTCAAGCCGGAAGTCCGGCAGCAGCGGGGCATTGGCTTTCTGCATTGACGTCAATTTGGCAGTTTTGCCTCTGAAACGGCATAAATGACCAAATAGATAAAGTCGATCATCATTCGGCCGATAGCTGCTGGATGTTGTTGCGCCTCCTTCTCCGTGCCCGAGTTTCTTCGCCGCCCCTGCGTGGCGAATTTGCCTCTGGCTGAGCGCATGGAATCGGTCGCATTCGGGTCGGCTTTGTTCACACCTCTCGGCATGCTGGGACTTGCCGTGGCGCTCCTGGCCGCCTATGTGGCGATCGACATGGTCAAACGCGTGCAGTTGTCGCATCGGCGCATCGGGCTGCGCTGGCTGGCCGGCGGCGCCGTGGCACTCGGCACCGGCGTCGCGTCGGTGCACGTGATCTTTATGTCGGCGGCAACGCTACCCTTCGTGATCGGCTACCACCCGTGGGACATGCTCATCGCCTGGGCGCTGGCCATCGCCTTGTGTGCCCTCGGCCTGGGGTACGGAGGCGCCTGGGTGAGCACGCTGCCGCGTCTGCTGGTGGGCGCGGTGTGCCTGGGCTCGGGCATGGTCGCGACGCAGATGATCTGCATGGAGACCATGGGCCTGCGCCCGGGCGTGCTTTGGAATGGCAACGTGCTGGCCGCCGCGTGGGCGGTC
>JAMFRW010000601.1 GCA_026224975.1 Rhodoferax sp. | reverse complement strand
CGCGGCGCCGAGTACGTGGTCGACTTCCTGCCCAAGGTCAAGGTCGAGGTCGTCGTGAAAGACACCGATGTCGATCGCTGCATCGAGGCGATCGTCAAGGCCGCCAAGACCGGCAAGATCGGCGACGGCAAGATCTTCGTCTCGTCGATCGAACAAGTGGTCCGCATCCGCACCGGTGAGTCGAACGAAGACGCGATCTGAGCCTCCCGGCCCGGATCGGTTTCTAGTTCAGATGCGCCGGTAGTCGTCCGGCGTGGTGGCCTTCGGCGCTCGCTCGCCGATGCCATCGAGCAGCGTGCCCGCATCGGCGCTCGCGTGCAGCAGCGTCTGCTGCTCCGCCGTCATGAAGCCCTGGTCCACGGCCTGGGCCAGGAATGCCAGCAACGCGTCGTAGTAGCCGGCGGTGTTGAGCAGCGCCAGCGGCTTGTCGTGGTAGCCGAGCTGGCGCCAGGACCACACTTCGAACAGCTCCTCGAAAGTGCCGATGCCGCCGGGCAACGCCAGAAACGCGTCGCTGCGCTCGGCCATCATCATCTTGCGTTCGTGCATGGTCTCGACGACGTGCAACTCGGTCAGCCCGCGGTGGCCCACCTCGCGGTCCATCAGCGTTTGCGGGATCACGCCGACCACGCTGGCGCCTGCTGCCAGCGCCGCATCGGCCACGATGCCCATCAGCCCCGCGCGGCCACCGCCGTAGACCAACTGCCAGCCGCGACGGCCGATCTGTTCGCCGACGGCACGGGCAGCCTCGGCATAAACGGGCAGGGCGCCGGGACGCGAGCCGCAATAAACGCAGACCGATATTTTTTCCATCGAGTGTGTTCCTGTAGATCGATCAATAGCCGAAGCGTTGCCAAAGCGCGGCCAGCCAGATGCCGGCGCATGTGAGCAGCGACAAGAACACGGCCGCACTGGCCAGGTCCTTGGCGCGCTTCGACAGATCGTGGAGGTCGAGCGAGACGCGGTCGATCGCCGCCTCGATGCCCGAGTTGAGCAGCTCGACAATGAGCACCAGCATCACCGAGCCCGCCAGCATCGCCACCTCGACCCAGCCGCGCCCTAGCCAGAGCGACAGCGGCAGCAGCAAGACGGCGAGCCAGAACTCCTGGCGGAAGGCACTCTCGCCACGATAGGCAATCATCAGGCCCGACATCGAGTAGCCGGTGGCGTGGCGCACGCGGTCAAGCCCGGTGCGGCCTTTGTGGGGGTTGCGATGCGGCGAGGCGGGATCGGCAGACATGGGCCGGGATTGTGCCCTCAAGCCCTCAGCGAGCCGGCGCAGGCGCAGGCTTCGAATCGATCAGGCGCGTGCCGCAGATCGCGTCGTGCCAGAACTGCCGCTGCGGATGCAGCAAGGCCAGCAGCGCATAAGCCACCACGCCCACGGCAATGGCTGCCAGGCCGTGCCAGCCGGTCCAGCCGTTGAGGACGGTCAGCAGCGCGGCCGGCGCGAACCAGGCGCAGCTCGCGACGTAGCGGGCCAGCGCCCGCGCCTGCGTGAGCCGCTCGCCCTGCGCGGTGACGACGCGGATGTGCCAGGTCTGCATCGGCAGCGTCTGCCCGCGGGCCGACCAGAACCAGGTGAAGTAGACGGCGTAGATGACGAAGGTGATGACGCGCAGCGCCGCATCGCTTTGCAGCGGGTGCTGGTGGCCGGTGAGCGCGACGAAGACCGCGCCGATCGCGCCGGGAATCAGCCCGATGCCGAAAAGGATCAGCCCCTCATACACGAAGCTCGCCATGCGGCGGATCAGGCCGGGCGCTTGCAGGCCGCCGGCGCCGCTGTCGACCACCGCGCTCATCGGCGAGTCGGCGAAGGCTCGGAAGCCGGCCGCGTGGCTGCGCCTTGCGGGCCACGCTGCGGCAGCAGGGTCGACTTGTCGACGAACTCCGGCGTGGCCGCGATCTTGGGCATGCCGGTCTGCTGGTGCAGCGGCGGCGCAGGGCGCTTGGACATCAGCGTGGTCGTGGCACCGGGCTGCGCTTGTTGAACCGTCGGGCCGATGGGCTTGGGCGGTGCCGAAAAGGCTGGGTTCGGCACGATGTTGGACTTGGCCTGCGAGCCCTCGCGCTCGGGCTTGCCCGAACGATCGGCACGCGCATTGCGGCGCGATGCGTCGGAGCCTGCGGCGGCGGGCGATGGCACGGCACGGTCTGCCAGCTCGCGCTTTTGCTCCGGTGACAAGGCCTGGTAAGCCTCCCAGCGCGCCTTGCGGTCCAGCGTGGGCAACTGCTTGGCTTCTTCGAAATTGAGCCGTGCCCGGCCGCGCTCTTGCGGGGTCAGCCGGGCCCAATCGGCCATGCGCTCGTGGATGCGGGTGCGTTCGTCGGGTGACATGTTCGGCACGCGGGTCGAGAGTTCGATCCACTTGCGTTTGTTGGCCGCGCCGATGACCGGCCACTCGGCTTCCAGCGGCTTGAGTGCCGCGCGCTGCGCGGGCTTCAGCTCACCCCAGCTCACGCCTTCTTCGGCGGCGGGCTTGGAAGCCGACTTCGCCGTGGTGACGGCGGCGGATGAAGGGCCCTGGGCGCGTGGCGCGCTGTGCGGCAACAAGGCCAGCGCGCAGGCAGCGAGCAGCGCGCCGCCCGAACGTCGGTAGAGCGGTGTCAGCAGGTCATGTCGCGGCGCGGGCATCGTGCGGGGCCAGAGGCTCACTCGCGCGGTGGCGTCTTGAGGAACTCGACGAAGCCGGCGTCGGAATACGCGGCGGGCGGAACGTCGTCCGTCAGCAGCGCCGCGTCGATCTCGGCGGCAGTGGTGATCTGCGCATTGCCTTGCCAGCGCTCGATCAGCACCAGCCCGGCGAGCAAAGCCACCACCGGCACCACCGAGGCGAGCTTGAACCACCAGCCAGAACCGGAACCGAAGCCGAAGCCGCTGCCGAAGCGTTTGCCAAGAACCGCCGCGCCGCTGCTGGTCACGCCCACCGTCGTCACCCCGGCATGAGCCGCTTCGGCCTGGCGCGCCACACGGGCACGGGCCAGCGCCTGCTCGCGGGCAAAACGCAGGCGCTCGCTCAGGTCGGCGCTCACGTCCTGGTTGTGCTCGGTCAGGGCGGCAGCCACGCGCAGGCCGAAGCGGGCCTGCAGCGTGTCGAGAGGAGTGGCGGAAAAGTTGGTGGTCTGGCTCATAGTGAAATTCCCTTTGCCTTCAGGGCATTCGCCAAGGCGTGCACTGCGCGTGAACAGTGGGTCTTGACGCTTCCCTCCGAACAGCCCATCGCAGCAGCGGTCTCGGCGACATCGAGTTCCTCCCAGTAACGCAGCAGGAAGGCTTCTCGTTGACGCCCGGGCAGCTCTGCCACTTGTGCTTCGATGGCTAGCAGGATTTGCGCCCGAGAAACCGAATCGGCAGCGCTCTCCGTCGCCTGCGAGCCACCGAGCGCGGCCAGGGTTTCCAGGATGTCGAAATCGCCGTCCGTCCCGGCGGATTCGAAATCGGAGAAGTTGCGGACCACCGCATTGCGCACCTTCTGGCGCCGGAACCAATCCATGGTCGCGTTCGAGAGGATGCGCTGGAACAGCAGCGGCAATTCGGCGGGCGGACGGTCGGCGTACTTCTCCGAGAGGCGGATCATCGTGTCCTGCACGATGTCGAGTGCGGCATCCTCGTCCCGAACGGCGTAGAGCGCGCGCTTGAAGGCACGCTTTTCGACGCTTTTGAGAAAGTCGGAGAGTTCTTTGTCGGAGGCCAAGAGCAGTAGGGGCGAGGAGGTTGGCTGGGCGGACGAGGCGCCTGGCTGAAAGCGGGCGCGATTATCTCACCGCCCCCTGTTCCGATCGCGCTGCGGCGACCAAGCCCTCAGACGATGTCATAATGCGCAGTTGCACAACAGTTTTGGCTCGACGCTGGCCGCCCAACCGGGGCGCCAATTCGTTCGGGCCGCTCAGGCACCACACCCGTCTCACAAGGATGAGGAGAGGTGCACCGATGGTTTTTCGTCAGAGAAATTCACAAAGGTTCTCATTCATGGACATCTCCCCCGCAGAAATCAAGCGGGCTGCGCAAGCGCAGCCTCACTCCCCGGCGCAAGACCCGAACGGGTCCGAGATCCTGGTCCGCAGCCTTCAGGCCGAAGGCGTCAAATACCTCTGGGGCTACCCCGGCGGCGCGGTCCTCTACATCTACGACGCGCTCTACAAGCAGAACACGATCGAACATGTGCTCGTGCGCCATGAACAGGCCGCCGTTCACGCGGCCGACGGCTATGCGCGCGCCACAGGTGATGTCGGCGTGGCGCTCGTCACCTCCGGCCCTGGCGTGACGAATGCGGTCACCGGCATCGCGACGGCGTACATGGATTCGATTCCGATGGTGATCATCACCGGGCAGGTTCCCACCGCCGCGATCGGCCTCGACGCCTTCCAGGAATGCGACACCGTCGGCATCACCCGGCCCATTGTCAAGCACAACTTCCTGGTCAAGGATGTGCGCGACCTGGCGATGACGCTGAAGAAAGCGTTCCACATCGCCCGCACCGGCCGCCCCGGCCCGGTCGTCGTCGACATCCCCAAGGATGTGTCGCTGCACACCACGCCGTTCCACTATCCCGAGCGGGTGGAAATGCGCTCCTACAACCCGGTGCGCAAGGGCCACGGCGGGCAGATCCGCAAGGCAGTGCAGTTGCTGTTGGCGGCCAAGCGCCCCTACATCTACACCGGCGGCGGCGTGATCCTGGGCAATGCCTCGGCCGAGTTGCGTGAGCTGACCGACCTGCTCGGCTACCCCGTCACCAACACGCTGATGGGCCTGGGCGCGACCGCGTCGAGCGACCCCAAGTTCCTCGGCATGCTGGGCATGCACGGTACCTACGAGGCCAACATGACGATGCAGAACTGCGATGTTCTGCTGGCCGTCGGCGCCCGCTTCGACGACCGCGTGATCGGCAACCCCAAGCACTTTGCCTCGGTCGAACGCAAGATCGTCCACATCGACATCGACCCGTCGTCGATCTCCAAGCGCGTGAAGGTCGACATACCGATCGTCGGCGACGTGAAAGACGTGCTGCAGGAACTCATCGCCCAGATCCGCGAGGCGCATGCCCGGCCCGACGCGCCGGCGCTCAACGCCTGGTGGAGCCAGATCAACGAGTGGCGCAAGCGCGATTGCCTCAAGTTCAAGAACAGCACCGAGGTGATCAAGCCGCAGTACGTGGTACAAAAGCTTTGCGAGCTGACCCAGGGCCGCGACACCTACATCACCTCCGATGTGGGCCAGCACCAGATGTGGGCCGCGCAGTACTTCCGCTTCGAGGAGCCGCGCCGCTGGATCAACTCCGGCGGCTTGGGCACGATGGGTTTTGGACTCCCTGCGGCGATGGGTGTACAACTGGCGCATCCTGGTGCAACAGTGGCCTGTGTAACGGGTGAAGGCAGTATCCAGATGAACATCCAGGAACTGTCCACGTGTAAGCAGTATGAGATACCGATCAAGGTGATCTCGTTGAACAACCGCTATTTGGGTATGGTGCGCCAGTGGCAGGAGTT
>JAMFRW010000600.1 GCA_026224975.1 Rhodoferax sp. | reverse complement strand
GGCGTCTACAGCACCAAGAACAGCCTGTTCGACGTGGCCGAGGTGGCGGTCTTCGGCGTGATCGGCGCGATCTTTCTCTCGCTCGATTTCCCGGTCTCGCCCATTGTGCTCGGCTTCGTGCTCGGGCCCATGCTGGAAGAAAACTTCCGCCGCGCCATGCTGCTCTCGCGCGGCGATCTCACAGTATTCATCCAGCGCCCCATCAGCGCCTGGTTCATAGGCGCCTGCACCCTGCTCATCGCCGCCCAGCTCTACGCCTACTTCCGCAAGCTGCGCCTCTCGCCGCCGGTGCGCGATGTGTTGGAGCTGGCGGAGGAGTAGCGGCTTTTGACGTCAGCGGGTCGGCTCCACGACAATGCGCCGATGAACCCCGCGCCTACCGATCTGACGCCGCTGCGCAAGGCGCCGGGCGCGGCCGTTTTCTGACCTCGACCTGCTCGTCGTCGAGCCGGCGCGACTGAGCTGGCTGCAGCGCGCCGACTTGCGCGATGCGTTCGAGGCGAGCAACCTGCCGTTTCGCGTCGATGTGGTCGAAGCGCAAGGGTTGGCCACCGGCATGGCCGAACGCGTCGCGAACGAAAGCCTGCAGCTGGGCGATCTCTAGCGAAGAGCCTGCCGCTGCGCGATCTGCCAGTCGCGCGGCGACGACCTACTGCACGAACCCCATTGCCCCGCGCTTGCCGCGCGTCTCGGGCAGATCGCGCGTGGCGATGTGATCGCGGCGGTCGAGCTTCGCATTGCCGAAGGCGGTCATCCAGGCGCGGCGCATTTCTCGGGGTGCCATCTCGCTCATGCAGTCGAGCACGTCGTCGCGCGGATCGGCTTCGAAGCGCGAGCCCCAGTCGTGGTCGGCGCGGATGCTGCGATAGAGCTTTGTCGCGATGCGACGGGCGGCGTCG
The DNA here is from genome assembly GCA_026224975.1 of Rhodoferax sp. Taxonomy (GTDB): domain Bacteria; phylum Pseudomonadota; class Gammaproteobacteria; order Burkholderiales; family Burkholderiaceae_C; genus LMDS01. The sequence continues at coordinate 8,866 of JAMFRW010000600.1, read as the reverse complement.
CGGTCGGGCGCGTGAACTTCGTAGACGTTCATGCGGTTCAGAATAGGGTCGGGGATGGCGCGGCCGTCGTTCGCGGTCGCGACCCAGATGACCTGACTGGCGTCGATCGGCACTTCGGCAAATTCGTCGGTAAAACTTCCCGCGGTGTCGTGTTCGAGCAGGCTGTAGAGCGCGCCGAGCGGGTCGTAGGCGTGCTCGCCGCCGGCCTTGTCGATCTCGTCGACCACCATCACCGGGTTGGCGTATTGGCCATCGACCAGCGTTTCGAAGACCTTGCCGGGCCGCGCGCCTTTCCACTGGCTGGAGGCGCCGCTGAGCACCCAGCCGGCGGTCATCGAACTCATCGACAGAAAGCCCATGCCGGTGCCGAGCAGCACCGAGAGTTCGCGCGCAAAGTGCGTCTTGCCGACGCCCGGCGGGCCGAGCAGCAGCAGCGGCGTGATCTCGAGTGCGTCGCGGCTGTCTTCGCACAGCGCGAGCTGGCGCTTGATGTCGTCGAGCACTTCGGTGAAGTTGGGCAGGTCGTCGTAGAGGTGGTCCATCGACGGCAGGCCCGACGGCTTGACCTGAAAGCGCTCCGGCCCTTTTTCGAGCATGCGCTCGTAGGTGGAGCGCAGGGTCTCGTGTTCCTTCTGCGGAAGCTGGTCGAGCTTGCGGCCGACCTCGTCGACGCGGTAGAGGCTGCGCATGCGCGCAATCGGAATGTTCTGGCCGCGTCGCGGCACAGGAACCAGATCAACGGAAGTGGTCATCGTCTAACCTCCTTCGAACACTGCGCTGGGATCATTCGAACACAGTTTGCCGAATTGCGACGACCGATCAACAGGGCAAACACAGGGTTGTTGCATGCAGGTTGCATGCCTGTGCTCCGTGCGCGCGCCTTTGCGGCACCCCCCCACTCGCGCTACTTCACGTAGTTGTTGAGCTGGATGATGGGCAGCAGCACCGCCAGCACGATGAGCATCACGACGGCGCCCATCGCGACGATCAGCAGCGGCTCGAGAATCGTCGCCATCTGCAGCGCGCGGCGTTGCACCTCGGTGCCCAACTGGCGCGCGGCGCGCTCCAGCATCAGCGGCAGTTGGCCGGTCTGTTCGCCGAGGCGGGCGAACATCGCGAGCAAGCCGGGAAAGCGCTTCTTGCCGGCCAGGGCCGAGGCGAGCGGCGCGCCTTCGCGCACCTGCACCAGCGCTTCCATCGCATCGGCGCGCATGGCGCGGTTGGAGAGGGTTTCGGCCGCAGCTTGCAGCGCCTTGAGGATGGGCACACCGGCGCCGGCCAGCATCGCCAGCGTGCCGGAAAAACGCGCCGCGTTGTAGCCGCGAGAGAGCTTGCCGATCAGCGGCAGCGTCAACCAGCCGGCATCGAAACTTTGGCGGAAGGTCTCGTTGCGCAGCATCAGCATCAAGAGGCCGACCACCGCGCCGATCACGAGCGCCACCAGCCAGCCCCAGCTGCGCAGGAACGCGCTGATGGCGAGCATCGCGACGGTGAGCGCCGGCAGCGCGCGCTTCGAATTGGTGAACACCGAAGCCACCTGCGGCACCACGTAGGTGACGAGAAAGATCACGATGACCACCGCGATCAGCGAGACGATGGCCGGGTAGAGCGTGGCGCCGATCAGCTTCGACTTGAGCTCCTGCCGCTCTTCCAGGTCATCGGCCAGGCGTTCCAGCACGGCGCCGAGGGCACCGCTCTGTTCGCCGGCGGCCACCACGCCGCGGTAGACCTCGTCGAATTCGCGTGGCGCACTGCCGAGCGTGCGCGCGAACGGCGAACCGCTGTTGACCTCGCTGCGCAGATGCGCCACCAGCTCGCGCTGGCGCGGGTCTTCGGCTTCTTCGCTCAGGGCCGTGAGCGCGCGTTCCAGCGGCAGCCCGGAGCCGACCAGGCCGGCGAGCTGGCGCGTCCACACCGCCAGGCCTGTTGCATTGAAGACCCGGCGCGTGAAGCGCAGGCCCTCGTTGCCGGTGCCGGCCGAGGCCACCAGCGCCACATCGAGCGGGACGAGTGCCTGCGCCCGAAGCTGCGATCGGGCAGCCTTGGCGTTTTCGGCGTCGAGCAGGCCGGTGGTGGACTTGCCTGAGGCGTCCAGCGCCTCGAATTTATAGGCCGGCACGCGTCATTCTCTTGTGACCCGCAACACCTCTTCCGGCGACGTGATGCCTTCGGCCACCAGCCGTTCGCCATCCTCGCGCATCGAGCGCAGGCCGTTGGCTTCTGCGGCGACGAATATCTGCGATTCGGCGGCGCGGTTGTGGATCAGTCCGCGCACCTTGTCGTCGACCGCCATCAACTCGTAGACGCCGGTGCGGCCCTTGTAGCCGGTGCTGCTGCACAGCGGGCAGCCCACAGGGTGATAGCGCCCGCGCGCATCGACCTTCTTGCAGGCCGGGCAGAGCTTCCTCACCAGACGCTGGGCCAGCACGCCGATCAGGCTGCTCGACAGCAGGAAGGGCTCCACGCCCATGTCGATCATCCGCGTCACGGTGCTGGGCGCGTCGTTGGTGTGGACGGTCGCGAGCACCAAGTGACCCGTCAGCGAGGCCTGGATGGCAATCTGCGCGGTTTCGTAATCGCGGATTTCGCCGATCATGATCACGTCCGGGTCTTGCCGCAGGATCGCGCGCAGCGCCTTCGCGAAGGTCAGGTCGATCTTGGCGTTGACCTGCGTCTGGCCGATGCCGGCGAGTTCGTACTCCACCGGGTCTTCGACCGTCAGGATGTTGGTGCCGGCCGTGTCGATGCGGCCGAGCGAGGCGTAAAGCGTGGTCGTCTTGCCCGAGCCGGTCGGTCCGGTGACGAGCACGATGCCGTGCGGCTGGCGCACCAGCTTGTCGAACCTGGTGAGCACGTCGCCGCTCATGCCGAGGGCTTCGAGCGTGAACTTCGATTCGCTCTTGTCCAGCAGCCGCAGCACCGCGCGTTCGCCGTACGAAGAGGGCAGCGTCGAGACCCGCACATCGACCGCGCGGCCGCCGATGCGCAACGAGATGCGCCCATCCTGCGGCAGGCGCCGCTCCGCAATGTCCAGCTCGGCCATGATCTTCAGGCGCGAGATCAGCGCCGCGTGCAGCGCCTTGTTCGGCTGCACCACTTCGCGCAGCGTGCCATCGACACGGAAGCGCACCGAGCTGCTGCGCTCGTAAGGCTCGATGTGAATGTCGCTCGCGCCGTCCTTCGCGGCCTGCGTGAGCAGCGCATTCAGCATGCGGATGATGGGCGCGTCGTTGCTCGCTTCCAGCAAGTCCTCGATGGCCGGCAGCTCCTGCATCATGCGGCTCAGGTCGACCGCGCTTTCCACTTCGCCGATCACGGTGGCGGCGCTCGATTCACCGCCCGCATAGGCCACGGCGATGCGGTTGGCGAGCGACGGCGCAGCCTCGCGCTCCAGCGCATCCACGTCGTACATGCGCAGGACTTCGCTCAGGGCCGGCAAAGCGATCGATTCGGGCGCCCACAGCACCAGCCGCTCGCCGTCGTCTTCGAGCAGCAGCGTATGCGCCTTCGCGTAGGCGTAGGGGAGCGGGTGGTGTGCACTCATGCTGGGAGCTTCTGAATCCGCTCAGTTCGTGGTCGGCGCCGGGACCGGTGTCGGTGCCGATGGCGCGATGGGCACCGACGAAGCGGGCACCGAAGGCGCCATCGGCGGTGCCGGCGGTGCGGTGTCGCCGAGCGGGCGCGGCGCGCCGTTCGCATCGGTGTCGCCAGGCCGGATCTGCGGCAGCACCGGCGATTCGTTGATGCCCAGCATCCGGCTTTGCGCGGGCTGGTTCTCGAGCTGCTGCGCGCGGATGTAGTCGTAGCGGTCGAGCGAGACCTTGTTGCTGGCCGCCTGGTCGCGCATCACCACAGGCCGCAGGAAGACCATCAGGTTGGTGCGCTTGCGCTCGCGGTGTTCGTTGCGGAACAGGCCGCCGATGTAAGGGATGTCGCCCAGCAGCGGCACCTTGCTGCGGTTGGTCGTGTAGTTGTCTTCGATCAGCCCACCGAGCACGATGATCTGGCCGTCATCGACGACCACCGTCGATTCGATGGAGCGCTTGTTGGTGGTCGGGCCGGCGTTGGCCGTGCCGGTGGCCACGTCGCCGATCGACGAAGACTCCTGGTAGATCACCATCCGCACCGTGCCGTTCTCGCCGATCTGTGGCTTGATCTTCAGCGTGGTGCCCACGTCCTTGCGCTCGATGGTCTGGAACGGGCTGGTCGTGCTGGTGCCGGTGTTGGTGTACTGGCCGGTCACGAACGGCACGTTCTGGCCGACGACGATGCGGGCTTCTTCGTTGTCGAGCGTGACGAGATTCGGTGTCGAGAGAATGTTGGTGCCCGACTGCTGCTGAAGCGCGTTGGCGATGACCGCCAGGCCGAAGCCGGTGCCGATCTTGCGGATCAGGCCGATGTTGCCGCCGGTGCTCAAGCCGGCGAGCGCGCCGACGGCCGTGGTCGCGCCCTGGTTCGCCAGGATGTTGCCGGTGGTGCCAAAGTTCGTGCCCAAGCCGCCGATGTAGGAGCTGCCGGTGTTGCTCAGCGCCTGCCATTGCACGCCCAGGTCGGCGGTCACGCTCGGGTCGACTTCGACGATCAGCGATTCGATGTAGACCTGCGCGCGGCGCGAATCGAGCTGGTCGATGACCGCGCGGAGCTGCCGGTACAGCACTTCCGGCGCGGTGATGATCAGCGAGTTCGAGGCCGGGTCGGCCTGGATGAAGCCGCCGGTCGAAGGGCCGGCCGAGGCGCCCAGCGGCGCGGTGGTTTGCGTCGAGGCGCCGCTGGTGCTGGCGCTGCTGTTGTTTTGCGAAGCGTTGCTGAGCGGCGAGGTGTTCCCGGTGCTCGACGAGCCACCACCACCGCCGCTCCCACCCGCGCTCGGGAACGCCGCACGCAGCACGGTCGCGAGCTTCACCGCATCGGCGTTCTTCAGGTAGACGACCCAGATGTTGCCCATGGCGGTGCCGCCGGGCGTGGGTTTGTCGAGCTTGTCGATCAGCGACTTGATGCCAGCCATGCGCGCCGGCGTGGGCGCACGCACGATGAGCGCGTTGCTGCGCTGGTCGACCAGGATGGACGGCGCAGAGGACGTCGCCCCACCCGGCACGCCCGGCACACCGGTGGCGCCACCGGCCGCATCGGTCAGGCGCTGCACCAACTGGGCCAGATCGGCGGCGACCGCGTACTTGAGCGGGATCACTTCCACATCGCTCGCCGGCGGCACGTCCATCGCCGAGACGATCTTGGCGATGCGCGACAGGTTGTCGGCGTAGTCGGTGATCACCAGCGTGTTGTTGCCGGGGTTCGCGTTGATGGTGTTGTTGGGGCTGATCAGCGGGCGCAGCACCGGCACCAGGTTGTTGGCGTTTTCGTGGTTGAGCTTGAAGATCTGCGTGATGATCTGGTCGCCGCGGCGCGACACATCGCCGATCGAGACGGTGCCGGTCTGCAGCTTGGCATCGGCCTCGGGCACGATCTTGAAGAGCCCGCCCACCTCGACCACGGTGAAGCCCAGGCCGCGCAGCGCGGCGAGGAAGTTCAGATACGCCTCGCGCGGCGAAAGCGCCTCTTCGCTGTAGAGCGTCATCGTGCCTTTGACGCGCGGGTCGACCACGAACTGCTGCTTCAGGATGGCCGACATGGCCCGCGCCACGCCTTCGATGTCGGCATTGACGAAGTTCAGCGTGACGGCATCGCCGCGCGCGCGGGCCGCGGCAGTGGCATTGGTTTGCGCGAAGACCGCTGGCGCAGGCAACAGGGCCAGCGACAGCACGACGGCCAGCGAGGATCGCGCTGCAGGTAAGAAGGTGGCGCGTGGCTTCATGCTCATCCGATCGAAATGACGGAGCGCGCGCCATTGCGCCGCCCGATGATGTTCAGCAGGTTCGACAGCGCCGGCTCATCGGCCGGGCCCGCGCTGGCCTCGCCGCGAAAGCGCAGGCCGCCGGGGCCGACATTGCCGCTGCCTTGCAGCCGCAGCGCGCCTTCCTGCGTGCTGAGGTCGAGCTGCGAGACGCCGGCGTTGGCGGCGGTACCCGACACCGTGAGGCGGTAGCTGCCGAGAGAGTCGAGTGTGGTCAACCGGGATGACACGCCGACGAGTTCGATGTCGGCCCGGCCATCGACGATCACGCGGCCCTGCACCGACTCGAGGGTGATGCCCGGCGACACCAGCCGGATCGAGCCGCCGAGTTGCAAGGTGTTCCACGGCGTGCCCAGGCCGCTCAGGAAGCCGCTGGGCCACTGGCCGATCCAGCCGGGCACCGGCGGCAGCATGGCGGTGAAGCGGCCGAAGCCGGGCTTGAGCAGCAAGGCCACGGTGCCGTTCAGGCAGCAGGCGTGCGTGGCGCGCAGCTCGAAACCGAGGCCGCGCGGCACCACGGTCCAGCGGATGCGGCCGGGGAGCGAACTCGCATCGCGGCTGCCCGGCCCGCCGGTCAGCACCGCGATGGCGCTGCCCGACCAGACGGTGCCGCGCGCATCGGCCAGCACCACGCGGCCGTTGGTGGCGGTCACCACCTGCTGCGCCAGCCAGGCGGCGGGCGCGAAGAGCACCACGGTCGCGATCACGCCGAAGAGGATGCCGGCGATGACCCAGGGCACCGAGGCCCGGCGAGATTGCGTCCAGGCCTGCTCGGCCAGCGTCGATTCGCCCCAGCCGGTGACGGCCAGTGTGGGCCCGAAGAAGCGCCGTGGTCGCCTGGCGCGTATCACTGCCCGGCTCCGAGGTTGACGATCAGCGTGCCGCTGTAGCCCTGGATGCCGCGCTGCAATTGCGCCTCGACCGGCCGGGCGCGCGCCGCGCTGCGGGCTTCGCCCAGCCAGGTGCGAAGCGATTCGGAATCGGCGTTGTTCAGCGTGAGCGTGGCGCGGTCGCCGATCAACAGCAGCTTGCCCTTGTCGCCCAGGCGATCGGTGGCTGATTTGAGCGCGATGCCGGCTTGCGAAAGGTTCACCGGCGGCGCGTTGCGCAGGCTGCGGCTTTCGGCGGCGGTGCGCTGCATTTGCTGAAGCTGGGCATCGAGCTGGTCGAGCTGGGCCGGCGCGGCTGAAATGGTGCGCCAGGCCGGCTGGATGAACACGCTCCAGACGACGAAGAAGGCCACCACCACGGCCATGACGATCACCGTCTGGCGCTCGCGCGGCGTGCGCGCCAGCCACCACGTTCTGGCCTGCTCGCGCAGGCTCGCCAGGCCGGGCGATGCCGGCAACGAGCGCGTGTTCACGAGGCCGACCCCGGCGTCGTGCGCGCGCGGCTGATCACCACGCGGCCGTCGGCGGAATCCACCTGCCAGCCGCCGGGTCGCAGCACGCTGCGGAATTGTTCGATCTGCGCATCGCTCCAGCCCGGCGCCGCGAGCGTCAACTTGCCGGGTTCGAAGCGCAGGTTGTCGACCGGCGGCCGGTCAGGCGGCCAGGCCGATGCGGCCGCTTGCAGCATCGGTTCCAGATCGGTGTCGCCCGGCACGCCGGCGAGCGTGCGCAGCGCTTGTGCCTCGCGCTGCATCACGGCGTTGGCGTCACGCTGGATGTCGAGTTCGCTGACTTTCGGATACGTCGCCTTCACCAGGCTTTGCACCGCGGCGCGTTTGGCATCGACCGCCCCGGCTTGATGCCAGGCCCAGAGGTTGAGGCCGATGATCTGTGCGACGACGAGTGCGATCACGCCGTAGCGAACCGCGCGCCATTCACGGCTGAAGAACTGCCCCAACGAATGCGCCACCGCGCGCCGGCCGCGGGTGCGGCGGGCGAGGTCGAACTGGCGCAGGTTCCACAGGCTGCGGGCCGATTGCAGCAGGCGCTGGCCGGGCAGCATCACGCTCACCGGCGCGCCCAACCACTGTTCGGCCGCGGCTGCGGCGCCCGGCGTGGCGCTCCATTTGGTGCCTTCGGGCGCGGGCGAGGGCACCAGCGTGCGCGCCAGGCCGCCTTGCAAGCGAATGCTCGCCACGCCATCGGCATGGGCCCAGCTCAGCGCGATTCCATCGGCAGCAGTGCCGTCGCCGGTGATCGTAGTCTCGGCGAAATGGCCGCTCGGCGGGTCGTCGGGCCAGGCCATGGGCACCACGCGGTCGACGAAGATCTGCGCCTGCTCCAAGGCCGCGAGCTGGGCTCGCAACCACGCCTGATCGACGGCCGCGACCCAGGTCGGCTTGCCGGCCACGGCCTGCGGCGCCAGCGCGAGGTGAACGGCGGCGGTGTCTTCGAGCAGGGCCTCTTCGAGCACGCCATCGAGCGCGGCGCGCAGGCGGGCGGCGGGCGCCTTGGGCAGCGTGATGCGGTGCCAGCTCACATCGGCATCGGAGAGCACGGCCACGACGCTGGTCGCGCGCGGCAGCAGCGCGGCCGGGCTCTGGCCTTCGGACTGCACGCCCAGGCCGTCGGCGCTCAGCACGTAGGCGTATTCGGCGCCGCCAGACGCCGGCGACGCGAATTCCGCACCGCCTAGGCGGCGCGCACGCAGTCGTGAACGCTGAGGGATTTGTACAACGAGAATCGGCATGAGGCGGGCTGCTGGGCTGCGGGCATTGTAGACATGCGATATGCGCATCTCTTCACGAATCAAGGACTTAGCGGGTGTTGTTGTAGCTCGCCCGCAGGATGCGCGAGCGGTCGAAATGCGGCACGAAAACTCAGTTGCCGGTGGCTTCGCGGCTGGCGACGCGCTCGCGTTGGACGGCTTCGAACTTGGCGGGCGTGTTGGCGTTGCGATGGACCAGGGAGCGTTCTTCCAGCATGCGATCGGCCATGCGCAGGCGGCCGCGGACGATGAACCAGTCGGAGGTGAAATCGATGGCCGGCAGCGTGATCGACTGCGGTATCGGCTGCACCGTTATCAGGTCGGTGTAGTCGGCGGCCGTCCTGAACGCGCCGCGCT
>JAMFRW010000599.1 GCA_026224975.1 Rhodoferax sp. | reverse complement strand
TGCGGCCCTTGCCGTGGCGAATCATCACCGTGCCGCGCTCGACGTCGACGTCGAACACCTGCAGGTGCATCAGCTCCATCCGGCGCATGCCGGTGGAGTACAGCACCTCCAGCATCGCCCGGTCGCGGATGCCGGTGGACGTCTCGAGGTCGGGCACGGCCAGGACGGTCTCGGCCTCCTTGACGGTCAGCACGTTGCGCGGCAGCCGTCGATCCAGCCGCGGCAGCTCCAGGTCGCTGGCCGGGTTGTAGAGGATGAAGTTCTGTCTGGCCAGCCATTTGAACCAGGCGCGGATCGGCGTGATGTGGCCGTGCTGCGTGCGCGCCGACAGCGGCTGGCCGTCCTTCTTGCGGTAGACGAACAGGTGGCTCTGGTAGCGCTCGATGATGGGCTTGGTGACCTCCTGCGGCCGGCGGATGCCGCGCTCGTCGAGCCAGGCGATGAAGTAGCGCAGGTTCTCCTCGCGGCCCTCCACCGTCTTGGGCGAGTATTGGCGCTCCGCCTGCCAGGCGCTGAAGCGCTGCAGGTAGTGGTACAGGCTCTCGGGGTCGCGTACGTCGCCGATGGGCGCGCGCGGCGCGCGCTGGCCCTTCTTGCGCGCCACCTTGCGCGGCTCGTCGGCCACCGCCTCAGGCCTCCACCGTCGAAGCGGCTAAGGAGGAAGGCTGCAGGTATGACCGCGCCGCAGCTTCGGCCCGTGGAAGCGCATTCGGCCTGTCGCCACCGCCGATCTCGCGCAAAGGCGCATCGGCGCTGGTCTCGTCGCCCACCGGGCCGGGCCGCGACGCCACCGCGATGACGCCGCGTTGGGGCCGCGATGACCCCGCGAGGTCAGCCGTCTCCCCCCGCGACGTTGGCATCGCAGGCGCACCCAGGCCGGCCATGTCCTGCAGCCCCATCAGGAAGGCCTCGCCCTGCGCGCCTTGGCCCTCGTAGACCAGCTCGTACTCGAAGACCACGCCGCGCCGGCCGCCGTGCGCGAGCAGGTACTCCATCTGCACCAGGCGCTCCAGGTGCACGCGCAACTGCGTGTCGCCCCAGCCGGTCAGCTCGCGCACGTGGCGCCGACTGAAGCGCCAATCGCTGCGCTTGATGGCCAGGCGCCGGCACTCGTCGCCGACCCAGGCATGCAGGGCCGTCAGCAGCTTGCGCGTCTGCGGCGGCAGCTCGTCGAGCGTGCGCCCGAGCACCTCGTGCGCCAGGCGGTTGGCCGTCGCGATGTCGGCCGGCGTCACTTCGATGTAGCGCAACGCCTTGCCCTTGTGCTGCACCGTCTTCACTTCGCGTTGGTACTGGTGCAGCAGCGCAATGGCCCGGATCAGGCTGAGGTACTTCATGTGGTCGCGACGGGTGCGCGTCTTGTCGTCCAGGAAGGTCAGGCGGTCGGCGTACGGGTTGACCACCGCCAGCGGCTGCAGCAGGCGCTGGGCGTTCTGGTGCAGCCGCACGATGTCGCCGCGGCTCTCTTCGGCCAGCAGGCCTTCGAGCGTCTGGCGCCGGCGCTGCAGTTCGTGGATGGCACGCGTCTGCTCGCGGCTTTCGTTGACGGTGAGCACCAGGCAGCGGTTGAGCAGCTCGTCGTCGATGTCGATGGCCGTCGTAGTCAGGAACAGCATCACGGGGCCCTCGACGCGGTACTCGTGCGTCACCAGCATGCCGCTG
>JAMFRW010000083.1 GCA_026224975.1 Rhodoferax sp. | reverse complement strand
GCGCGCATCCACGAGATGCACGCGTCCAACAAGCGACACTGCACTCCGTCACACCCTCACCCCAACCCTCTCCCGCGAGCGGGCGAGGGAGTCCGCTTCAACGACCGATCAAAGCGTGAAGTCGTAATCGATCACCAGCGGCGCATGGTCGCTGAAGCGCTGCTCCAGGTAGATGTGCTCGGCCCGCGCGAGCTTCGCGGTCTGCGGCGTGGCGAGGTGATAGTCGAGCCGCCAACCCACGTTCTTGGCCCAGGCCTGGCCGCGGTTGCTCCACCAGGTGTATTGCTCAGGGTGCGGGTTCAGGGTGCGGAAGACGTCGACCAGGCCGATCTCGTCGAGCAGGGCGGTCATCCAGGCGCGCTCTTCGGGCAGGAAGCCGCTGTTCTTCTGGTTGCCCTTCCAGTTCTTGAGGTCGATCTCCTTGTGGGCGATGTTGATGTCGCCGACGAGGATCAGCTCGCGTTCGCTGGCCAGCTGCTTCAGGCGTGGCGCCATCAGCGCGAGAAACCTGAACTTCGCGGCCTGTCGCAACTCGCCGCTCGACCCGCTGGGAAAGTAGCAGCTGATGATGCTGAGCTTGCGGTGGTCGGTGTCGAAGCGCGCTTCCACGTAGCGGCCTTCAGCGTCGAACTCCGGCTCGCCGATGCCGGTGATCACTGCGCTCGGTGCCACACGCGAATAGAGGCCCACGCCCGAGTAGCCCTTCTTGTCGGCGAAGTGGAAATGGCCGTTCATGCCGGCGACTGTGTCGAAGCGTCCGGTGACCGTGTCGGCCTGGGCCTTGATCTCCTGCACGCCCATACAATCGGCGGCCACGCTGGCGGTCCAGGCTTCGAAGCCCTTGGTGGCGGCCGAGCGGATGCCGTTCAAATTCAAAGAGACAAGTCGAAACACAGGATTTCCCGATGAGTAGCAACGCCCGCAACGATGACCTCGCGCAGGACTTCGTGAAGTTTGCAGTCGAGGCCGGCGTGTTGCGTTTCGGAGAGTTCGAAACCAAGGCCGGGCGCTTGTCGCCCTACTTTTTCAACGCCGGCCTGTTCGACGATGGCGCCAAGCTCGGCCGCCTCGCGGAATTCTATGCCGCCCGGTTGCTGGCTTCGGGCTTGCAGTTCGACATGCTCTTCGGCCCTGCGTACAAGGGCATCACGCTGGCCTCGGCCACGGCGATGGCGCTCGCCCGCCTCGGCCGCAACGTGCCGTTCGCGTTCAACCGCAAGGAGGCGAAGGCGCACGGCGAAGGCGGCACGATGGTCGGTGCGCCGGTCGCCGGCCGGGTCGTGATCATCGACGACGTCATCACCGATGGCGCCTCGAAGCGCGAGTCGGTAGACATGTTGCGCGCAGCCGGTGGCGAGCCCGCGGCGGTCCTGATCGCGCTCGACCGCATGGAGCGCGGCGGCAACGCTGACAACCTTTCTGCCCATTCGGCCGTTGAAGACTTCGAGCGTGACTACGGCCTGCCCGTGATCTCGATCGCGACGCTGACCGATCTGCTCCAGTATCTGCAGTCGAATGCCGATACCGCCTTGGGAGCGCACCTTGCGCATGTGGTCGCGTACCGCGAACGATACGGAGTCTGAATGACGAAAGTCGGGGCGAGCCCGAAGAAGTGGGCAGCGACCTCTGGCACAGGGCGCTTGTCGTTGCGCGTGGCCTTGATGGCGGCAGCGTTGGCCTCTTCCGGCGCATCGCACGCCGCGCCCGGCGGCGCCTCGATCTTCACCTGTACCGATGCCAAGGGCAACCGCGTCACCTCCGATCGCTTCATCTCGCCGTGTGCCGGCGACCAGCGCGAACTCAACGCCGATGGGTCGCTCAAGCGCATCGTGCCGCCCACGCTCAGCATCGACGAGCGGACCGAGAAGGAAGCCGAGGAGCGCGCGCGAGAGATCGAACGCATGAAGCTGCGCGAAGCGGTCAACCGTGATCGCAACCTGCTCACGCGCTTTCCGAACGAGTCTGCGCACCGCAAGGCACGCGAGGCGGCGCTCGACGATGTTCGCAATTCGGTCAAGGCATCGGAAGCGCGCGTCGCCGCTTTGACCAAGGACCGCAAGCCGTTGACCGACGAGGCCGAGTTCTACGCCGGCAAGCAACTGCCACCCAAGCTCAAGCAGGCGCTAGATGCCAACGATGCCTCGACCGACGCGCAGCGCACGCTGATCCAGAACCAGCAGGTCGAGGTGGCGCGCATCAACCAGCTCTATGACGTGGAGCTGGACCGCTTGAAGAAGCTGTGGGCGGGCGCGCCGCTTGGCTCGCTAACCGCGCCGACATCGGGGCCGCCGCGTAAGTGACGGCCTGAACGGCCGGCCGATACCTCGGCGCGGCGCTTCCGGAATCAGCCGAGCTTCTTCTTCAACAGCTCGTTCACCTGCGTCGGGTTGCCCTTGCCCTTGGTCGCCTTCATGGCCTGGCCGACCAGCGCGTTGAAGGCCTTCTCCTTGCCGGCGCGGTATTCCTCGACCGACTTGGCGTTGGCCGCGAGCACGGCATCGATGATGGATTCGAGTTCGCCCGAATCGCTCATCTGCTTGAGGCCCTTGAACTCGATCAGCGCGTCCACGTCCTGGCCTTCGCCGGTCCAGAGCGCATCGAAGACCTGCTTCGCGCCATTGTTCGAGATAGTGCCGTCGGCGATGCGCGCGATCATCTTGGCGAGCGCCGCGGCGCCCACCGGGCTTTGCGCAATGCCGAGGTCCTGCGCGTTCAGGCGACGCGAGAGCTCGCCCATCAGCCAGTTCGCCACCAGCTTCGGCTGGCCGCTCGCCTTCGCTGCCGTCTCGAAGAACGCGGCGAAATCCTTGCCCTGCGTCATCAGCGTCGCGTCGTACGCGGGCAGCGCGTAGTCGCGCTCGAAGCGTGCAGCCATCAGGCGTGGCAACTCCGGCATCTCGGCCTTCACACGCTCGATCCACGCCGGCTCGATCACCAACGGCGGCAGATCAGGATCAGGGAAGTAGCGATAGTCCTGCGCGTCTTCCTTGCTGCGCATCGCCCGCGTTTCACCGGTGTCCGAATCGAACAGCACGGTCGCCTGATGGACCTTGCCGCCGTCTTCGAGCAGGTCGATCTGCCACTGCACTTCGTAGTCGATCGCCTGCTGCATGAACTTGAAGCTGTTCAGGTTCTTGATCTCGCGGCGCGTGCCGTATTCGGCGCCGGGTTTGCGCACCGACACGTTGGCATCGCAGCGGAACGAACCTTCCTGCATGTTGCCGTCGCAGATGCCGATCCAGGTCACGATCTGATGCAGTGTCTTGGCGTATTCCACGGCCTCGCGGCTGGAGCGCATGTCGGGCTCGGTGACGATCTCGAGCAGCGGCGTGCCGGCGCGGTTGAGGTCGATGCCGGTCTGGCCCTGGTAGTCCTCGTGCAGCGATTTGCCGGCGTCTTCTTCGAGGTGGGCGCGGGTCAGATTCACCTTGTGCTTCACTTCGCCGACCCAGAACTCGACCACGCCGCCTTGCACCACCGGTGTTTCGTACTGGCTGATCTGGTAGCCCTTGGGCAGGTCGGGGTAGAAGTAGTTCTTGCGCGCGAACCCGCTGCGCGGCGCAATGTGCGCACCACTTGCCAGGCCAAACTGGATGGCACGCTCCACCGCGCCCTGGTTCATCACCGGCAGCGTGCCGGGCAGCGCCAGATCCACCGCGCAGGCCTGCGTGTTGGGCTC
>JAMFRW010000598.1 GCA_026224975.1 Rhodoferax sp. | reverse complement strand
CGCATAGTGGATGTGCGCCGGCCGCCAGTCGTTGACGCGGTTCCTCCACGGGTACGGGCCCGGCTTGATGGTGCGGTAGGCGTAGTAGCCGTTCTCGTCGGTCAGCATACGGCCGCAGCCGCCGAAGTTCGGGTCGAGCGCGCCGATGTACTGGTCTTTCTTGTGGCGGTAACGGCCGCTCGCGTTCGCCTGCCATACCTCCACCAGCGCGTTCTTGACCGGCCGGCCGAGCTGGTCCTGCACATAGCCGTGCACGACGATGCGCTCGCCCACGGGCAGGCCGCCCTTGGCGTAGTTCATGATCAGGTCGTTGTCGAGCGGGCCGAATTCTTCGGCGCGGAAGACCGGTGCCGTCACTTCCGACAGCGAATTCTGCAGCGAGATCAACGAGAGCCGGGGGCTGCGCAGCACGCTGGTCTTGTAAGGGGGTGTGAGGGCCGGGGGATGCGACGAGGTGTCTCGCATCATGAATTCGGCGTCGCTGGCGGGCGCTCTGGACATGCTTGTCTCCTTAGGTTCGGAGCAGCGACTTTAGGGTTCGTCCCGGCGCCCGGCAATTGATTTCTTGGCGCGGCTTCGATTACCTGTGGTTATCGTTCTTTGCGACTTGGCTGCTTCGCGCCGGGCCGCGGCTTGCGCCCGAACGGCGGCGACAAACGCCTGCGCCGCTGCGCCCGCCAGCGGCTCGGTGCGCAGGATCAGGCCCACCGCTTCTTCGGGCGTGAGGTCGACACTCAAGCGCGCCAGCGTGCCGGCCTGCAGGTCGGGCAGCACTGCGCCCAGCGGTGTGAACCACAGGTGATCGCCTTGCAGCACCAGCGCGCGGGCGAGCGAGGTGTCCAACGTTTCGACGAGGCTGGCGCCGGGGCCGATGCCGTGGCGGCTCAGGAAGCCATCGGCCACCTGGCGGATCAGCGTGCCCGGCAGCGGCAGCACGAACGGGAAAGCGGACATCTCCGACCAGGCGGGCTCGGCGGCGGCTACAACGGCGCGCTTTTTGGCGTCAGGGTTAGTGGCCGCGCGCAGCGCATGCCCCGGCCGCAGCACGATCACCAGCGGCTCGGCATACAGCGGCTCGAAGCTCAGCCCGGCCATCAGCTCCGGATCGGAGAGGCGCCCGATCACCGCATCGACCTCGCGGCTGCGCAACTGCTCCACCAGCGTCGCGTTGCGCCCGGTGCTCACGCGCACGGTGAGGCGTGGCCAGCGCAGCGCGAAGGCCTGCAACACGCCCGGCATGAACGAGGGCGCGACCGTTGGCAGCACGCCGATGCGCAAGGGCGCGGTATCGGGCTGGCGCAGCACGCTGTCCACCGCCAGGCCGAGCGCGTTGACGCTGTCGTTGGCGTGGCGCATGAAGGCCTGCGCTTCGTCGGTGAGCGTGGCACCCATGCGCCCGCGCACGAAGAGTTGCTGGCCGAGCAGGCTCTCCAGCTCGTTGAGCGTCTTGGTGACGGCCGGCTGCGTGATCGACAAGGCCTCGGCCGCGCGCCGCAGGTTGCCGAGCTGCGCCACCGCCAGAAAGCACTGCAGGTGGCGCAGGCGGATGCGGCCGAGGGTGTGGTCTCGCGATGGGTCGCGCTGGGGCTGTGTTGGCGGTACTGGCGGGGCGTCGGGTGACGGCGGAATCGAGGGGGCGCGGGTCATGCGGCATCTTATCGGCGGGATCTTTTGCGGTGCTGAGCGGTCGCTCGATCGGCTGTGCCCACGTCGTCCAGGTCCGTCGCGGCAACGTGGTCTTGGCCTACGCCTGTGGCACGCCGACCGGCGCAGAATGACGGGTCGATGACTCTGTGGAGACTTCCATGAAATTCAAAGCCGTTGTGAGCGCCGTGCTGGCCTTGTCCATGGGCCTGAGTGGTGTGGCGTTTGCCGAAGGCCCGAATGGCACGGTGGACCTCAACCGCGCTTCGCATCAGGACCGGCGCGCCGAGCCGCAGCGCGGCCAGCGCCCCGCGCAGCGCCAGGAGCAACGCCAGAACGACAACCACGGCGGCCCGCGTGGCACGAACGACAGCCCCCGCGAGAACATCCAAGCGCGCAGCCAGCAGCAGCGAGATTTCCGCCGCGATCAAGACAACCGCCGCGCCGAACAGGCGCGCCGAGACCAGCGCCAGAACTGGGAATACGCTCGCGACCGTGAACGCGCGCGTGGCTACGACGGCCGCGGTGCCGGGCCCGATCACCGCTTCTACCGCGGTGGCTACCTGCCGCCCGAGTACCGTGGCCGCCAGTACGTCGTCGACGATTGGCGCGGTCACCGCCTGAGCGCGCCGCCGCGTGGTTACCACTGGGTGCAGAGCGGCGGGGACTACATCCTGGTCGCGATTGCGACCGGCATCATTGCGTCGATTCTGTTGAACCAGTGATCAAGGCTTGACGGGCGCGGCGCTGGCCTCGGTGGCCGGCGCCGCTGCCTCCGGATGCGGGTGGTGGGTCGGCTTGTGTGTGATATGCCGCCGCGTCCACTGCACCACGTCATCGACGTAGGTGAACAGCACCGGGATCACCAGCAGGCTCAAGAAGGTCGAGGTGATCAACCCGCCGATGACGACGATCGCCATCGGCGCTCTGAAGCTCGGGTCGACGCCGATGCCGAGTGCGATCGGCATCATGCCGGCGCCCATCGCGATGGTCGTCATCACGATGGGGCGGGCGCGCTTGTGGCACGCGTCGAGCAGCGCGTCCATGCGCGTCATGCCGCGGTCGCGCCGGGCCATGATGGCGTATTCGATCAGCAGGATGGAGTTCTTGGTCGCGATGCCCATCAGCATGATCAGCCCGATCATCGAAGGCATCGAGAGGGCGGTGTGCGTGATGAACAGCGCCAGGAACGCGCCCGGCACCGAGAGCACCAGCGCCGAGAGAATCGTCACCGGTTGCACGAAGTCGTGGAACAGCAGCACCAGCACGATGTAGATGCAGAGCACGCCGGTGAGCATCGCCAGGCCGAAGCTCTGGAAGAGTTCACCCATGGCCTCG
>JAMFRW010000597.1 GCA_026224975.1 Rhodoferax sp. | reverse complement strand
CAACTACGAGATGCTGCAGACCGCGCATGAGGCGGTGGCCCGCATCATGAAGCTGGCGCGTTCGCTTGATGGCGTGATCTCGGGCGAGCATGGCATCGGCATCACCAAACTCGAATTCCTCACCGACGATGAGCTGTCCGGCTTTGCCGGCTACAAGGCGCGCATCGACCCCGAAGGCCGTTTCAACAAGGGCAAGCTCTTGCGCGGTCAGACGACGTATGCGGACCTGACCAACGCCTACACGCCGAGCTTCGGCCTGATGGGGCACGAGTCGCTCATCATGCAGCAGAGCGACATCGGCGAGATCGCCGCATCGGTCAAGGACTGCTTGCGCTGCGGCAAGTGCAAGCCGGTGTGCGCGACGCACGTGCCGCGCGCCAACCTGCTCTACAGCCCGCGCAACAAGATCCTCGCGACCTCGCTGCTGGTCGAAGCCTTCCTGTACGAGGAGCAGACGCGGCGCGGCGTGAGCATCAAGCACTGGGAAGAGTTCGAGGACGTGGCCGACCATTGCACCGTCTGCCACAAGTGCCTGAGCCCGTGCCCGGTGAACATCGACTTCGGCGATGTCTCGATGAACATGCGCAACCTGCTGCGCAAGATGGGGCAGAAGAGCTTCCGGCCCGGCAACAAGATGGCGATGATGTTCCTCAACGCCACCAACCCCGAGACCATCAAGCTGCTGCGCATGGGCATGGTCGATGTGGGCTTCAAGGTGCAGCGCATCGCCAACGACCTGTTGCGAGGCCTGGCCAACAAGCAGACCGCCGCGCCGCCTTCGACCATCGGCACCGCGCCGATCAAGGAGCAGGTGATCCACTTCATCAACAAGAAGATGCCCGGCGGCCTGCCGAAGAAAACCGCGCGCGCGTTGCTCGACATCGAGGACAAGGACTACGTTCCGATCATCCGCAACCCGAAGACGACCACGAGCGACACCGAGGCCGTGTTCTATTTCCCCGGCTGCGGCTCCGAACGGCTCTTCTCGCAGGTGGGCCTGGCAACGCAGGCCATGCTCTGGCATGCGGGCGTGCAAACCGTGCTGCCGCCAGGCTACCTGTGCTGCGGCTATCCGCAAAAAGGCAGCGGCCAGTTCGACAAGGCCGAGAAGATCATCACCGACAACCGCGTGCTCTTCCACCGCGTGGCCAACACGCTCAACTACCTCGACATCAAGACCGTGGTGGTGAGCTGCGGCACCTGCTACGACCAGTTGCAGGGCTACCAGTTCGACAAGATCTTCCCCGGCTGCCGGATCATCGACATCCACGAGTACCTGCTGGAGAAGGGCATCACGCTGGGGTCATCGGCGAGCGGCGCCGCGGGCGGCTACCTGTACCACGACCCCTGCCACACGCCGCTGAAGCTGCAGGACCCGATGAAAACGGTGAAGGCGCTGGTGGGCGCCAACGTGATCGAGAGCAAGCGCTGCTGCGGCGAGAGCGGCACGCTGGGTGTGACGCGCCCGGACATTTCCACGCAGGTTCGCTTCCGCAAGGAAGAAGAGCTGCGCAAGGACGAGGCCGCGCTACGCTCGACAGGTTCCGTGCCAGAAAAAGGCCCGATCAAGATCCTCACCTCTTGCCCGAGCTGCCTGCAAGGCCTGAGCCGCTACACCGGCGACCTGAACAACGGCCTGCTCGAAGCCGACTACATCGTCGTCGAAATGGCCAACCAGATTCTGGGCGAAGGCTGGATGCCCGACTACGTGGAGCGTGCCAACGCAGGCGGGATCGAGCGGGTGCTGGTGTAAGGGCTTGGGGCGTTCGAGGCTTATTCCGCCGAGAGCTTGCGGTCTCGAATCAGCGTGTGCCAGAACTGCGTCTCCCGCTGGATGAACATGCCCAGCGCCGGGCCGTCCGAGGGCAGCACTTCCAGGCCGAAGTCTTCGAGCCGCGCCTTCACCTCGGGTGTGAGCAGCGCGCGGTTGACTTCGGCCGACAGGTGGCTCACCAGATCCGTCGGCGTTCCCTTCGGCACGAAGAGGCCTTGCCAGGCGGTCACTTCGAAACCTTGCAACCCGTAAGCCCGGCCCACTTCGTCCAGCGTCGGCACATCGGGCAGCGACGGAATCCGGCGCTTGGACATTACCGCCAGCGCCTTGACCTTGCCGGTGCGGATCTGCGGCAGGCCGGCGGCGGTGTCCAGCACCATCATCGGCACCTGGCCGCCGATCACGTCCTGCAGCGCGAGGGCGGTGCCGCGATACGGCACGTGCACGACGAAGGTGCCGGTGCGGTCCTTCACCAGCTCCATCGCCATATGGTGCGGGCTGCCGATGCCGGGTGAGGCGTAGCTGTACTTGCCCGGGCTCTTCTTGAGTTCGTCGAGCAGCTGCTTGGCGCTGGTGAAACCCGAGGCCGGGTTCACCGCCAGGATCAGCGGGAAGCGCGCCATGAAGCCGACGGGCGTGAAGTCCTTCGGATCGTAGGGAAGCTTCTTGTACATCGCGCCGTTGAACACCATCGCGCCGTTGTCGCCAGTCAGGATGGTGTAGCCATCGGGCGCGGCCTTCGCCGCCATGTCGGTGCCGATGATGCCGGCGGCGCCGGGGCGGTTGTCGATCACCAGCGTCTGGCCGAGTTGCTTGCCGAGCTGCGGGGCGAGCTGGCGCGCGAGAAAGTCCGAGCCGCCGCCGGCCGGGTAGGCCACGATCCAGCGGATGGGCTTGCTGGGCCAGACATCGGCGCGAGCCGCGAGCGGCGCCAGGCTCAGCGCGGCCAGGGCACCGCCGGCTTTGAGCACGGCGCGGCGAGAAGAGGGCGAGCAGGTCATCGGTGGCCTTCGAGGTGTGTGGGTCGGGCGATCTTAGCGAGGGCTGTGCCAGCGCTGACATTCGCCATGGCGATCCATGCGGCCCGCCAATTCCCCAATCCAATAGGGGCCGCGCCCTTCGTTAAACTGCGGCCGCTCCCACCTCTGGACCTTTCTCCATGGCCGGTCTCACGCCGCAAACGCCTCAGCCGACAGCTATCACCGTGCATCAGCAGTCCAAGGTGCTCGAAGTGGGTTTTGCCGATGGCAAGACCTTTCGCATTCCCTTCGAGTTGATGCGCGTGTACTCGCCCTCGGCCGAAGTCCAGGGGCACGGCCCGGGCCAGGAAGTTCTGCAAACCGGCAAGCGCGATGTGGGCCTCACGGCGCTCGAGCCGATCGGCAACTATGCCGTCAAGCCGGCGTTTTCCGACGGGCACGACACCGGCCTGTTTTCGTGGGACTACCTCTATTTTTTGGGCTCGCAAAGCGACGAACTCTGGCGCAAGTACGAAGCGCGACTGCAGGCTGCGGGCGCAAATCGCGACGTGCCGATGAGCGATTCCGCCGCCACGGACGCCGCATCGGCTTGCGGCCATCACCACTGATCTGCCTTTTCGACACCCCAGCATGAGCGACACGCATTTCGGCTTCCAGACCGTCGACGAATCCCAAAAGGCCAGCCGGGTGCGCGGCGTCTTCGATTCGGTTGCGTCCAAATACGACGTGATGAACGACCTGATGTCGATGGGCATGCACCGCGCCTGGAAGGCGTACACCGTGGCGGTGGCGAACCTGCGCGAAGGCGATCAGGTGCTCGACATCGCCGGCGGCACGGGCGATCTGGCTCGGGCGTTCGCCAAGCGCGTCGGCGCCAAGGGCACGGTGCTGCACACCGACATCAACGAAGCCATGCTGCGCGTCGGCCGCGACCGGCTGCTCGACGAAGGCATGGCGCTGCCGACGGCGATCTGCGACGGTGAATCGCTGCCGCTGCGCACCGGCAGCTTCGATCTCGTCAGCGTGGCCTTCGGCCTGCGCAACATGACGCACAAGGACAAGGCGCTGGCCGAGATGAACCGCGTGCTCAAGCCGGGCGGTCGCCTGCTGGTGCTGGAGTTCTCCAAGGTTGCGCAACCGCTGAGCAAGGCCTACGACTGGTATTCGTTCAACGTGCTGCCGCGCATCGGCCAGTGGGTGGCGGGTGATGCCGACAGCTACCGCTACCTGGCAGAGTCCATCCGCGTCCACCCTGGCCAGGCCGAGCTGAAGGCGATGATGAAAACCGCAGGCTTCGGGCATGTGGACGTTCATAACCTGAGCGCTGGTGTGGTCGCGCTGCATGTGGGGATCAAGTGCTGAGCGGGGCTGAGGGGATCGTGCGGTGATGGCGAGCTGGGCTGGGATTCCGGGCTTCTCCGCATCTCGCGGGGCGCTTGCGCAGGCCGATCGGCGCCGGCTGCGTTTGGGCACAGCCCGCGGCGCGCGGTGGGCGGTTTCGGCGGCCGTGGTGTTTGTGTCGCTCGACGCCTCGGCCGGTGTTCCAGGCAGCTTGACCACATCCGTGGGCTTCTTTGCGGCGCTCGCTACCTTGCTGGTGATCAAGGGACTGTCGGCGGGCGTGGCCGGCAACCTGCTGCCGGCGGCGGGCGCAGTGATCGCTTTCATGGCGGGCGCGGTCGTCATTCGCAAGATACGAAATGCGCCTGCCGGGCTCCGGCCTGCCCTGCTGAGCCACAGCCCGCGGCCGCTGCTGTCGGCGCCCCTGGAGCCGGCGCAAATCCAGCTCCCGGTGGCGTTCGACCATGCCGAGCTCCTTGCCACGGCGCGCCAGCACTTTGTCGAACTGCAGGCCGCGTGGGACGTCGGCGATGTCGGCACGCTTCGTGCTCTGACCACTCCGAACATGTTGGAGGAACTCTGTTGCCAGTTGCCCGAGCGAGGTGCCGGACCGAATCGAACCGATGTAGTGACGCTGCACGCGTCGCTGCTCGGCTTCGAGGAATTGGGCTCTGCGTACCTGGCGAGCATCGAATTTTCCGGAATGATCCGTGAACAATCCGACCAGGGCGCTGCACCTTTCAGGGAACTGTGGATGCTCGCGCAGTCAAAGGACGGCGAGGCCCGCTGGCGGTTGGCGCGGCAGCAAGCGCTGTTGTAATTTGCCCGGGCGAGCCCGGCGCGACTTGTTCACGCTTGGTCGTGGTTTTGCGGTTTTACTCCCACAGGCGAGGGTTGTAGAGCTGTCATGCTTCACCGCTACACTCCTTTGGTTGTGCAGTACGGCTGTCCCGCAGCCGACTTTTGCCACCAAGACCTTCATGTTTGACGCGATGGGAGCGACGCTCGAATGATTTCCAAAATTGATGCAAACGCATTTGCCGCCCGCGGCTTCGGCGCGGTGCGGATGACTGCGGTTGCCGTAGCTGCCGTGGCCCTGCTGCTGGCCGGCTGTGGCGAGAAAAAAGAAAAGGCCGCGTCGCAGACCGCCGCCAAAGTCAACAAGGAAGAGATCACCGTCCACCAGATCAACTTCGTGCTGCAACAGCAGCGCGGTCTCAAGCCCGAGCAGGCCGATGCCGCGAGCAAGCAGATCCTCGAGCGCCTGATCGACCAGGAACTGGCGCTGCAAAAGGCCGAAGAACTCAAGCTCGACCGCGATCCGCGCGTGGTGCAGCAACTCGAAGCCGCCCGCCGCGAGATCATCGCCCGCGCTTACGTCGACAAGACCGGTGAAGCGGCGAGCAAGCCGACCGCCGAAGAAATCAAGAAGTACTTCGACGAAAAGCCGAATCTCTT
>JAMFRW010000596.1 GCA_026224975.1 Rhodoferax sp. | reverse complement strand
GTGTTGAACAGCGCGAGTTGCGTGACGCTGTCACCCACCAGGTACTGAAAATTCTCGATGCCTATCCATTGGCCATCGCGGCCGATCTTGGCATCGGTGAAGCCGAGCCAGGTGCCCAGCCCCAGCGGGTAGGTCAGGAACAGCAGCAGCAACACGGTGGCCGGCAGCATGAAGGCCCAGCCTAGCGCGTTGCGGTTGTTCTGGAATCTTTCTAGAAGGTTCATGTGACCTCGTGGTTGCCCGCTTCAGTGATTCCCTCTCCCCGAAGGAAGAGGGAACCAGGCTCTCGTCAGACTTTGTAGTACCGCTCCGCCCGCTTCTGCGCACGCTCCGCGGCTTCCTTCGGCGTCTTCGAGCCACTGGCGGCTTCGGCCACCATGTTCGGGATGATGAAGTCGGCGGCGGCACCGGCCGAGGCGTAGCCCAGCTTGCCTGCGTATCCGGCCGGCCGCAGGTTCTTCACGGCATCGCGGTACGGCAGGTTCTTCGGGTCCGAGGTCCAGATCGTGTTCTTCTCGTAGGCGCGCAGCGGTTGAGCAACGTAACCGCCGGCCCCTTGCAACCAGGCGCCGAATTGCTCTTCTTCCATCATGAAGCGCAGGAACTCCTTGGCGGCTTGCGGGTACTTGGTGTACTTGAAGACCATCTGGTTGAAGAACAGATACGACTCGGTCGACACGCCCACCGGCCCCACCGGGAAGACGGCGTGGTTGATGTCGGGCGCAATTTCCTTGACCTTGGGATCGGGCGAATTCTTGGCGGCGTAATAGATCGAGATGCCGTTGTTGGTGACGCTGATCTGGCTGTCGAGAAAGGCCTTGTTGTTGTTCGGGTCCAGCCAGGAGAGCGTGCCGGGCACAAAGTTGGCGTACAGCTCCTTGCCGTATTCGAGTGCCTTGATGGTCTCGGGGCTGTCGATCACAACCTTGTTGTCCTTGTCGACCAGCTTGCCGCCGAAGGCCCACACCAACCAATTGCACCAGGTGCTGTCGCCGGTGGCGTTGCCGAGTGCCATGCCGCCCGGCGTGCCCTTTTCCTTCAAGGCCTTGTAGAGCTTGAGGAATTCGTCGGTGGTCTTGGGGAAGGTGTCGAAGCCCGCCGCCTTGACCATGCTTTCACGGTAGACGATCAAGGAGCCCGAGGCGCCGAGTGGCAACCCCAGCCACTTCTTGCCATCCGGCCGCATGAACATCTCGCCGGCCGGATACCAGCCACCGTATTTCTTGCCGAGGTATTCGGCCAGGTCGGTCACATCGAGCAGCTTGTCGGGGTAGAGGTTCGCGTCGTCGTTGGTCGACAGGATGATGTCGGGGCCGGCGCCGGTGTTGGCGGCCACTGCGGCTTTGGGGCGAACATCTTCCCAGCCTTCGTTGTCGACCCGCACTTCGATGCCGGTCTTCTCGGTGAACTTCTTGACGTTGGCCATGTAGGCATCGATGTCGCCCTGCACGAAGCGGCTCCAGCGCAGCACGCGCAGCTTGGCGCCCTTCTCCGGCTTGAAGGTGATGGTCTGCGCCTGCGCCGACGGTGTAAACAGGGCGGTCGTTGCGCCCAGCGTCGTGGCCGCGGCAACCGCGCCCACGCCGGCACCACCTTCGAGGAACTTGCGGCGATTGAACTCTTGCATCTTCATCTCCTTTGGAACGTCTGCCGATGATTCGGTGTGAAAGGTGCGTGTCGTCGCACCCAGGATTTGAGTCGGGCTATGTCAGGCCGCGAGGCGCCGGCCGCTCGCGGCGTCGAACAGATGCGCGCGCTGCAGGTCGGGTTGCAGGTGGATGGTGCTGCCGGGCGAGAACTCGTAGCGCTCGTGGAACACCACCGACAGGTCGGTGCCGTGGTGCCGGCAGGCCACAAAGGTCTCGGCACCGGTCGGCTCGACCACCGCCACTTCGAGCGGAATGCTCGCGCCGGAGTCGGCACCGACCAGCAGCATGTGCTCCGGCCGCGTGCCGTAGATCACCGGCTGGCCATCGGCCCCGGCGGCGTTGGTGGGCGCATTAAGCTGCGTGCCATCGGCCAGCTCGACGCGTGCCGCACCGGCGTTCACCCGCAGCGTGCCCGGCAGGAAGTTCATCGCCGGTGAGCCGATGAAGCCCGCCACGAAGAGGTTGGCCGGGTGGTCGTACAGCTCGAGCGGGCTGCCGGTCTGCTCGATGAAGCCATCGCGCATCACCACGATCTTGTCACCCATGGTCATGGCCTCGATCTGGTCGTGGGTGACGTAGATCGAGGTGGTCTTGAGCCGCTGGTGCAGTTCCTTGATCTCGCTGCGCATCGCAACCCGCAGCTTGGCATCGAGGTTCGAGAGCGGCTCGTCGAACAGGAACACCTGCGGATCGCGCACGATCGCGCGGCCCATGGCCACACGCTGGCGCTGCCCGCCGGAGAGTTGCCGCGGGAAGCGATCCAGCAAATCCTTCAAGCCGAGGATGCCGGCCGCGCGGCCGACCTTCTCGTCGACGATGGACTGCTCCTTCTTCGCCAACATCAGCGAGAACGCCATGTTGTCGCGCACCGTCATGTGCGGGTAGAGCGCGTAGTTCTGGAAGACCATGGCGATGTCGCGCTGCTTGGGCGGCACATCGTTCACGCGCTTGTCGCCGATGCGAATCTCGCCGCCGCTGATTTCTTCCAGCCCCGCGATCATGCGCAGGAGCGTGGACTTGCCGCAGCCCGAGGGGCCGACCAGCACGGTGAAAGAGCCATCGGCAATGGCGATGTCCACGCCGTGCAGGATCTCGACCGAACCGAACTTCTTCTTGACTGCCTGGATGGTGACGCTGGCCATGCCGAGTAAGTTCTCCAAGCTGGTTGCAGTTCACGGGTTGCGCCACGCGCACCTCGCACTGCAATGCGGCGCGAGTATCGGCAATGCGCAAGCCCCCCGCTATCAGGGCAAACCGGTAGAGAAGAGACCATGGATATTTGTATGATGACCTGATAACCATGCAGCATTTGCCAGCTCGTGCCCCTTCTCTGGCTGCGGCCTCTTCAGCTGCGGCCTCCATGCCTGCGGCCGTGGTGTCTTCCGCCCGGGCCACGGTGGCTGCGCCTTCGTCGGCAAACGCCGCGCCGCGGCTGGTCACCGAGCGGCTCTCCGACCAGCTCGCGCTGCTGCTCGGCGAACAGATCAATTCGGGCGCGCTGCGCCCCGGCGACCGGCTGCCGACCGAAGCGCGGCTCGCGGCCACGCATGGCGTCTCTCGTACCGTGGTGCGTGAAGCGGTGCACCAGCTCAAGTCACGCCAGCTCGTGCAATCGCGCCAGGGCTCGGGCGTGTTCGTGGCGCCCACGCCGCTCAACATGTCGCTCGCGTTCGACCCCAAGGTGCTCGATTCGGTGCAAACGCTGGTGCATGTGGTCGAGGTGCGCCGCGTGCTCGAAGGCGAGATCGCGGCGCTGGCGGCCGAGCGCGCCAGCCGCGCGCAAGTGGCCACCTTGCGGCGCTCGCTCAAGGCGATCGACGTGGCGGCGGCAGCGGGCCAAGACGGTGTGGCCGAAGACCTGCTGTTTCACCGCTCGATCGGCGAGTGCACCGGCAACCCGCAGTTCGTGGCGCTGCTCGGCTTTCTGGAGCAGTACCTGCGCGAAGGCATGCGCATCACCCGCGGCAACGAGGCGCGCCGCCAGGACTTCATGGACGCCGTGCGGCTGGAGCACCGCGCCATCGTCGAGGCCATCGCCGTGCGCGACCCGGTGGCAGCCCGCGCGCGCGCCACCGAGCACATGCTGCACGGCGAGCGGCGCCTGGTCGAAGGCGGCGTGATCTCGGGCCAGCGGCGCAAGGCGGTGGCGCTGCGTGCGCCGGTGGCGGCAGAGGCTGCCGCCACATCGATGACCGATCGGATGACCCAATCGACCGTCGCCAGGGCGGTCCGCAAGCGGGCACGTGCGCGCTAGCGCGACGGCCTCGACTTCAACAGGAAAGACCATGAGCGAATCGAATCAGGGCAAGGTGCTGGGCGTGGTCGGGCTGGGCTCGATGGGCTTCGGCGCCGCGGCCACGGCGCTGCGCAACGGCGTATCGGTGATCGGCCTGGACACCCGCGCCGAAGCACGCGACCGCTTCACCGCACTCGGCGGCCGCGCCACCGCATCACTGGCCGAACTCGGCGCGCAATGCGATGCGGTCGTCGTGCTGGTGGTCAATGCGGCGCAGACCGAAGAGGTCTTGTTCGGCAGTGACGGCGCGGGCCTGGCCGCCACCCTGAGACCCGGCGCCACGGTGATCGCCTCGGCCACCGTCGACCCGACGCTGCCGCCGGCGTGGGAAGCACGGCTGGCGGAGCGCGGCATCTGGCTGATCGATGCGCCGGTGTCGGGTGGCGCCACCAAAGCGGCCGATGGGCAGATGACGGTGATGGCTTCCGGCAAGGCGCAGGCCTTCGAGGCGGCCGGTGCGATGCTCGACGCCATCGCCGGCAAGGTCTACCGATTGGGCGACAAGGTCGGCATCGGCTCGACCGTGAAGATGGTCAACCAGCACCTGGCCGGCGTTCACATCGCGACCGCCTGCGAAGCCATGGCGCTCGGCATGCGCGCTGGAGCCGACCCGACGGCGCTGTACGAAGTGATCTGCAATTCGGCCGGCATGAGCTGGATGTTCCAGAACCGCGTGCCGCACATTCTCAAAGGCGACTACACGCCGCTCTCGGCCGTCAACATCTTCATCAAGGATCTCGGCATCGTGCTGGATGCGGCGCGCAAGCTGCAATTCCCTCTGCCGCTCGCGGCGGCCGCGCAGCAGCTTTATCTGGCGGCGGCCGCTGCCGGGCATGGCGCGGAGGATGATTCGGCGGTGATCAAGGTGTACGCGCAATTGGCGGGGCTGGAATTGCCGAAGGCGGATGGGGCGGGTTGATCATGGCGACTTCTCGAATCACACTGGGAGTGATAGCCGACGACTTCACCGGCGCAACAGACGTGGCCAGCATGCTGGTGCGCGCCGGCATGCGCACGGTGCAGGTCATCGGCGTACCTGATGTGGCCCCCGAGATGCGGCGCGAGGCGCCGCATCGTCCCCCCGAGGGGGCGCATCCGGCTTGGGACGGCCCGGCGCCGGATGGGCCGGCGCTGAACGCCGATGCGGTGGTCATTGCGCTGAAGACGCGCACCAGCCCCGCTGCCGACGCCGTGCGCGAATCACTCGCGGCCTTGCGCTGGCTGCAGTCTGCCGGCATGCGGCAGTGTTACTTCAAATACTGCTCGACCTTCGACTCCACGCCGGCCGGCAACATCGGCCCGGTCGCCGAAGCGCTGATGCAGGCGCTGAACACCGACTTCACCATCGCCTGCCCGGCATTCCCCGAAAACGGCCGCACGATCTTTCGCGGCCATTTGTTCGTGGGCGATCAGTTGCTCTCGGATTCGGGCATGCGCGATCACCCATTGACGCCGATGACCGATGCAAACCTGGTGCGCGTGCTGCAGGCGCAAAGCCGTGGCAAGGTCGGCCTGATCCGGCACGACACCATCTCCCAAGGCGCCGACGCGGTGCAAGCACGCATCGCGGCCTTGCGCGCCGAGGGTATCTCGATCGCGATTGCCGATGCGATCGACAACGAGGCCTTGCGCACGCTGGGCACCGCGTGTGTCGACCTGCCATTGCTGACCGCGGGCTCCGGCCTGGCGCTGGGCCTGCCGGCGATGTATGCGCAGCGCGGCTGGATGCAGCCGGATGCGCAAGCTGCGCGGCTGGATGCGGTGGATGGGCCGGCGCTGGTTCTGGCGGGCTCGTGCTCGCAGGCGACGAATGCGCAGGTGGCTCGTTGGGTCGATGCTGGCCACGCGGCGATGGTGATCGATCCACGTGCGCTGGCGCGCGGGGAGCCGGTCGCGGAGCAGGCCATCGCCTGGGCGCAGGCACGGTTGAATGATGCGCCGGTACTGGTTTATGCCACTTCGGCGCCGCAGGAATTGAAGGCGGTGCAGGCCGAGCTGGGTGCAGCGAAGGCCGGGGCTTTGGTCGAGACCTGCCTGGCGCAGATCGCGAAGGACTTGGTCGAAGCCGGCGTGCGGCGCCTGGTGGTGGCGGGGGGTGAGACTTCCGGTGCCGTGGTGCAGGCGTTGGGGGTGACGAGCTTGCGCATCGGGCCCTCGATTTGCCCGGGCGTGCCGTGGACGCAGGCCGAAGGCCGCGAGGCGGGTCGGCCGCTGTTGCTGGCGTTGAAATCGGGGAACTTCGGAGGGCCGGATTTCTTCACTGAGGCATTGGCGATGGAGACGGCGGGATGACAACGAGCGGCCCGGGCCCTCACCCCGGCCCTCTCCGAGAGGGAGAGGGAGGAAAGCACAGCGCTCTCTCCGGAGGAGAGGGGGCACACACACCATTGCGCGATGAGATCTGCCGCGTTGGCCGCTCGCTGTTCGAGCGCGGTTATGTGCATGCGACGGCTGGCAACATCAGCGTTCGGTTGCCGGACGACGCGGGTTTTCTGATCACACCGACCGACGCGTGCCTGGGCTTTCTGGCGCCGGAACAGCTCGCGCATGTGAGCCTGCAAGGCGAACAACGCAGCGGCGCAAGGGCCAGTAAAACACTTGCACTTCACCGCCGCATCTACGCAGCCGATGGCACGGCGCGCTGCGTCATCCACACCCATTCCACGCACCTCGTCGCGCTCACGCTGGCGGGCGTATGGAGCGCGAAGAGCATCCTGCCTCCCATCACACCCTACTTCGTCATGAAGGTCGGTCGCGTACCGCTGATCCCTTATCACCGGCCTGGTGACCCAGCCGCCGCCGAAATCGTGTTCGAGGCGATCGGCGCTGCCAAAAACGCCAAGCAAGATATGCGAGCCGTGATGCTCGACCGCCTCGGCCCCAACGTCTGGCACGAGTCACCCGCGGCGGCCATGGCAGTCCTCGAAGAACTCGAAGAAACCTCGCAGCTCTGGCTGATGACGACCCCGAAGCCGAGCCCCTTGACCGAGGCGCAGATCGACGAACTGCGCAGCACTTTCGGCGCGCGCTGGTAAGGGTCGCCCGAAGCCCATCGAATTCCACAGGAGACCACGACATGAAACTGCTCATCACCGGAGGCGGCGGCTTCCTCGGCGCGCGGCTTGCGCGCACCTTGCTCGCCCGTGGCACGCTCAACGGCCAGGCCATCACCTCGATGGTCTTGACCGACATCGCACCTCCACCCGCCGACCTGCTGGCCAACAAGCGCGTCGAGGCCCGCACCGGCCCGCTGCTCGCGCAAACCGATGCGCTCAAGACCGAAGCTTTCGACGGCGTCTTCCACCTGGCCTCGGCCGTCTCGGGCGAATGCGAAGCCGATTTCGACCTCGGCCTGCGCTCCAACCTCGACAGCACACGCGCCCTGCTCGATGCATTGCGCGCCAACGTCAACGCCGGTGGCAAGGTCGCCCGCGTGATGTTCTCGAGCTCGGTCGCGGTCTTCGGCCCCGACCCCGCCGTGCCGCTGCCCAAGACGGTCGCGGACGACACGCTGCCCGCGCCGCAAACCTCCTACGGCACGCAAAAGCTGATCTGCGAACACCTGATCGCCGACTACACGCGCAAGGGCTACATCGATGGCCGCGCGGCGCGG
>JAMFRW010000595.1 GCA_026224975.1 Rhodoferax sp. | reverse complement strand
ATCCCTGGCTGGCGACTATCCGGCCATCGTGGCGAGGACAGACAGCACATTCGCAGCCCAGCCAGCGCAACGTTTAATCTAGTTTTTTCCAGGAATCTGGGACTTTTTGTCCTCGAACCGCTGACCTCCTGAGTCCAAAAATTAGTAGGGGAACAGAGAGGGGAACGAACCGTAGTTACTGAATGTAACATCAAGCTTGGGCGAGCCTCATAGCCGCTGTTTCAAACTCCTCCGGGCGGCCAGACACCTCACCGTTCACCCCCTCTGTTGCGCTTCTGTGCCGGATGCGTTGTGCGCCTCGGGGTTCGCCTTTACGGGTTTCCACCTCCCTGTTTTTATACAGGGATGCCTCGGTGCACTGCGCTACATTGCGGCGTTGCAGCACTCCCGAAGGTCACTTGATGAAAGTGCTGGTCGCCGACGATCATCCGATCATGCGCCTGGGCATTCGGCAGCTCATCCTGCGCGAATGGCCCGAGGCGGAAGTTTTCGAGGCGGAGACGCTGGAAGACGCTGCCCGCGAGCTTGCGGCGCGGGCACCCGACTTGGTAGTGCTCGATCTCGTGATGCCCGATGTGGCCGGCACCGAGGGCGTGGCGCGCATGCTGCGGCTGGCAGGCAGCACGCCGATCCTGGTGCTGAGCTTCAATTCGGAAGCTGCTTATGCCTCGCGTGTGCTCAAGATGGGCGCTGCCGGCTACCTGCCCAAGGACCGTGCTGCGGATGAGCTGGTGATCGCGTTGCGGCGCTTGTCCGAAGGCGGGCGTTACGTGACGACCTCGATGGCCGATCACCTGCTCGATTTGCTAGGCGGGCGCGCGGCGCCATGTGAGCCGCACGAGTTGCTCTCGGCGCAGGAGCATCGCGTGATGCTGTTGATGGCCGCCGGCAAGGCGCCGGCCGAGATCGCGCTGACGATGCATTTGTCCGTCAAGACGGTGGGCACTTATCGGGCGCGCATTCTCGAGAAGACGGGTTGGAAGAACAACG
This sequence comes from Rhodoferax sp., assembly GCA_026224975.1. GTDB lineage: Bacteria > Pseudomonadota > Gammaproteobacteria > Burkholderiales > Burkholderiaceae_C > LMDS01. Next base: position 12,367 of record JAMFRW010000595.1, on the reverse strand, counting down.
TCGAGCTGACGAAGTATTGCGTTCAGCATGGGCTGACGGAAAACTGAGGCAAGGGGCCGCGCTTTGGGGTCAGCTCGGCCCCGGGGCCGACGACAAGCGTTGGCGCAGCGCCGCGATGAGCTTCGCCAGGTCGCTCCGCAACGCTACCATGTCGCGCAACGCGGCCGGGTCTTCGGCGCCATCGCGCAAGGCCGCGCCCGATTGCGTCGCCTGATCCGCCAGACGAGTCGCGCCGAGCGAACTGCTGGCGCCGCCGAAGGAATGCAGCTCGCGCCGCAGCGCCTCTGCCGACTGCAGCGCGCTGCCTTCGAGGTGGCCATCGATCAGCGCGATGCCGTCACCGTACAGGTCGACGAACTGGCGCAGGCCGACGCGGTAGAACGATTCGTCGCCGGCGAAAAAGGCTCGTCCGCGCGCCACGTCAAGTCCGTCGATGCCGGCCAGCCCATCGCAGTCACCGATGTTCGCGCCGACGGCTTGTGGCTTCGGTGCCGCGATGCGCAGCCAGCGCGCCAGCATGTCGTACAGCAACGGCGGGTCGACGGGCTTGGTGATGTAGTCGTTCATGCCCGCGGCCATGCAGGCGTCGCGGTCTTCGAGGTAGGCATTGGCCGTCATCGCGATGATGGGCGTGGTGGCGGTGCGCGCCTTGGCGCGGAGCTGGCGCGTGGCCTCGATGCCATCGAGCTCGGGCATCTGCATGTCCATCAGGATGAGCGCGTAGTCGGTGGCGGTGGCCATCGCCACGGCCTCCACACCGGTGCGCGCCACGTCGACTTCGAGTGCCGCCAGCCGCAGCAGCGTGGTCGCGACTTCCTGGTTGACGGGGTTGTCCTCAGCCAGCAGCACGCGCGCGCCATGGTGTTCGGCGCGCAGCGTCTTCTCCGAGAGCAGGTCGAGTGGCACTCGATGTTGCGGCGGCTCATGCTCCACCATCAAGCCGATCAGGTGATCGTGCAAGGTCGAGTAAGACACCGGCTTTTGCAGCAGGCAGGTCACGCCTAGCGCCAGCGCGTCTTGCCGCATGCGTTCGTCGGTAGAGACGCTGACCATCATGCAGGCCGGCGCGGGGCCCGTGGTTTGCGCGAGCAGCCGGCGCACGGTCTCCAGGCCGTCCATGTGCGGCATCAGCCAGTCGACCAGCACGACGTCGTAGGCGTCACCAGCGCGCTCGGCCGCACGCGCCATCACCAGCGCTTCGGCGCCGGAGACAGCGGTGTCGGTGCGCAGCCCGAGCTGGCGCAGCATGTGGATCATGGCCACGCGCGCGTCGGCCACATCGTCGACCAGCAGTGCGTGCAGCCCGGAGAGCGCGGTCTTTCGCTCCGCCTCTGGTGCCAAGGCTAGGGCCTTCAGGTGCACGGTGATCCAGAAGGTGCTGCCCTCGCCGGGCACGCTCTCGGCGCCCGCATCGCCGCCCATCGCCTTGGCCAGGTGCCGCGTGATCGCCAGGCCCAGGCCGGTGCCGCCGAAGCGGCGAGTGGTAGAGCTGTCGGCCTGCTCGAAGGCCTGAAAGAGCTGCGGCAGGCGATCGGCGGCAATGCCCGGGCCGGTGTCTCGCACCTCGAAGCGCAACCGCAGGTCGGCGCCGTGGCGTTCCAGCAGCGTCGCCACCAGCGAGACCGTGCCGCGCTCGGTGAACTTGACGGCGTTGCCCAGCAGGTTAACGAGCGCTTGGGAGAGCCGCGTGGCATCGCCGCGCAGCATGCGGGGAACGTCGCCGGTGTCGATGACGATTTCCAGGCCCTTCTCGCGGGCGGCCTCGGCCACCAGGTCGCAGGCGCTGGCCAGCAGCGCGTCGAGCGCGAAGTCGGCCTCTTCGAGCTGGAACTTGCCGGATTCGATCTTCGAGAGATCGAGGATGTCGTTGATGATGCTCAGCAGGTGGCGCGCCGCATCGGCCACGCGGCCGAGCCGGTCGCTGTCGACGCCGGCCGGTTGATCGCGGCGCATCAGATGTGTCAGGCCGATGATGGCGTTCATCGGCGTGCGAATCTCGTGGCTCATGTTGGCGAGGAAAGCGCCCTTGGCGCGCGCTGCGGCCTCGGCGTGGTCGCGTGCCTTCACCAGTTCTTCGTTGAGCTGCTGCAGTGCGTGGTTGAACTCCTGCAGGCGCTGCTCGGCCTGGCGCAGTTCGGTCACATCGGTCGCGATGAAAAAGTAGCCGCGCACCTGGCCTTCGTGCCAGTCGGGCAGGCGGTAGGCCCAGAAGTGGCCGAGGGTACCAGCCGCGCCGCGCATGTCGAACGGGCCTTCGATCGCTTCGCCGCCCAGCACGCGCGCGATCAGCTCCGGCTGGCGCGGCACGCTGTCGGGCGTGAACACGTCGTGGATGTGGCGGTCCATCACCGCTGCGCGCGCCGCGCCGAACCAGTCGAGGTAGGCACGGTTCGCAAAACGCAGCATCAGCTCACGGTCGATGTAGGCCAGCAGTGTCGGCTGGTTCTCGGTGATCATCTGCGCGAAGTGCTCGGTCTCTGCCTGGCCGACGAGCGCCGCGCGCAGCTCGCGGGTGCGCGCTTCCACCAGTTCTTCCAGATGGCTGCGGTGCAGCTCGAGTTCGGCCTCTACCTTCTTGCGCTCGGTGATGTCGCGCAGCACGCCTAGCACGGCCGGGCGGCCGAGGTAGCTGGCGCGGGTGGCAACCAGTTCCAGCTCGATGCTGTGAATGCCGCCCTTCATCAGAAAGCGAACGTCGTAGGCGCGCACCGGCTCCATGCCCGTGCCCACGCGCTGCGCAAAACGCTGGTTCCAGAGCGGCAGCGTTTCGGGCGCCACGACCAGATCGAAAGGCAGGTCGACGAACTCGCCCGGCCGGTAGCCCAGGATGCGCGGCAAGGCCGGGTTGGCGAAGACGAAGCGGTAGTCCTGCGCCACGAACACACCATCGGCAAAGGCGTTCATCAGCGAGCGGTTGGTTTCTTCGCTGACGGCAAGTGCCTGCTCGACGCGGCGCCGCTCGGTGATGTCGCTGAACGAAGCGACCGCGCCGCGGCGCTTGCCGCCGACCTGGCCCGGCGGGGCATCGGGCGATGGTTGCGGTGACGTGGTCGGCGGCTCGCCGTCCACGGCGCCAGCGAGAAGCTCCGGCGTGAACTCGTAGAGCGGCACGGTGTTGACGACGATCCAGGTCACGTCGCCGGAGGTGCGGACGATCCCCAGCGTCTGGTTGCGCGTGGAGAGACCACGGCGCAGCGCCAGCGTCACCGGCAGCTCTTCGGTGCTCAGCGTGTGACCCTCGGGGGTGATCGGGCGCCACTGGTCGAGTGCGCCGTTCTGGAGGTCGGCCAGGCTGCGGCCCAGCAGCCGTTCGGCGGCCGCGTTGCAGCCTTGCACACGGCCGTCGTGGTCGAAGATCAGCACGCCTTCGTTGAGCGCCTCGACCATCGAGCGGTAGCGCTCTTCGCTGTCCCGCAGCCGCCGTGCCGACGCCTGGTGTGCCCTGTCCAGCCTGTGAAGGCCGATCAAGCCGGCCGCCAGCAACGCCAGCGCGAGGGCGATCAGCAACGGTGGCGCCAGCACGTTGGCCAAGCAGTCAGATCACTTGACAGGGATGGGCGTGGCGCGATCGATCGGCACCGCGGTGACGCTGTTCTGCGGCGAGCCTTCGATCACACGATCGGAGTAGGTGAGGTAGACCAGCGCGTTGCGCCTGGTATCGATCATGCGCACCACGCGCAGCTTCTTGAAGAGGATGGAGAGGCGCACATCGAACACATCCTCCTGCTTGCTCATCGGCTTGCCGAAGACGATGGGGCCGGTCTGGCGACAGGCGATCGAGGCTTCCGCCTTGTCTTCGGCCAGGCCCACTGCACCCTTGATGCCGCCGGTCTTGGCGCGCGACACATAGCACGTGACGCCGCCGACCTTGGGGTCGTCATATGCATCGACGACGATCTTGTGATCGGGGCCGATGAACTTGAAGACGGTGTCGACTTCACCCACCGGCTCGGCTTGCGCGGCGGTGGAAAAGAGCAGGGCGGTGAACGTGGCGGCGAGAGAGGCGGCAAGCGAAGGAGAGTGCGTCATGAATGCTTTCGGGAGAATGCTCTCGGGTAACTGCGGCCATGCTAGCGGCCGTCGTTCGGGGGCTCAACGCTGCCGGTATTGCCGGGCGCCGAAGAGTGCCTCCCGCGCCTTGTCGTCGACCAGCGGCTTGCGAAGATCGGCCAGCACCTCCACGCCGCGCATCACGGCCGGGCGCGCGGCGATCTCGTCGAACCAGCCCTTGAGGTGCGGGAAGTCGCTCCAATCGATCCCCTGGTTCTTCCACGACCGGAGCCAGGGAAAGATCGCGATGTCGGCAATGGTGTACTCGGGGCCGGCCATGTACTTGCTCTTGGCCAGGCGCTTGTTCATCACGCCGTAGAGGCGCCTGGCTTCGTTGGTGTAGCGGTCGATCGCATAAGGCAGCTTCTCGGGCGCGTAGAGGCGGAAGTGGTGCGCCTGCCCGAGCATCGGCCCTACGCCGCCCATCTGGAACATCAACCATTCCAGCATCTCGTATTTGCCGCGCGTGGTGTCGGGCATGAAGCGGCCGGTCTTGGCCGCCAGATACATCAGGATCGCGCCCGATTCGAAGAGCGAGATGGGCGTGCCGTCCGGCCCTTCGGGGTCGACGATCGCGGGGATCTTGTTGTTGGGGCTGATCTTCAGAAAGGCAGGATCGAACTGCGCGCCGGTGCCGATATCGACCGCCATAGCCCGGTAGGGCAGGCCGCACTCCTCCAGCATGATGTGAACTTTGTGCCCATTGGGGGTGGCCCACGAATACACTTCGATCATCTTTTATCGCTCCTTCGGCGCCGTTCTGCGCCTCGGCAGCCACTCTAGTTGATCGGCCGCATCCATGCTCGAATCGTTGAAGCGCCTCTTCTCCGGGCCCAGCCCGGGGCGCGATTTTGCCGACGTGGCCGAGTGGGCCAAACGCCGCGGCCACACCTTCAAGCGCGCGCGCGACGAAGGCGGCTTCGTGATCGACGGCGTGCTCGAAGACAAGCCCTGGCGCCTGGAGTGGGGCCCGCCGCAGCGCACCTACATCACCGGCCGCGAGCTGCGCTTGCGCATGGAGCTGAACCTGCCGTCCGACATGCAGATGCTGCTGCTCGCGCTGCCGCTGATGGACCTGCTCGAGAAGCAGACCTACGAGCAGTTCGTCGAAAGCACGCAAACCCAGATCGGCACGACCACGCCGGAGGAGATGCGCTGGCTGGTGATGTTCCCCAAGGTCGACCTGACGGCGTTGAAGAACGTCAAGCTGCACTTTGCCGCGGTGGCCAGCCTGCCGGCGGCTGGCCTCGGCTGGATCGAAGGGCCGCTCGCCCATGCGCTGGAGCAGGCGCTGCCGACCCTGCTGCAAGGCGACCCGCCCTTCGTGCTGATGACCTTGCGCAACCGCGCGTATTTGCGCGTGCAGCTGGCCGACCCGGACCCGCAGTCGATCGCCACGGCGCTGGTGATCTTCGAGACCGCCGTGGCGCAGGCCGTCAAGGCGGCGAGCAACCACACCGATTCGAACTCTGAGTGGCATGGCACAGCGACCTCGGCCTGGCAAAGCCTGCGGCCGGATGATCCGGCGGAAAGAAAGCGGCGATAAGAAGCGTTTGAGCTGATGCAGATGAACCGATCTGCCAGCAAAGTCTTCGTGGTTGTAGATCGGAGTGCCAACCCGGCATCACGAGATGCCGGAAAGTCCGGGTTGTTGTTCGGATTTCCCAATGTCACTGGGGACAGGGCCTCGGTTCCGCCGGATCCGAAACGCAGTCGATCCAACGCTGCACCGCCACGGCATCGAGCACGCCGACCCGATTGCGCCCGGAGTGCTTCGCCCTGTAGAGCGCCTGGTCGGCACGATCGACCGCCGCCTCGAAGGCTTCCTGCTTTCCCAGCAGCGACACGCCTAGCGACACGGTCACCGCCAGCGTGACGCCCTTGCAGACCACGGGTTCTTCGCACACCGCGAGCCGGATTCTTTCGGCGGCGAGCCAGAGGCCTGCAGCATCGACACCTTCGATCACGCAGACAAACTCTTCGCCGCCCCAGCGCGCGAGACTGTCGGGCGCTCTGAGCTGAGACTTGATCTTGCCGGCGAGTGCTTGCAAGACCTGGTCGCCGGTGTCATGACCGTGCGTGTCGTTGACTGCCTTGAAGTGGTCGGCGTCGATCATGATGATGCCCAGGCTCTCGGCATCGCCCTTGCGGCGTGCGGCGCTTTTGCGGTAGCGCTGCTTCAAGCCGCGGCGGTTCATGCAGCCGGTCAGCGGGTCCTGTGCGGCCAGTCGTTCATTGGCTTCAAGCGCGTCGGCAAGCTCCTCGTTCTTGCAGGTCAACTGAAGCGTCATCTCCGCCATCGCGATCCTGCTGCCGATCTCGCGCCGCTCCAGTTGCCGGGTCTTGAACCCGTAGAGCTGGAGCATGCCAAATGTGAGCATGGCGGCTCCGCCGCGCAGCAGCCACGATTGGGAGTCGATCAGGCCGCTGAAGGCAGAAGGCGCCAGCAGGCCGAGCGTGAAGGTCGCCAGCGACGGCCAATGCAGACACAGGTTGTGGATCGAGAATACGCCGGCCACGGCCAGGATGCACAGGTTGGCCACGAACAACAAGGATTGATCACGCACGCCGGGCAAGAACACGGAACAGCCCCAGCAGGTGCCGGTGAGCAGCAACGCAGCCGCCTGCCAATTCATGTGGGGCGCGGAGTCTTCCGACCGGCTGTAGCGCCGCAGTGATCGCCAAGCGACGATGCCGCTGATGGTTTCGCAAGCGGCCATGGCCGCGACCCACCGCACGAGATGTTCGTCCGTCGCGTAGTGGCGAATCAACAGCGCCTGAAACACGTAGCCGACGAACGATGTCATCGCGGACATCAGCGCCCGGTCCGCCAGGCGTCTTGCGACTTCGCTCTCGATCAGCGCGGCTTTGCTTCTCATGGGCGCGTCGTTTCGACGAAGGGCCTGCCGTGCGGTCACGGCCAAGTCGGCGGGATCGTCGACGCATCTCCCGCCGGCCGAGTCGAGTTCGACGCCTGAAAATACTGGTTGTTTCACTTGCAAATCTGCGTTTGGTTCATTGACGATGGTTATATGGTTCGTTTGCATCATTTTCATACCAACGAGGGCATGATGAACCACGTCTACCGCAGCATCTGGAACCCGTCTCTCGGCGCATGGGTCGCCGCTTCCGAAGGCGCCAGGGCGCGCAGGTCAGGCGGCCACAGTCGGTCTGTGGTGCTCGCACCGGGCGCATCGGCCGCCGCACCGAAAGCGCGATTCAGCGCTTTGGCCGCCGCTTGGCAAAGACTGGCCTTTGCCGCTGCAATCTCCGGTTTGGTATTTTCCTCGCCCGCAAGGGCCGATCTGGTCACCGCCAATCCGGGTGGCAGCATCGTCACGGACGGCAAGACCACGCAGGGCGAAGAGTACCGGGCCACGAGTGCGCTCGGCATGGTTTTCACCGCGAATCCGAACGCGACGGGCGGGGCATCACCCAAAGGCATCGTGCTGCGAGGGTTCGGCAACGCCCCAACCTCGTTGCAAAACTTCTTCACCGGCTATGGCGACCCGGCCACCAGTGGCACCTTCATCCAGATCGGTGATTCGACCTACAGCGCCATCGGCGGGGCCACCACGCAGATCTTCGGTGTGCGTCTTCTGTTCGGCAACGGCACCTCCGCGACCGCGGACAACAGCGTGGCGATGGGCACGGGTGCCAGCACCGCGGCCACGAACACGATCGCTATCGGTACAGGCGCCACCGCCAGCGGGCCGAACTCGATCAGCATCGGCGCCGGCAACATCGTGAGCGGCGCCCGCTCCGGCGCCATCGGCGACCCGACGACTGTCACCGGCACGGGCTCGTACTCGTTCGGCAACGACAACACGATTGCCGCTGACAACGCCTTCGCGATCGGCAACAACATCGTTATCGCGGCCGGGCTCGACGGCGCAGTCGCCATTGGTAACAACTCGGCCGTCGCGGCTGCCGTCGGCACAGCCGGCACCACCATCGGCGGCACGGCCTACACCTTTGCCGGCACAACGCCCACGAGCACGCTCAGCGTGGGCGCGGCCGGTGCCGAACGCACGATCACGAATGTGGCCGCGGGCCGGCTTTCGAGCGCGTCGACCGATGCGATCAACGGCAGCCAGTTGTTCGCGACGAACACGCAGGTGACGGCCAATTCGACGGCCATCGCCAACATGGTCGTCAACGGCACGGGCATCAAGTATTTCCACGCCAGTTCGAGCCTCGCGGACAGCAGCGCCGCGGGCACGGACAGCATCGCCATCGGCCCTGCCGCGGTTGCCTCGGCCAAGGGAGCGATCGCGCAAGGCAACGGCGCCACGGCCGGCGGCGGCGTGTTGGGCTTCGGCGGCAGCATCGCGATCGGTACCAATTCCCAGGCGCAGACCATCGACCGCGGAACGTCGATCGCCATCGGTGACAGCGCGCTCGCCAAGTCGAACTCCCGCGCAGGTGACTCGCTGGCCATCGGCACGGGTGCTCAGGCCACGGCCCAGGACTCCACTGCGATCGGCGCCCAGACAACCGCCAGCGCCACCGACACGATCGCCATCGGCAACAACGGCACGCTGGCCTCGGTGGCCGGCTCCATGGCGATGGGCATCGGCGCGCGCGCAACGGCCCAGAACGCAATCGCGCTGGGCTGGGGTGCGAACGCGAGCAACACCAACAGCGTGGCACTCGGTGCGAACGCCACCACCAGCGCGCCGGTGGGCACGCTCGGCACGGTGATCAACGGCACGGCCTACAGCTTCGCGGGCACCGCGCCGATCGGCACGGTCAGCGTGGGCGCGGTCGGGAGCCAACGCACCATCACCAACCTGGCCGCGGGCCGCCTGAGTGCCACCAGCACCGACGCCGTGAACGGCAGCCAGTTGTTCGCGACCAACCAGGCGATCACCGCCACCAACGCTCAACTGACGCACTACTACAGCGCCAACGACGGTGGCACGCCGCAGGCCAACTACGCCAACGATGGTGCCACCGGCCTGAACGCCGTGGCCGCAGGCGTGGGCGCGCAGGCCTCCATCGGCAATTCGGTGGCGCTGGGCGCGGGATCGATCTCCAGCCGCGCGGTGACGCCTGCCAGCGGCGCTATCGTCGCCGGCGTGGGCTTCGTGCCCTACAACACCAGCGACAAGACGCTGCTCGGCGCGGTGTCGGTGGGCAATGCGGCGGGCAACACCTATCGCCAGATCACCAACGTGGCCGACGGCACGCAGGCGCAGGACGCCGTCACGCTGCGGCAGTTGCAGGGGGCGGTCGGCTCGGTCTCGGTGACGCCGACGATGTACTTCCACGCCAATTCGTCGGCCGTCGACTCGCTGGCGATCGGCGCGGATTCGGTGGCGGTCGGGCCGACCACCGTGGTCAACGGCGACAACGGCATCGGCATGGGCAACGGGGCGGTGGTGCAGATGACGGCGCCGGGCGGTACGGCCATCGGGCAGGCGGCGCAGGTGTCGCTGGCCGATGGCATCGCGCTCGGCACCAACGCGCAGGCGAACGCGGTCCAGGGCATCGCGATCGGGGCTGGCGCGCAGTCCACCTTCCTCGGCAGCGTGGCGCTCGGTGCGGGTTCGCAGACCACCACCGGTGCGCAGGCCGGCTACACCGCCTTCGGCTTGAGCGCGGCGCAGAACTCGGCCGGCGAGGTATCGATCGGCTCGGCCGGCGCCGAACGCAAGCTCACCAACCTGGCGGCCGGCTCGGCGGCGACCGATGCGGTGAACGTGAGCCAGTTGCAGGCGCTGTCGGACACCTCGGTGCGCTACGACGACGCCAGCAAGGCCGGCGTGACGCTGGGCGGCGCCATCAGCACCGATGGTGGCATCACCGGTGGCACCAAGGTCGGCAACCTCGCGCAAGGCGCCGTCAACGCCACCAGCACCGACGCGGTCAACGGCAGCCAGTTGTTCACGACCAACCAGAACGTGACCGCGCTGGGCGCGACGCTCACGAACCTTGGCGCCACCCTGAGCAACATCGCCGGCGACACCAGTTCGACCTACACGGCCGCCAACGGCGCCGGCATTCGCTACGCACGCACGAACGAAACCGGCCTGGCGCCCAGCGACGCCTTGGCGCAGGCCCAGGGCGCGACGGCGCTCGGCTACAACGCCGTCGCCAGCGACGCGAACAGCGTGGCACTGGGCTCGAACTCGGTGACCGCGCCCACCATCGCCACGGCAGGCATGACGCTCGGCGGCGTCGTCTACAACTTCGCCGGTGCCGCGCCAACCAGCACGGTGAGCATCGGCGCGCCAGGCGCCGAACGCACGCTCACGAATGTGGCGGCAGGTCGCGTTTCCGGCACCAGCACCGATGCGGTCAACGGCAGCCAGCTCTACGGTGTGCAGCAGCAGGTGACCAATATCGCCAACGGTGTGGGGATCAAGTATTTCCACAGCAACTCCACCGCGCCGGACAGCGTCGCTACAGGTCTGAACAGCGTCGCTGCAGGTCCACAAGCCGTGGCGGTGGGCGTCGGCTCGGTCGCAGTCGGCAGCGGCGCGAGCGCGCAGGCCGATGGCAGCGTGGCGCTCGGTGCCGGCGCAGTGGCGAGCCGGGGCGCCGAGACCTACACCGGCTTGTATTCCGGTGCTGCGAACAGCACTGCCGGCACGGTCTCGGTGGGCAGCGCCGGGGCCGAGCGCAGCCTGAGCAACCTGGCCGATGGCAACCAGGCCACCGATGCGGTGAACCTGCGCCAGCTCACCGGCGCAGTGCAGCAGGCCAACGCCTATACCGACGCGCAGGTGAGCAACCTGAACATCGGCCGGGCAGGGCTCTTCCAGGTCAACAACACCAACAGCCTGGCGGCGCCGCAGGCGAGCGGCAGCAACTCGGTGGCGGGCGGTGCCGGTGCCGTCGCCGGCGGTGCGGATTCCACGGCGCTCGGCAACGGCGCCCAGGCGAGCGGCACGGGCTCGGTGGCCATCGGCGCCGGTTCGGTGGCCACGCGGCCGAACACCGTCTCCGTAGGCGCGGCGAGTGCCGAACGCCAGGTCACCAACGTGGCGGCCGGCACCGCCGACACCGATGTCGTCAACGTCGGGCAACTGAACCAGGGGCTCAAGAACACGCTGGAGCAGGCGAACCAGTACACCGACCAGAAGGTCGATGCGTTGGCCAGCCAGGTGCGCGGCATCGAACGCAATGCCAACGCGGCTGCGGCCGCGGCGATGGCGGTGGCGGGCCTGCCGCAGCCGATCTTCGCCGGCAAGGGCATGACCTCGGCGGCAATCTCCAGCTACCAGGGCCAGAGCGCATTGGCGGTGGGTGTCTCGGCTGTGTCCGACAATGGCCGCTGGGTTTACAAGTTAGGCGGCAGCGTCAACTCGCGCGGCAAAGGCGGCGCGGTGGCGGCCGCCGGATTCCAGTGGTGAGCAGCATGCCATTCCCCTTCGAACCGAGGACCACGATGAACAAGACCCGCTTTTCCGTTCTCCCTTTCCTTCTTCCCCCGGCGCTTCGTGTGGCACGCCCGGCCCTGGCCATGCTGCTGTGCGGCGCTGGCGCGTGCGCGCTCGCGGCAGACGAGCTCTTCCCCGCGCCCGACCAGGCCTGGATCCGCGAAGGCAGCTTTGCCGCGCCAGAGGCCGTTCGAAGCCTTATGCCGGGCATGACGCGCGAGCAGGTGTACTCGCTGATCGGCGCGCCGCACTTCGCCGAGGGCGGCCTCTACATGCGTGAGTGGAATTACCTGTTGAACCAGCAGATCGATGGCCGCGTGGTCGCCTGCCAGTTGCTGCTGCGCTGGGACTGGGACCGCCGCGTCGAGTCGCTGCACTGGAAAGAGCCCGACTGCGCACAGCGCTTCGGCTTGCGTTGAACCTCACATCCACCCACCGGAGCCGACCATGAAACGCGTCTTTCGACCGATGTTCCAACCCATGTTTCGAGGGCTCTTCCAAGCGATGGTCATGGGCCTCCTGGCCAGCGCCGCGATGCTGGCCTCCGCGCAGGCACTCGACCCCAACAGCATCGTCAATGCCGGCGCGCAGGTCACGAAGCTGATCGACGATGCCCGCTATGCCGAGGTCTGGGAGGGCGGATCGCCTGTCGCGAAAAAGGCGATCCCGAAAGCGCAGTTCATCGAGACCGTCGCGAAGCTGCGCCAAACCCTGGGCGCCGCGGCCACGAGCCGCATCTGGATGAACGTGTCGCGCCGCGACGCCGTCGGCGCGCCCGATCTGCCGGCGGGCACCTACATGAACGTGGAATACCGCAGCACTTTTGCCAATGGCAAGACGGCCTGGGGGGCGACACTCAGGAAGTCCGGTCGTGTTGCCTCACGAAGGAATGTTACCCGCCGGTTGGTTGTCGTTTCGGCCCTTTCTTT
>JAMFRW010000594.1 GCA_026224975.1 Rhodoferax sp. | reverse complement strand
TGCGCGTCCTATTCCCGCCACGCCGAATTGCTGTTCAAGTCCGGGGGACATCGTTCACCCGACAGCGCGGCGCCGCAAAAAATCCGCCATGACCAGGAACAGCGCGATTACCTGGCGACGACAGGCGTGAACGTCGCTGCCATCGACGAACACCCGCCACGAGAGCTTGCCGTCGAAGGGCCGCAGCACCAGCAGGTGCACCGTGCCGCGATCCGGCAGGTAGCTCCACTCGGCGGCGATGCGCGTCTGCGGGGTCTGGGCGATCTCGTCGAGCGGGACGCCCTTGCCGTCGCCCGGATCGGCGGCGTCGCTGCGCGACCAGCCCGAACTGCTGGACCGCACGATCGGTCTGGAGAAGGCGTGAACATGGACGCTGCACAGTCTCTCGATGTCCGCGTGCATTCGATCACCGCCTCGGCCGACGGCATCCACCTCTTCGACCTGCGTCCGGTGGGCGCACCTTTGCCACCGTTCGATGCGGGGGCGCATGTCGACCTGCACCTGCCCAACGGCATCGTGCGCAGTTATTCGCTGCTGAACGATCCCGCCGAGCGCCACCGCTACGTGCTGGGCATTCACCGCGATCCGGCCAGCCGCGGCGGCTCGGCCTGGCTGCACGACACGCTTCGCGTGGCCGACCGCCTCACGATCGCTGCGCCGCGCAACCACTTCCCGCTCGACGAGAGCGCAGCCCACAGCGTCTTGATCGGCGGCGGCATCGGCGTCACGCCGCTCTGGTGCATGGTGCAGCGCCTCGAACGCCTCGGCCTGCCCTGGACATTGCATTACAGCGCGCGCAACCGCGCGAGTGCGGCGTTGGTCGATGAATTGGAAGCCTTTGCAGAGCAAAGCCGCATCGGCCACCTGCGGCTGAACTTCGGCCGGGAGCCGGGTGGCCGGCGCATGGACCTTGGGGCCATCGTGCGCGATGCGATGGACGGTTCGCACTTTTACTGCTGCGGGCCCATACCTATGCTCGATGCGTTCCAGCAGGCTTGCGGAGGCGTGCCCGAAGAACGGGTTCACTTTGAATACTTCGCGCCGAAGGAGGACATGGCCATCGCACACGGTGGCTTCAGCGTCGTGCTGGCACGGTCCAACAAACGCATCCTCGTCGCCAAGGACCAGACCATCCTGGACGCCCTTCGGGCCGAAGGCGTCACGGTGCCATCGTCGTGCGAGCAGGGCATTTGCGGGGCTTGTGAGACCGCGGTGCTCGAAGGCGTTCCGGATCACCGCGACCTGGTGCTCTCACCCAAGGAACGCGCGTCGAACAAGGTCATGATGATCTGCTGCTCGGGGGCGAAGAGCCCATCGTTGGTGCTGGATGCCTAATGTGAGCGCCTCGATCGGCGCGGCGTATCGAGCCCACGAGCGCTTTGGGCGTAACGGAGATGTCGATAACAGCCAGGCTGCACGCAGCCTTTCGGTCAAGACTGCATTGCAGCGGTTGCTGCCGGTCGCCGGCGCCGGGCGAACTCACGCTGACTGCCAACAAGCTGTCCTTCCCCCTGCTTTGTTTCGCTGGTCCGAGCGACAGCAGTGGAATGCACAGCAGTCTCTGGAACTGCCAAGGCGCGTAGGCTGCTCAGGTCACCTCTTGACTGACCTGACTGCTGTTCTTGGCGGTCAACGAGAGGTCTCGACCCTGAACCGACATCCGCCGTCGTGAACTCGGCGCCGCGAAGCGGCCACTCGTATCCGGCCGGCGGCACCTGAAGGAGGCCCCGCGAAGGAGGTGGCTCACAGGTGGACGGCACGCTGGGGCGGTCGGACGACGGCTTGCACGCGAAGCTCTCGAGCTAATGAGCCCGGACGGTCTCAAGCCGCGCACCGCGTCGCGATTGCTCAGTCGGGCGTCCACCCACGTGTGCCTGCCTGCGCGTGCCCAACTTCGGTTGGCTAACTCTACGCCGCCGGCAGCGTCAGCGTGACCGCGTGAGATGCCAGGAAGCTGTCGGCGGCCAGCACGGCCGGCGTGAAGTACAGGCCGAGCGCGGTACCGATGACCCACTGCCCCGCGTTGCAAAACGGCGCCGGGGTTTCGACACGCACGCCGCTCACGCCCACCAGCACCACCGCCAGCAACGGGCCGATCATCCACGGCAGCGGCGCGCGCAGGTGTCCGGCGAGCAGTGCGGCCAGCAGCGCCAGCAGCGCCAGCAGCATCGTGCCGGCGACACGAAACGCTCGACCGGCACCGGCGCGCATCGCTTCAGGCGGCGGCCATCGACAACCCTGATTCAGCCGTGGCTTGGGTCAACGTCCGGGGCGGCATCGATGGCCTGCTCCAGTAGCTCGAGCGCCGCCGTTGCGAAGGCGATCATGTTGCCGGCTCGGTCGTCCTGGCCGGTGCGCAGCGTGCGTTCGCGCAACGCCGGGCCATCCACGGATAGGCAGGCGTGCCCGGCCGGGTCGCCGTAGGTGTTGCCGACCGGCCCGGCGGCACCGGTCTCGACCAGGCCCCAGGTGGCACGGAAACGCTCGCGCTGATGGCGCGCCAGCAACTGTGCGTAGGGCGGGCTCGACGAGCGCAAGCCGGCCGTATCTTCGGCCGTGAGCGTGGTCAGCAGGCGGCCCGCGCGGCGCGTGTAGACGACGGCACCCCCCAGGTAGTAGGCCGAGGCGCCTGCGCGCGACAGCAGCGCGGCCGAGATCAGGCCACCCGCCGAGGACTCGGCCACCGCAATCGTCTCGCGTCGCGCCGCGAGCTTGTCACCCACGCACGCACCCAGCGCGAATAGCTTGATGATGTCCATGGGATCAGTCTAGCCCGGCGGGCGGCAAGCTAGTATTTGTGCTCGCTGAAACGAAAGACGACGATGGAATTCGATGAGTTGGTGAAGGGTCGCAGGAGCATCCGCGGGTACCTGAAGAAGCCGGTGCCCAAGGCGCTGATCCGGGAGATCCTTGAGCTGGCGATGCGCGCGCCGACCTCGCTCAATACGCAGCCCTGGAACTTCTACGTGGTCGCCGGCGAGGTGCTCGACCGCATCCGCAAGGGCAACGT
>JAMFRW010000593.1 GCA_026224975.1 Rhodoferax sp. | reverse complement strand
CTTTCTGCCGAAGGAGCACGCCTCGCGTCTGGCCTGCGTGCAGGAGCTGGAGCGCGCCGTCAAGGCCGAGGGCCAGGTGCTGCTGGGCTGGCGCGATGTGCCGGTGGATACCGACATGCCGATGTCGCCGACGGTGCGTCTGAAGGAGCCGATCCTCAAGCAGATCTTCATCGGCCGCGGCCACGACGTGATCGTGCCGGACGCGCTCGAACGCAAGCTCTATGTCATCCGCAAGACCGCATCGAGCGCCATCCAGGCCTTGAAGCTCACGCACAGCCGCGAGTACTACGTGCCCAGCATGAGCTGCCGCACCATCATCTACAAGGGCCTGCTGCTGGCCGATCAGGTGGGGCAGTACTACAAGGATCTGCAAGACCCGCGCGTGGTTTCGGCGCTCGCGCTGGTGCACCAGCGCTTTTCGACCAACACCTTCCCCGAATGGCCGCTGGCGCACCCGTACCGCATGGTGGCGCACAACGGCGAGATCAACACCGTCAAGGGTAACTTCAACTGGATGCGCGCCCGTGAAGGCGTGATGAAGTCGCCGGTGCTCGGTGATGACCTGCAAAAGCTCTACCCGATCAGCTTCGAAGGCCAGTCCGACACGGCCACCTTCGACAACGCGCTCGAACTGCTGGTGATGAGCGGCTACTCGCTTGCCCATGCCGCGATGATGATGATCCCCGAGGCTTGGGAACAGCACGCGACGATGGACGAGCGTCGCCGCGCGTTCTACGAGTACCACGCCGCCATGCTGGAGCCGTGGGACGGCCCGGCCGCCATGGTCTTCACCGATGGCCGCCAGATCGGCGCCACACTCGACCGCAACGGCCTGCGCCCCACGCGTTACCTGATCACCGATGACGATCTGGTGGTCGGCGCTTCCGAGTCCGGCGTCCTGCCGTTCTCCGAAAACAGAATCGTCAAGAAGTGGCGCCTGCAGCCCGGCAAGATGCTGCTGATCGACCTCGAGCAAGGCCGCATCATCGAAGACGAAGAACTGAAGAACCAGTTCGCGTCGGCCAAGCCCTACCGTCAGTGGATCGAGAGCGTGCGCGTCAAGCTCGAAGACGTGCCCGTCGAAGCCGCGCCCACCGAATACCGCGAGGCGCTGCTCGACCGCCAGCAGGCTTTCGGCTACACGCAGGAAGACATCAAGTTCCTGATGAGCCCGATGGCGCAACTCGGCGAAGAAGGCATCGGCTCGATGGGCAACGATTCGCCGCTGGCGGTGTTGTCCGATAAAAACAAGCCGCTCTACAACTACTTCAAGCAGCTCTTCGCGCAGGTCACCAACCCGCCGATCGACCCGATCCGCGAGGCGATCGTGATGTCGCTGGTCTCGTTCATCGGGCCGAAGCCCAACCTGCTCGACATCAACGCCGTCAACCCGCCGATGCGGCTGGAAGTGCCGCAACCCATCCTCGACTTCGCCGACATGGCGCGCCTGCGCCAGATCGAAAAGCACACTGGCGGCAAGTTCAAGAGCCACGAACTCGACATCACCTACCCGATCGTCTGGGGCGATGAAGGCGTGGAAGCCAAGCTCGCCTCGCTGTGCGCCGAAAGCGTGGACGCCATCAAGAGCGGCCACAACATCCTGATCGTGAGCGACCGCAAGGCCGACCGCGATTTCGTCGCCATCCCGGCGCTGCTCGCACTCTCGGCGCTGCACCAGCACCTGGTGCGTGAAGGCTTGCGCACGACGGCGGGGCTCGTGGTGGAGACCGGTTCGGCGCGCGAAGTGCATCACTTCGGCGTGCTCGCCGGCTACGGCGCGGAAGCGGTTCACCCCTACCTCGCGATGGAAACGCTGGCTTCGCTGCACAAGGAGTTGCCGGGCGATCTGTCGGCCGAGAAGGCCATCTACAACTACGTGAAGGCGATCGGCAAGGGCTTGTCGAAGATCATGTCCAAGATGGGCGTGTCGACCTACATGAGCTATTGCGGCGCGCAGTTGTTCGAAGCCATCGGCCTCGAGAAATCGATGGTCGACAAGTACTTCCGCGGCACGGCTTCGCAGGTCGGCGGCATCGGCGTGTTCGGCATTGCCGAAGAAGCGATCCGCATGCACCGCGCAGCCTTCGGTGACGACCCGGTGCTGGCCGGCATGCTGGACGCAGGCGGTGAATACGCCTGGCGCGTTCGCGGCGAAGAGCACATGTGGACGCCCGACGCCATCGCCAAGCTGCAGCACGCGTCGCGCGCCAACAAGTTCGAGACCTACAAGGAATATGCGCAGATCATCAACGACCAGTCCACGCGCCACATGACGCTGCGCGGCCTGTTCGAGTTCAAGGTCGATCCGGCGAAGGCGATTCCTGTCGACGAAGTCGAGTCGGCCGCCGAGATCGTCAAGCGCTTTGCGACAGGCGCCATGTCACTCGGCTCGATCAGCACCGAGGCGCATGCCAATCTGGCCGTGGCGATGAACCGCATCGGCGGCAAGTCCAACACCGGTGAAGGCGGCGAAGACCCGGCTCGTTATCGCAACGAGCTCAAGGGCATTCCGATCACGCAAGGCACCAAGTTCAGTGACGTGATCGGCCCGGGCAACATCCAGGTCGACTTCGCGTTGAACGAGGGCGACTCGCTGCGTTCGAAGATCAAGCAGGTGGTCTCGGGCCGCTTCGGCGTCACGACCGAATACCTGGTCTCGGCCGATCAACTGCAGATCAAGATGGCGCAAGGTGCCAAGCCGGGCGAGGGCGGCCAGTTGCCCGGCGGCAAGGTCACCGAGTACATCGGCAAGCTGCGCCATTCGGTGCAGGCGTGGGGCTGATCTCGCCGCCGCCGCACCATGACATCTACTCGATCGAAGACCTGGCGCAGCTCATCCACGACCTGAAGAACGCCAACCAGCGTGCCAGCATCAGCGTCAAGCTGGTGAGCGAAGTGGGCGTGGGCACCATCGCGACCGGCGTGGCCAAGGCCAAGGCCGACCACGTGGTGATCGCCGGCCACGATGGCGGCACCGGCGCCTCGCCGTGGAGCTCGATCAAGCACGCCGGCACGCCGTGGGAACTGGGCCTCGCCGAAACGCAGCAGACGCTGGTGCTCAACCACCTGCGCGGCCGCATCCGCGTGCAGGCCGATGGTCAGATGAAGACCGGCCGCGATGTGGTGATCGGCGCGCTGCTGGGCGCCGACGAGTTCGGCTTCGCCACCGCGCCGCTGGTGGCCGAAGGCTGCATCATGATGCGCAAGTGCCACCTCAACACCTGCCCGGTGGGCGTGGCCACGCAAGACCCGGTGCTGCGCAAGAAATTCCAGGGCCGGCCGGAG
>JAMFRW010000592.1 GCA_026224975.1 Rhodoferax sp. | reverse complement strand
GGCCAGGTTCTGCGCGACCGTCTTGCCGGTGATGGTGATGCAGTCGCCGTTCAGCAGGCCGGCTTTCAGCAGCACCTTCATCACTTGCGGAATGCCGCCGGCCTGGTGCAGGTCGACGGCCAGGTATTTGCCCGAAGGCTTGAGGTCGCACAGCACCGGCACCTTCTTGCGCATGCGCTCGAAGTCGTCGATGGTCCACTCGACTTCGGCCGCGTGCGCGATGGCCAGGAAGTGCAACACCGCGTTGGTGGAGCCGCCGGTCGCCATCACCACGGCCACGGCGTTTTCGATGGCGGCCTTGGTGACGATGTCGCGCGGCTTCAGATTGGCCTTGACGGCTTCGACGAGCACGCGCGCCGCTTCCTTGGCCGAGACCGCCGTTTCGTCATGAGGGTTGGCCATCGTCGACGAATAAGGCAGGCTCAAGCCCAGCGCCTCGAAGGCCGAGCTCATGGTGTTGGCGGTGTACATGCCGCCGCAGGAGCCGCTGCCGGGGATGGCCTTGCGCTCGATCTGGCAGAAGTCTTCTTCGCTCATCGCGCCGGCGGTGAACTGGCCCACGGCTTCGAAGACGCTGACGATGTTGAGGTCCTGCCCCTTGTAGCGGCCCGGCAGGATGGTGCCGCCGTAGACATAGATGGCCGGCACGTTGGCGCGCAGCATGCCCATCATGCCGCCGGGCATGTTCTTGTCACAGCCGCCGACGACGAGCACGCCGTCCATCCACTGGCCGCCCACGCAGGTCTCGATGCAGTCGGCAATCACCTCGCGCGAAACCAGGCTGTACTTCATGCCTTCGGTGCCCATGGCCATGCCGTCGCTGATGGTTGGCGTGCCGAAGATCTGCGCATTGCCGCCGGCTTCCTCGATGCCGGCCACGGCCGCGTCGGCGAGCTTTTGCAGGCCGGAGTTGCACGGCGTGATGGTCGAGTGGCCGTTCGCCACGCCGATCATCGGCTTCTTGAAGTCGCCTTCTTCGTAGCCGAGCGCGTAGTACATCGAACGGTTGGGCGCGCGCGCCACGCCTTCGGTGATGTGGGCGGAACGGCGGTTGATCTTGCTGCTGTCGGTCATCGGGTGTCTCCTGTCGTCGCGAGGTAGAGGTCTGCGCGGTCCGAGAGTATCCAGCGGCGGCGGCGCCTCGTCCAATAGATATCAGAGTGGCAATTGATATGCTCGGCGAATGAGTGAGGCCCTCATCGATACCACGTTGCCGGCGCCGGCCATCGAGCTGCGCAACTGGCGGCAGTTCCTGATGCTGGCGCAAACGCTGCACTTCGGCCGCGCGGCCGAGCAGCTCCACATGACGCAGCCGCCGCTCACGCTTGCCATCCAGCAACTCGAGCGGCGGCTCGGCACCACGCTCTTCGAGCGCACGCGCCGCAGCGTGGCGCTCACGCCGGCGGGTGCCGCACTCGTCGAGCCGGTGCGGCAGTTGCTGCAGCAGGCGGCTGCCCTGCAGTCACGCGCCCGCGACGCAGCGGCCGGCGAGGCGGGCAGGGTGCGGCTGGGCTTCGTTTCGACGGTGGGCTTCGGGCCGCTGCCGATGTGGCTGCGCACCTTTCGCGAGCGGCACCCGGGCATCGCGATCGAGCTGATCGAAGCGACCGGCGACGTGCAACTGCGCGCCTTCGAACGTGGCGAGATCGATGCCGGTTTCATGCTGCATGCACCGGGCCTGGCGCCCACGGCACCCGTGCAGTTGAAGCGGCTCTCGCTCGGCGTGGAGTCGCTGGTGCTCGCGCTGCCCGATACGCCGGAGTGGGCCGCGCCCAAGCGCCTGCGCCCGGCGGATGTGCTGGCGCAGCCGCTGGTGATCTTCCCGCGCGCGGCCACGCCCTCGCTCTACGACGCTGTGCTGGCCTTCTATCACCGGCAGGGCGTCACGCCCACCATCGCGCAGGAGGCCACGCAGATGCAGACCATCGTCAACCTCGTCTCTGCCGGCGTGGGTATCGCTCTGGTGCCGCGCGCGGTGACGCAACTGCAGCGGCCAGGCGTGGTGTACCGGCCACTTCCGGGTGTGCTCGCTTCGACCGCGCCGCATGGCGAGACCAGTCTGTTGTGGCCGCACGAGGCCGCGCCGGCCGTCACGCGCTTCGTCGAATGCGTGCAGAGCCTGCTGCCGCGGGCGCAAGTACGGCGGTAGGCAGCCGGCGTGGTCAGCCGTGTCTTCAAAGCGTGAGCGCGGCAGTGGCGCTGTGCACCACGGTGTCCGCGTTGCTGGCGGTATCGCCCAAAGCCGCCATTGGCGCCGGCTGCTTGAAGTCCACCAGCCAGGTCGTGAGCGTGCGGTAGAACAGTTCGAAGTCGATCGGCTTGGCGATGTGGTCGTTCATGCCCGCATCGAGCACGGCCTCGCGGTCGCCGGCCATGGTGTTGGCCGTCATCGCTATCACCGGCAACGTGAGCCAGCGCGGGTCCTGCCGCAGCAGCCGGGTGGCGGTGAAGCCATCGATGCCCGGCATCTGGCAGTCCATCAGGATGCCATCGACCTGGCTTTCTTCCAGCCGCGCCAGCACTTCGCCGCCGTCTCGCGCCACCACCACGGTAATGCCCACCCGCTCCAGCAGCGCGTTGGCGAGTTCGAGGTTGACGGGGTCGTCCTCGGCCAGCAGCACGCGGCGGCCGATCAGCAGATCCTGATAAATCTGCCGGCTGCTCGGGCCTTGGGGGGTTCGCACGGGTGGCGGCGCGCTGCCGACGAGTGCGGTGTTGTAGGCCTCGATGAAGGACGATGGTGTGACGGGCTTGGTCAAGACGGCTCCCAGGTTGAGGCGAAGTTGGCGCACGCGGTCCAGTACTTCGTCGCGCCCGAACGAAGTCACCATCAACACGCACGGCGGGTTGGCGACTTCGTACGACAGGCGGCGAACGCATTCGAGCGCATCCATGCCCGGCATGCGCCAATCGAGCAGCACCATGTCGAAGCGGCGGTTCCGGGCATCGGCGGTGGCGGCCTGCAGCAGCGCGCGCTCGCCGCTGTCGGCTTCTTCCACGTCGAAGCCCAACTGGCAGGCGATCGAGACGAGCACCTGGCGCGCGCTGGCGTTGTCGTCCACGATGAGCAGCCGGCCCGCGACCGGCAGGGAGCCGGCCCACCACAGACGGCGCTCGACCGCCGGCAGCCCGAGCCGGATGGTGAATTCGAAGGTGCTGCCGAAGCCCGGCTGGCTTTGCACGGCAATGCGCGAGCCCATCAGTTCGATGAGCTGCTTGCTGATCGCCAGGCCCAGGCCGGTGCCGCCGTATTGCCGGGCGGTGCTGTGGTCGGCCTGCGTGAAGGGCTGGAACATCGCGTCGAGCTTGTCGGCCGGGATGCCCACGCCGGTGTCGCTCACCCAGAAGCGCAGGACGATGCCCGAAGACTCGCGCCGAACCTGCTCCACGCCCACGGTGATCTCGCCGTACTCGGTGAACTTGGCGGCGTTGTTGCAGAGGTTGAGCAGCACCTGCCGCAAGCGCAACGGGTCGCCGATCACCACCGGCGGCAGGTCGATGGGCTGGTCGAAGATCAGCTCCATGTCCTTCTCCTCGACGCGCAGGCCGATGAGATCGGCCACGCCTTCGAGCAGGGCGTCGAGGCTGAACTCGACCGCTTCGATGTCGAGCTTGCCGGCCTCCACCTTGGAGTAGTCGAGGATGTCGTCGATGACGCGCAGCAGCAGCCGGCCCGAGGACAACACCTTCTCGATGTAGTTGAGTTGCCGCGGTTCCAGCGGGCCTTCGAGCGCGAGCTTCGAGAGGCCGATGATCGCGTTCATCGGGGTGCGGATCTCGTGGCTCATCACGGCCAGGAAGTCGCTCTTGGCCCCGTTGGCCAGCTCGGCCGCCTGCTTCTGGATCAGCAGCTCGACCGACTGCGCTTCCAGCCGGACGCGCTTGTCGATTTCACGCTGCAAGGTCCGGCGCATGTGGTCGATGGACTCTTCGAGATCATCGATTTCGTCGCGCGTGGTGCCAGCGGCGCCGTGAACGAGCAGGGGCGCGTGCAGGTTCTCGATCGACAGGCGCGCGCTGAAGTCGGCGATGCGTTCTATCCGTTGGGTGACCAGCTTGCGCATGCCGACCGTCACCACCACCGTCAGGATCGCAAAGCGCAGGAATTCGATCGCCGCGAAGACTCCGATCGATTCCGCGAACTCGGCCGGCGGCATGCCGATGCCGTCGCTTCCCACCATGCGGTAGCCCACGGCCGAGACGACCATCAGCGAACCCGAGCCGATCACCAGCAGCGCCATCTTGCGGGTGACGGAGCGGGTCGGCGTCATCTCCTTGGCGGCTTTTTGCGGGAGGGCGCGCAGGTATTCTTCGGTGGCAGGCATGGCATGCTCTCGTCGGTTTCCATACGTGCGAAGCTTCGGCGACGGGTGGGCCTGTTGCCACCCGACCCGTGTGGTGCGAAGGCCCCGGCTCCACAGGGGCCAAGCGCCCCGACACCTGTCGGGTGATCGGTGCCACGAGCGCCGAGTACCCTGATGGCTGTGACCCTCATTCCACCCAGAGCTTGATGCCGCCGATCCTGCTGAAGAACGTGCTCATCGTCGAAGACCAGCAACTCGTGCGCGCGGGGATGCGGCTGATGCTGCACATCGCCGAACCGCGCTGCGTGATCTTCGAGGCCGGGTCGCACCAGGAGGCGCTGGAGCGACTGGCCGAGCAGGCTTTCGATGTGGTGTTTCTCGACATCGATCTCGGTGCCGGCACGTCGGGGCTAGACACGCTGGCCTACATCCGCGAGCAGGGCATGACGGTCAAGGTCATCATGCTTTCGGGCAGCGACGATCCCAAGACGGTGCTGGGCTGCGTGGCGGCCGGCGCCTCGGGCTTCATCACCAAGGGCCATGGCGACGAGACGGTGTTCGAACTCGCGTTGGCCACGGTGTTTGCCGATGGCGTGTTCCTGCCGGCCTCGGTGATCGGCGGCGGCCACGGCGTCAAATCGCATCGCCCGGCCGAGCCGCGCACCGCCGCCGAGCTGGGCCTGTCACCACGCCTGTGCGAGGTGCTCTACTACCTGTGCCAGGGCTTGCCCAACAAGGCCATCGCCAACCGCATGGGCATCAGCGAAGGCACGGTGCGGCGAGACTATGTGTCGGAGCTGTTGAAGTTCTTCTCGGTCGCGCGGCGCACCGAACTCATCGTCGAAGTCGCGCGGCGCGGCATCAGGGTCGTGCCACCTTCGGCACTGCCTGTTTGACGGCTTGGTCGATGGCCCGCACGAGGTCTGCTGCCGGCACCGGCTTGTAGAGGACGGTGGCCGGCTCGGCGCGGCCGAATGCGCCGGCCTGCAAGGCTTCGCCGGTGAACACGACCACCGGCAGCGCGAGGCCGTGGTTCGCAATCGCTTGCATGACATCGACCGCGGTGCGGCCGTCTGGCAACCGGAAATCGGTCAACACCATGTCGGGCATGCGCTCCAGGGTTGCCAGCAAGCGGTCGAGCGCATCGAACGAATCGACCGCCTCGTAGAGCGCGCCGTGGGCCTTCAACAGCGCGCAAGTGGCCTCGTTGACCAGCTCGTCGTCTTCGACCAGCAGCACGTACAAGCCGCTGAGCCGCGCGGTGGCTGGGTCGCTCGCGGCACTTCGTGCCGCGCCCCACTGACGCGCGTTGCGGGCACCGTGCGGAATCTCCAGGCCGATGCGTGTGCCAGCGCCCAGCGTCGAGTGCACATCGACGCGGTGCTCGCGCAGCAGTGACAGCAGCGCCTCGACGATCGCCAAGCCCAGCCCCACGCCTTTCTCGGCCTCGCGCCTGCGGTTGTTCACTTGATAGAAGGGCTTGAAGATTGCGCCGCTGTCGATGTTTTCCTGCGCGATGCCCACGCCGTTGTCCTCGACCTCGAGCCGGACACACGACGGTTGGTTGCTCAGCTGCAGCCGCACCTGCCGCTCGCCGCCCTTTGCCGGGTCGTTGTACTTGATGCTGTTGCCCACGAGGTTTTGCAGGATGCGGCCCAGAAAGTGGCGGTCGCTTTCGACCCACACCTCGGCATCCGGTGGCGCGAGCAGCCCGAGCCGCACGCCCTCGCGCGCGGCCATGTCATCGAACTGTGCGAGCGTGCCCTCGGCCAGCGCGCGCAGATCGAAGCTGGTGGTTTCGGGTTGGACCAGGCCCGATTCGAGCCGGGAGATTTCGAGCATGGCCGCGAGCTGCCCGGCCATCAGGTGGGCGGCGGTTTGCGCCAGCGTCAGCATCGACCGGGCGGTGGCGACATCGCCATCGGCCAAGGTACGCAAGGCCGGGTCGAGCGCGTTGCCGATGGCTTGCAGCGGCTGGCGCAGGTCGTGCACGGCACTCGCCAGAAACTGTGACTTCTCCTGGTTCTTGCGCTCGGCGTTCTCGCGGAGCTGCTCTTTGAGATCGACCAGCGCCAGGGCTTTTTCCTCGGTTTGCCGGCTCGATTGGCGGATCGCTTCGTTGAGCGCTTCCAGCTCACGGCTTTGCCGCTGAAACGCCTGGTTGGACAGCGCCAGTTCGTGCTCGCGCTTGAAGGTGGCGCGCTGGGTGCGTTCGATCTGCTGCCCCAGGCCGGCACCGAGCAGGGCGAGCGCGACCAGGGTATTGCTGACCTTGAAGATGTAGTTCTGCTCTGCGCGCAGATCCACCTCGGGGCGCCACATCACCTCGATCTGCAGGAGGATGCCCGGCGCCAGCACGCAGACAACCATCACGCAGAGGATCGCAAACCCGCGCAGCCGGAACATCGTGAACGCGGCGGTCATGATGATGGTCAGCGCCAGGCCGTAATAGGCGTGCGCATAGTCCGGTGGCACAAGCCGCATCTGCCAATAGGCGATGAGGTAGGTGGAAAGGCTCGAGAACATGAACAGTGCCGACGCGCGCCGCTCGTCGTGGGTGATCCAGGGGCCGGCGGCCACCGCCGTGACCACGAGCAGCAGAACGAAACCGAAGACGCGCAGGAGCAGCACCACGTCCATGTCGTTCGTCAGCGGCGTGGCGGCCACTTCTCGCAGGTTCACCAGGTCCCAGTAACTGTAGATGCCCCACACGAGCGCCGCCAGGAGCGCCATGGCTCGCCGCTCGGGGGCGAAGCGGCGCGCGTAATCGCGCAGAAACTGGCGCTCCAATGCCTCGGACCGAAACGCCCGGGTGGGCGTGAGCATGTCGCGCCAGACGGCAATCACGGGTTTCAGCATCGCCAGCACATGGGAGTGGTTTCGAATCGAACAGCAGCACGAAGCTGGCGTGTAGACCGAAAATGCAGATTTGAAGGCGATCGATATTAGTACGCGTCGTGAAGAATCGGCCGTTTATGCGGTTTCGAAATGTCGTTCGGGTGTCATTTGCCAGCCGATTCGCGGGCCACGCGGCCCAGGCCGGGCGGCGCGAGCGCTCGGTTATCGTCTGCGCTGCATTCGCCCACAGGTTTTCCATGCTTGCCTATCCTCAATTCGACCCGGTCGCCCTGCAAGTCGGCCCCCTCGCGATCCACTGGTACGGCCTGACCTATCTGGTCGCCTTCGGGCTCTTTTTGTGGCTGGGCGCGCGACGCGTGCAACTTGTGCAGTTCGCGTCGCGCAACTGGGCGCGGCGAGACATCGAAGACCTGCTGTTCTACGGCGTGCTCGGTGTCGTGCTCGGCGGCCGCATCGGCTATGTGCTCTTCTACAAGCCCGGTTACTACGCGGCCCACCCGATGGAGATCGTGGCGGTCTGGAAGGGCGGCATGTCCTTCCACGGCGGCATGCTCGGCGTGTTCGCGGCGATGGCCCTCTTTGCGCGCACGCGTGGTCGGCAGTTCCTGGATGTGACGGATCTGATCGCGCCCTGCGTGCCAACGGGGCTTGCCTCCGGGCGCATCGGCAACTTCATCAACGGCGAACTGCCCGGGCGGCTGGCCGACCCGAGCCTGCCGTGGGGCATGGTCTATCCCAACGCCGGGCCACTGCCACGCCATCCTTCGTCGCTGTATCAATTTCTGCTCGAAGGTTTGCTGCTCTTCGTGGTGCTGTGGTTCTATTCGAAGAAGCCGCGCGGGCTGGGGCAGGTGTCGGGCGCCTTTCTGTTCGGCTACGGTGTGCTGCGTTTCACCGCCGAATACTTCCGCGAGCCCGACGACTTTTTGGGCTTGCTGGCACTCGGCCTGAGCATGGGCCAGTGGCTGTGCGTGCCGATGATCCTGGCAGGCATCGCGATGTGGCTCTGGGGCCGCGGGCGTGCGCCGCGCGGTTGATCGCTGATCCGATGCGCCACTTCTAGAATCAACCGATGCGACAGATTTTTCTCGACACCGAAACCACCGGCCTCAGCCCCGAATCGGGCGACCGCGTCATCGAAATCGGCTGCGTCGAAATGCTCAACCGCCGCCTCTCGGGCCGCAACCTGCACTTCTACGTCAACCCCGAGCGGCCTAGCCACGAAGACGCCGTCAAGATCCACGGCCTCACCGATGAATTCCTGGCCGACAAGCCGCTCTTCGCTGCCGTGGCCGACGAGCTGATGGAGTTCGTCGACGGGGCGGAAATCATCATCCACAACGCCAACTTCGACATCGGCTTCCTGAACGAAGAACTGCGCCGCCTCGGCCGCCCCAAGTTTCCCGGCCACGTCGCGCAGGTGACCGACAGCCTGCTGATGGCACGCGAGATGTTCCCCGGAAAATCGAACTCGCTCGACGCACTCTGCAAGCGCCTGGAAGTCGACAACTCCAACCGCAGCCTGCACGGCGCGCTGCTCGATGCCGGCCTGCTGGCGGAGGTCTACATCCGCATGACGCGCGGCCAGAACTCGCTCGTGATCGACACCAGCGAACCCAGCGCCGCCGAGATCGCCTTAGACGCCATCGACTTCGCCACGCTCGAACTCGCGGTGATCGAAGCCGACCCCGCCGAGCAGGAAGCGCACGCCGCCATGCTGAAAGAACTCGACAAGGCCAGCGGCGGCAAAACGGTGTGGCGCCGTCTCGAAGCCCCGCCGCAAGCCCTCGCCGAGCCTGTGGCATAATCTTTGGCTGTCCGGTTCACCGCAAGAGTGGATTGTCGGCAGCAGATTTCGGGCGGTTAGCTCAGCGGTAGAGCGAAGCATTCACACTGCTTAGGTCGGGGGTTCGACACCCTCACCGCCCACCATCGACGGCGCCGGCCAACGCTACGCGAACGAAGTCGAGGCGGTCCTGGCCGAAGAACATCTCCTCGCCGACAAACAACGTCGGGGCGCCGAAAGCGCCTCGCGCAACGGCTTCCTCGGTGGTCGCGCGCAGTTGTGCCTTGACCTCGGGATCGTTGACCAACGCCATGATGGCGGCCGGATCGAAGCCCGCGTCGGTCAGCGCCTTGGCGGTAAGCGCCGGTTCGTTGAGGTTCTGCGGTTCGATCCACATCGCCTTGAACACGCCGCGCAAGTAGTCCGGGAAGCGGTCGGGCATGCGCATTTGCACGCCCGTCGCACCGCGCATCAGCGTCAGC
>JAMFRW010000591.1 GCA_026224975.1 Rhodoferax sp. | reverse complement strand
GTCGGCTTGCACGGCATGGCGCCAACCCGGCGCGTGCGGCAGGTGATCGTCGGTCCCCTCGTAGGCCAGGAACTCGGTCGACAGGCCCAGGCGCGCGGCCATCTTGACCCACAGCGACGCGAAATGCCCCGTCTCGTACATCACGACGTGATCGCCCGGGCTGAGCGTGTTGACCAGTGCGGCCTCCCACGCGCCGGTGCCGGAGGCCGGATAGATGACGACCGGGTGACGCGTCTTGAAGATGTCCTGGATGCCGGACAGTATCTTCTTCCCGAGCGCACCGAACTCGGGGCCGCGATGGTCGATGGTGGGCAGGCTCATCGCCCGCAGGATGCGATCGGGAACCGGGCTGGGACCAGGAATCTGCAAGAAGTGCCTGCCCGTGGGATGGAAGTCGAGGTTCAACATGCACAACTCCTTTCTGCACGACAGTTTTGCATGCAAAAGACAAACTAGTCCATGCCTTTACATCCTGTTGTGGTCTTACCTGCTGGATAAGCGCCAATGCGAGATGATCTGGCCTGAGTTTGCATTCAAAATATGAGGGTGAGATGGCATGGCCGAAATCATCGAGATCGCGCGCGTCGCACTGCATGACCAGGTGGTGGCCCGTTTGCGGACACTGTTGATCGAGGGCCGCATCGCCCCCGGCGCCAAGCTCAACGAGCGCGAGTTGTCCGCGTTGCTGCGCGTGTCGCGAACGCCCTTGCGCGAGGCGATCAAGCTGCTCGCTTCCGAGGGCATGGTGGATCTGCTGCCCAATCGCGGCGCGGTCGCCGTCAAGCTGACGGAGGCCGACATCCTGAACACCTTCGAGGTGCTGGCCGGGCTCGAAGCCATGGCGGGCGAGTTGGCGGCGCAGCGCATGAACGAAGAGGACCTGGCCGAAGTCCGCGCCATGCACTTCGAGATGCTGGCGAGCTTCACGCGGCGCGACCTGTCGAACTACTACCGACTCAATGCACTGATCCACGCCGCGATCAACCGCGCGGCCGCAAACCCGGTGCTGACCAGTACCTACCAGAGCATCAACGCCCGCGTTCAATCCCTGCGCTTTCGCACCAACCAGAACGAAGCCAAGTGGAGCCGCGCGATGCAGGAGCACGAGGTGATGATCCAGGCCCTGCAGGCACGCGACGGCGCCGCAATGCGCCAGGTGATGGTCAAGCACCTCCTGCACAAGCGCGACACCATCATCGACCTGCTGCGCGCCGGCGATGTCTATCCGTTGAGCGCGAGCTCCTGAGCACGCCATGCCGAACGAATCCACCAGCAATTCGATGCCTGCGGGCACCGAGCCGCCGCCCAACGACGTCAGCGTGGCGCTGATGCGCCGGTTGCGTTCCGAGACCGAAGGCGACGTGCTGTTCGACGCGGGATCGCGGGGCCGCTATGCCACGGACGCGTCCATCTATCAAATCATGCCGGTCGGCGTGCTCGTCCCCGGCAGCGAGCGCGACATCGCCGTCGCCATCGACATCGCGCGCGACCTGAAGGTGCCGGTCCTGCCTCGCGGCGGCGGCACCAGCCAGTGCGGCCAGACCACCGGCGCGGCGCTGGTGATCGACACCTCCAAGCATTTTCGCAAGGTGCTCGACGTCGATGTGGCGCAGCGCACGGCGAAGGTCGAGCCCGGGCTGGTGCTCGATCACCTGAATGTCCAGCTGAAGCCGCACGGCCTGTGGTATCCGGTGGACGTCTCCACCAGCGCACAGGCCACGCTCGGCGGCATGGCCGGCAACAATTCCTGCGGCTCGCGCTCGATTGCCTACGGCAACATGGTGCACAACGTGGCCGGCGCCAGCGCCTGGCTGTCCGACGGCGAGCTGGTGGACTTCGGGCCAGTCGCCGGCCTGGCGCCGCGCGCGGCGCGCATCGCCGACTTCGTGCGCGGCCTGGCGGACCAGCACC
>JAMFRW010000590.1 GCA_026224975.1 Rhodoferax sp. | reverse complement strand
CGTCAACGGCGTCGTCAAGAACATCACCGAGTACGGCGCGTTCGTCGACCTCGGCGGTATCGACGGCCTGCTGCACATCACCGACATGGCCTGGCGCCGTGTCCGTCACCCGAGCGAAGTCGTTCAGGTCGGACAAGAGCTGCAGGCCAAGGTCCCGAAGTTCGACGCCGAGAAGAACCGTGTTTCGCTCGGCATCAAGCAGCTGGGCGACGACCCGTGGCATGGCGTCTCGCGCCGCTACCCGAACGGCACGCGCCTGTTCGGCAAGATCACGAACATCGCCGACTACGGCGCGTTCGTCGAGATCGAGCCGGGCATCGAAGGCCTGGTGCACGTCTCCGAAATGGACTGGACCAACAAGAACGTCGCCCCGAGCAAGATCGTTTCGCTCGGCGACGAAGTCGAAGTCATGGTTCTGGAAATCGACGAAGACAAGCGCCGCATCAGCCTGGGCATGAAGCAGTGCAAGGCCAATCCGTGGGAAGAGTTCTCGGCGACCGTCCAGCGCGGTGACCGCGTCAAGGGCCCCGTCAAGTCGATCACCGACTTCGGCGTGTTCGTCGGCCTGGCCGCCGGCATCGACGGCCTGGTTCACCTCTCCGACCTGTCGTGGCACGAGCCGGGCGAAGCCGCTGTTCGCAACTACAAGAAGGGCCAGGAAGTCGAAGCAATCGTGTTGGCTGTCGACGTGGACCGCGAACGCATTTCGCTCGGCATCAAGCAGCTCGACAGCGATCCGTTCACCAGCTACACCTCGGTCAATGACCGCGGCATGTCGGTGACGGGCAAGGTCAAGATGGTCGACGCGCGTGGCGCCGAGATCCAGCTGAACGAAGACGTGACAGGCTACCTGCGCGCCTCCGAAATCAGCCGCGACCGTGTCGAAGATGCGCGCAACGTGCTGAAGGAAGGCGACGAAGTCAACGCCGTGATCATCAACGTCGACCGCAAGACGCGTTCGATCCAGTTGTCGATCAAGGCCAAGGACAACGCCGACAACCAGGAAGCGATGACCCGCCTGACGCAGACCAGCGAGCGTGAAAACGCCGGCACGACCAGCCTGGGCGCACTGCTGCGCGCCAAGCTGGACAACCAGAACAACTCGTAAGAGCGGTTCTCTTGACCCGAAGTGACCTCGTGATCCAGCTGGCTGAGCGATTCAGCCAGTTGACCCATCGCGACACCGAATTCGCGGTCAAGACGATTCTGGATGCGATGTCTGCGGCGCTTGCCAAGGGCCATCGCATCGAGATTCGCGGTTTTGGCAGCTTCTCGATCAACCGCCGTCCGCCCCGCGTGGGCCGCAACCCGCGCAGCGGCGAGCAGGTGGTGATTCCCGAGAAGCTGGTTCCACACTTCAAGCCGGGCAAGGCCTTGCGTGAAGCGGTGGACGAGCAGGTTCCGGTGGAGCCCGAACCCGTTCACATGATCGGCTCTCGCGCCGAATAGATCGTCGAATAGACAAGCGCTTTGGCCGATCTTCGGCCGTCGCCCTCCCCCTCCGTCAGCCCGTCACCCCGCCGTTAGAATCGCGGCCCCGGGAGACCCGATGCGAATCTTTGTCTGGCTCGTTCGAGCCGCTGTTTTCTTCGTTCTGTTTGCCTTCGCGTTGAACAACCGCGACGAGGCCGCCGTGCGCTGGTTCTTCGGCTACGAGTGGCGCACGCCGATGGTCTTCATCGTGCTCGCCTCCTTTGCGCTCGGCTGCGCCTTTGGCGTGTTCGCGATGGTGCCGAGCTGGTGGAAGCACCGCCGCGTGGCCCGCAAGCACACCGCCAGCACCACCATCGTGGCCGATTCGCCGATCTCGCAAGTGCCCGCCGAAGCGGCGCTGACGCACCCGCCGCGCGATGGACTTTGAGTACCAGTGGCTGCTGCTGGCGCTGCCGCTCGCCTTCGCCTTCGGCTGGCTCGCCTCGCGCTTCGACCTGAAGCAATGGCTGCGTGAAGAAAAGGATTCGCCCAAGGCCTACTACAAGGGCCTGAACCTGCTGCTGAACGAACAGCACGACAAGGCGATCGACGCCTTCATCGAAGCCGTTCAGCAAGACCCAGACACCTCCGACCTGCACTTCGCGCTCGGCAACCTGTTCCGCCGCCGCGGTGAGTACGAGCGCGCAGTCCGTGTGCACGAGCATCTGCTGAACCGCGCCGACCTGCCCAAGACCGAACGTGACCGCGCCCAGCACGCCCTCGCGCAAGACTTCATGAAGGCCGGCATCTTCGACCGCGCCGAGCGCGCCTACCAGGCGCTCGATGGCACCGCCTTCGACACCGAAGCGCGCCTGGCCCTGCTGACACTGCATGAGCGCTCACGCGACTGGCGCGCTGCCGTCGATGTGGCGCAGCGGCTGGAGCACCGCGGCACCGGCTCCTTCGCCTCGCGCATCGCGCACTACTGGTGCGAGATCGCGCTCGAAACCGATGCCAAGCACCAGCCTGAAGACGCGCTCGCCGCCATCCGTCGGGCCCGCGAAGCCGCACCTCAGGCCGCGCGCCCGCTGGTGCTGGAAGGCCAGTTCGCGGCACGGCGTGGCGACCATGCCGAGGTGCTCTCGCTCTGGGGCGTCTTGATGGTGGCGCACCCCGCTTCGTTCAATCTTGTGGCGCGCGAGTACGCCACCAGCGCGCTGGCCTGCGGCGAGAAGGACGCGGCGCTGCAGCGCCTGCTCGCGCTCTACGACCGCAACCCGGCCATGGACCTGCTCGACGCGATCGATGTGCTCGAAGCCGACCCCACCAAGCGCCGCGACCGGCTGCTCGCCCACCTGCGCAACCACCCATCGCTCTCGGCCGCGCAAGCGGCCATCGGCCAAAGCGGCACCATGGCCTTCAGCGAGCCCGAAGCCGTGGCCTTGCGCGACGCCATCGGCCGGGCTGCCCAGCCGCTGCACCGCTACCGCTGCGCAGCCTGCGGCTTCGAGGCGCAGCGCTATTTCTGGCAATGCCCCGGCTGCCACAACTGGGACAGCTACCCGCCCCAGCGGATCGAAGAGCAATAAGGGACGCGCCACATGAGTTCGCTCCTGATCGACGAAACCGCCCACGACACCCCGCCGACCCGCGAAGCGCTCGCCGCCAGCCGCGTGCTCGTGGTCGGCGATGTGATGCTCGACCGCTACTGGTTCGGCGAGGTCGAGCGCATCTCACCCGAAGCGCCGGTGCCGGTCGTTCGCGTGCAACGCGAAGAGGAGCGCCTCGGTGGAGCGGGCAATGTGGCCTTCAACGTCAAGCTGCTGGGCGCCGACGTGACCCTGCTCACCGTCGTCGGCAACGACGAAGCCGCGACGCGGCTCGAAGCGCTGCTGCAGGCCAAGGGCGTGCGCACTGCGCTAGGCCGCGACCCGCAACTGCAGACCATCGTCAAGCTGCGTGTGATCGGCCGCTCGCAGCAACTCATCCGCATCGATTTCGAAAGCACGCCCGACCACGAGGTGCTGGCGCAACTGCTGAGCGATTTCGAGCGTGAGCTGCCTGCGCATGACGCGGTGCTTTTTTCCGACTACGGCAAGGGCGGCCTGGCACACATTCGGCCCATGATCGAACTCGCGCGTGCTGCGGGCAAGCCGGTGCTGGTCGACCCGAAAGGCAGCGACTATTCGCGCTATGCCGGCGCCACGTTGGTCACGCCCAATCGGTCGGAGCTGATGCAGGTCATCGGGAAATGGGCTGACGAAGCCGATCTCCACAAGCGTGCCCGCGCGCTGCGTGAGCGCCTCGGCATCGGTGCGCTGCTGCTGACGCGATCGGATGAGGGCATGACCTTGTTCGAAGACGCCGACACGTCCAACGTGCCCGCGCAGGCACGCGAGGTGTTCGATGTGACGGGTGCTGGCGACACGGTGATCGCGACCATCGCCGCACTGATCGCCGCCGGCACGCCGCTGCGTTCGGCCATCGTGCAGGCGAACCGCGCCGCCGGCATCGTCGTCGGCAAGTTCGGCACGGCCGGCGTGACCTACGACGAACTCTTCGGATGACCGAGCAAACGCTCGCCGCACCAAAGTCCGCGCGGCGCATCCTGATCGTTCGCCTCTCGGCGTTGGGCGACGTGATCATGGCGTCGGGCCTCGTGCCGGCCTTGCGCGCGGTGTACCCGCAGGCGCACCTGGCCTGGCTCACCGAAAGTCCGGCCGCGCCTCTCCTGAAGCACAACCCACGGCTCGACGAAGTCATCGTCTGGCCGCGCGCGCAGTGGCTGAAGCTCTGGCGCGAGCGGCGCCTGGCCGAGCTGTGGGGCGAGATACGACGCTTCCGGCGTGAGCTGCGCGACCGCCATTTCGACCTGGCGCTCGACACCCAAGGTCTGCTCAAGAGCGCCATCTGGAGTTGGCTCAGCGCGGCGCCCCGGCGCGTCGGCCTGATCCCGCGCGAAGGTGGCCAGTGGCTCGCGACCGAGCGGCTGGTGCCGGCCAAAGAAGCCGATGCGCTGATCGGCCGTGAGTACCGCGCGCTGGCCCAGTACCTCGGCGCCCCCGAGGGCGCCTTCCAGCTCGATCTGGCGGTAGGCGATGCCGCCCGCGACAACGCGGCGACGACGCTGCGCGCACGTGGTGTCAAGGGTGCCTACGTCGTGCTGTGCCCCTTCACCACGCGCCCGCAAAAACACTGGTTCGAAGAACGCTGGGCGGCGTTGGCCGATCGATTGGCAGCCGCTGGCTTCACACCGGTCTTGCTGGGCGGCCCGGCCGATGCCGAAGCCGCCGCGCGCATCGCCGCCGCGTCGCCGCGCATCGTCGACCTCACTGGCCGTCTGGCGCTGGACGAAAGCATTGCCGCCGTCGCCGCCAGCCGCTTGCTGATCGGCGTCGACACCGGCCTCACCCACGCCGGCACGGCAGCGCGGGTGCCGACGATCGCGCTCTTCGGCTCGACCCGCCCGTACGGCCGCACCGACTCGCCGCGCACGACCATCCTCTACGAGAAGCTCTTCTGCTCGCCCTGCCGCCGCAACCCGACCTGCGGCGGCGTCTACCAGTGCATGCGCGCCCACACCGTCGAGGCGGTATTCGCCGAGGCGCAGCGGCTGCTGGCACTGCCAGTTCCAATTCGGCTGCCATGAAGGTTCTGCACATCGAATCCGGCCGGCATCTCTACGGCGGCGCGTTGCAGGTCGTGATGCTGATCGATGGGCTCACGCGGCGAGGCGTCGAATGCCACCTGGCCTGCCCGATCGGCAGCGCCATCGCCGATGCGGCGCGACCGCACGCCGCGGCGGTTCACGAGACGGTGATGCGCGGCGATGTCGACGTGGCAACTTTCTTTCGCCTGCGCCAACTCATCAGAAAGATCCGGCCCGACGTGGTGCACCTGCACAGCCGCTTCGGCACCGACATCTGGGGCGCGCTGGCGGCTCGCGTCGAAGGCGTGGCGGTCGTGCACAGCCGGCGTGTGGACAACACGGAGCCGGTCTTCTGGGTCGGTCTCAAGTACCGGCTCTACGACAAGGTGGTCGCCATCTCCAACGGCATCCGCGAGGTGCTGCTGGGCGAAGGGCTACCGCCTGCGCAAGTCGTGTGCGTGCACTCGGCGGTCGACACGCAAACCTATCGCCCCGGGCGCGGCGACATGGCCTGGTTTTGCCAGGAGTTCGGTTTGCAGGACGGCGATGTGACGGTCGCGATGGTCGCGCAGTTCATTGTCCGCAAGGGCCATCGCACCTTGCTCGATGCGTTGCCGGCAGTGTTGGCCAAACACCCCCAAACACGCGTGCTGTTCTTCGGCCAAGGGCCGCAAGAAGAAGCGATGCGGCAACTGGTGCAGGAGCGGCAACTCGGCACCTCTGTGCAGTTCGCCGGCTTTCGCCAGGACATGGCGCGCGTGCTGCCGTGCCTCGATGTGGTCGCGCATCCGGCGATGACCGAAGGCTTGGGCGTTGCGCTGCTGCAAGCGGCAGCCTGCGGCGTGCCGATCGTCGCCTCACGCACCGGCGGCATCCCCGAGATCGTGCAGCCGGGCGAGACCGGCGAGTTGGTCGAGCCGGGCAACGTCGCTCAACTCACGTCGGCGCTGTTGCGCTTGTTGGACGACGAGGCGCTGCGCCAGCGCTACGGCGTGCGCGCACGGGAGTGGATCGAGGCCGGATTCTCGGCGCCCTCCATGGTCGCCGGCAACCATGCGGTGTACGAAGAAGTTCTGGCCGCCCGCGCCAGGCGTTGACCATGCACATCGTCCAGTTCTGCCCCACGCCCTACCCCATTCCACCGCAAGGCTACGGCGGCACCGAGCGCGTGGTGTATTGGCTGGCGCGCGCGCAGCATCTGGCGGGACACCAGGTGACGCTGATCGCGCACCCGGCGAGCACGCTGCACGAGGAGTTTCCGGGCATCGGCTTCATCCCGTGGACGGGCGAGCAGCCACTCGAACCCTTGCTGCCGGCGGATACTGACGTGGTTCATCTGCATCGCATCCCTGGCGGCTTTGAGGGGCTCGCGCGGCCGTGGCTCGTCACCGAACACAGCAACCGCCCGCCCGATGTGAAGCTGTGGCCGAACACGGTGTTCGTCGGTGAATCGCATGCGCGCCTGCACGGGCGCTCGTGCGCCGTGCCCAACGGTGTGCCGGTGGAAGACTACCGGTTCGCCGATTCGAAGGACCGCATGATGCTGTCGCTGGTGCGCATGGAGTGGCCGCAAAAGAATGCGCGCACCGCCATCGACCTGGCGCTCGACCTCGACCTGCCGCTCCACATGAGCGGCAAGCGCTCGCCGTGGCTGCAACCCAAGCTGTGGGGCGCGTGGTGCCGCCGGCCAGAGGCGCTGCGGCGGCTGGTGCACCGCCACGGCTACATCGGCGGCGAACGCAAGCTCGATCTGCTCGCGCGCTCCGCCGTGTCGTTCCACGCTGTCAATTGGCATGAGCCCGCCGGGCTGGTGGTGATGGAATCGCTCGCCAGCGGCGCACCGGTGCTCGCCACGCCGAACGGCTCGTTGCCCGACCTGATCCGCCATGGCGAGACCGGCATGATCGTCTCGAATTACCAGGAGGCGCTGGACGCCACGCGCCGCATGATCACGCTCGATGTCGACGAGCGGCGCCGTTGGGCCCGGCGTTGTCGCGAGCAGGCGCCGCGTGTCGAGACGATGGCAGCGGGTTATCTTGCGGTCTACGAACGGGTGATGGCCGGTGAATCGCTCTCGACACCGCAAGAGCGCCGCACGCCGACGCCGCAGCCCATCGTGCGCATCACCAAGCCCTTCTTCGCCTGGCGCGAAGCGGAGTAAGCAACGGCAGCGGCGCGCTCACCGCCCCGGCGTATCTCTGTGCTCCAGCGCCCACAGCGCCGCGTACTTGTGGAACGCGTACTGACCCAGGATCAGCGCCATCAAGAAGCCACGGCTGCCATCGAGAAAGCCGAGGCGCAGCACGTACTGGTGCAGGAAATCGGTGCAAAAACGCAGCGCCGCATAGACGAGGTTGCCGCGCTTGCCGGCGGCGAACTTCTGCTCGGCCAGCAGGCACGCGTACTTGAGGTGCTTCTCCTGCACATGCTGGTAGCCGCGCCAGCTGTAAT
>JAMFRW010000589.1 GCA_026224975.1 Rhodoferax sp. | reverse complement strand
TGTAGCGGGCGATCAGATGCAGCTGTGCGACCGGAATCTTCAAGGTCGCCTTGTCGGCGTATTCGAGGTGCAGGTATTCGCTCGGGCCGTCGCCGAGGTCGATGTTGACGAGTCCGAGGTAGCGGCCGATGCCGTGGTTGACGTGCACGACCGGGTCGCCGATCTTGAGCTCCGACAGGTCCTTGATCAGCGCATTGACATCGCTGACCTGTTCCTGCTTGCGGCGCCGGCGCGCGGTGGGGCTGGTCGCGAAGAGTTCGGTTTCGGTGACGAACTGGATCGCCTTGTTATCGTCGGGCTCGAACCAGAAGAAGCCTTCGGCGAGTGGCGCGACGGCGATCGCAAAGCGTTCGTCGCCGGCTTCGAATTCGGCGAGCGAGGCGACGCTGGGTGGTTCGATCTTGCTGTCGCGCAGCAGCTCCAGCAGGCTCTCGCGGCGGCCCTGGCTTTCGGCGAGGATGAGCACTCGGTACTTCGTGGTGCCCACATGGAGCTGCAACTTCTTCAGCGGTTCCGGCGCGCCGCGGTCGGTGCTCAGGTCGGGGAGATGCCGTGCCCAGGTCGCTTCTTCCTTGCCGCGCACGGCGAGTTGCGCATGACGGTTGCAGAGCGTGAAGAAAGCGTCGGACGTGAGAAACAGTTCTTCCGGCGGCAGGATGGGCCGCTCGCGGTCATGCTGCAGGAAGCGATGGCGTTCGCGCGTGTCGGTCCAGAAGCGTTCGAGTGATTTGTCGATCTCGCCGTGCAGCGCGATCGTGGCCTCGTCACCGAGGTAGTCGAAGATCGTCGCGGTCTGCTCGAAGAACAGCGGCAGGTAGTACTCGATGCCGGCGGTGGCGATGCCGGTGCCGATGTCCTTGTAGAGCCGCACCTTGGTCGGGTCGCCCTCCATCTTCTCGCGCCAGCGGGCGCGGAAAGCGGCGCGCGCATCCTCGTCCATCGGGAACTCGCGGCCGGGCAGCAGCCGCACTTCGGGCACGGGGTAGAGGCTGCGCTGGCTGTCGGGGTCGAAGGTGCGGATCGAATCGACTTCGTCACCGAAAAGGTCCACCCGGTACGGCACCGCCGAGCCCATCGGGAACAGATCGATCAAGCCACCACGCACCGCGTATTCGCCGGGTGAAACCACCTGGCTCACATGCGTGTAGCCGGCCAGCGTGAGCTGCGATTTGAGCGCCGCTTCGTTGAGCTTTTGCTTCTGCTTGAAGTTGAAGGTGTAGGCCGCCAGAAAGCTCGGCGGCGCGAGGCGCACCAGCGCGGTGGAGGCCGGCATCAGCACCACATCGACCTCGCCCTGGCGAATGCGCCAGAGCGTGGCCAGGCGCTCGGAGATCAAGTCCTGGTGCGGCGAGAAGGTGTCATAGGGCAGCGTTTCCCAATCGGGGAACACGGCGATGCGCAACTCGGGCGCGAAGAAGGCCAACTCGTCTTCCAGCCGTTGCGTGTCGGCCGGCTCGGCGGTGACGATGGCGGTGAGCTTCCCTTGCGCGGTTTGCGATTGCGCAAACCGCGCCAACAGCAAGGCATCGGCCGAACCGAGGGGGCGGGGCAGGGTGA
This sequence comes from Rhodoferax sp., assembly GCA_026224975.1. Lineage (GTDB taxonomy): Bacteria > Pseudomonadota > Gammaproteobacteria > Burkholderiales > Burkholderiaceae_C > LMDS01. Next base: position 5,590 of record JAMFRW010000589.1, on the reverse strand, counting down.
AGCGTTTTCCCGGGGCGATCGAAGGCAGTTGCATGAAACGCGGAGGCCAAAAGCAGATCGCCCCGCGAAGCCTTTCCACAAGGCATCGTCCGGGGGCGAAGAATGGTGTCGATTATAGAATTCGCGCCTTCATGACGCTTGCCTTGCCACCCGACCACCCTTCGCGGGCATCGCCACGTCTCTTGCCCGAAGACTCGCCGTTGCTGATTACTCCGCGCCTCTTCGCGCTGGTGCCCTGCGCCGGCATCGGCGAGCGCGCGGCAGCGGGCGGGCCGAAGCAGTACGCGCCATTGGCCGGTCTCAGCCTCGTCGCGCACACCCTGGCCGCGCTGGCGCAGGTCTCGCGCCTCACGCAAACGCTCGTCGTGCTGAGCCCGCAAGACGGCGAGTTCGAGCGCCACGCGCCAGACTTCGGCGGATGGGTGTCACGCAGCGGCGGCATGACCCGCGCCCAGACCGTCGCCAACGGCCTGGCCGATCTGCTGGCCCACGGGGCGGCCGAGGACGATTGGGTGCTGGTGCACGACGCGGCGCGCTGCCTTGTTCGCCCCGAATGGATAGATGCCTTGATCGATGCGTGCATAGCCGACGAGGTGGGCGGCCTGCTCGCGTTGCCGCTGGCCGATACGCTGAAGGCCGAGCGCGAGGGTCGTGTCGAATCGACCATCGACCGCCGCCACAAATGGCAGGCGCAAACGCCGCAGATGTTCCGCATCGGCCCGCTGCTTGCGGCACTCGCGCATGCTGGCGCCGCCGTCACCGACGAAGCCAGCGCCATGGAAGCCATGGGCGCCGCGCCGAAGCTCGTGCCCGGCTCGCTGGAAAATTTCAAGATCACCTACCCGGCCGATTTCGATCTGGCCGAACGCTTGCTGAGGACGCGCGCATGATGAACAAGGCCAGGCCCGGAATGTGGCGCATCGGCGAGGGCTGGGACACGCATGCGCTGGTCGAGGGGCGCAAGCTCGTGCTCGGCGGCGTCGAGATTCCGCACACGCACGGCCTCTTGGGCCATTCGGATGCCGACGCGCTCTGCCATGCGATCACCGATGCGCTCTTCGGTGCCGCCGCACTCGGCGACATCGGCTTTCACTTCCCCGACAGCGACCCGCGCTACAAGGGCGCCGATTCGCTCGCCCTGCTCGCCGAAGCCGCGCGCCGCATCCGCGGCACCGGCTGGCAGATCGGCAACGTCGACAGCACCATCATCGCCCAGTCGCCCAAGATGGCGCCGCACATCCTCGCGATGCGCCAGCGCATCGCGACCGCACTGATGGTCCCGATGGAGCACGTGAGCGTGAAAGCGAAGACGGCCGAGAACATGGGGCCGGTCGGGCATGGGGAAGCGATCGAAGCGCGAGCGGTTTGTTTGATCATGCGGGCATAAAGCGACTGCGACGCTACTGGTCGCCTTCGGCTCTTCCGCGTTGTTCAGGCTGTCGAAAAGGGATTGCGACAGCGAACGCCGGTGGCGACAAAGTCCGCAGTGTTGCGCGTCACCACCGTCAAGTCGTTGACGAGTGCGATCGCCGCGATCTGCTTGTCCAGCTCGTGCTCCGGGTGCGGCACGCGAAGCCGGCCCCAGACCTGCGCGGCATCGGCGTCGAACGCCAGGATGTTGTCGCGGTAGTTCGTCAGCACCTCTTGCAACCAGGCTTCGAGATGCTGCGCCTTGACTCGATCACCGCGATGGCGAATCAACTCCACGCCGCGCCGCAACTCGCCCACTGTCACGACCGAAAGATAAAGCGCTGCACCGTCGGCATCTGCTTCGGCGAAGAACGCCGTCACGCCCGGGTGCGCCTTGCCTTGTTTGCGCGCTTCGCTGATGACGTTGGTGTCAATCAAATACACGCGGCGCCTCGGTGGCGGGCTCGAGCCGCTCGAAATCCGAATCCAACCCGACATCGGGCATGGACGCCAACACCTGAGCCAGGCTTCGCCGTACCGGGCGAGCGAGCGCCGCCGCCAGGATGGCGCGATGCTCGGCCTCCGCGCTGCGTCCGTGCGAGCCGGCGCGTTCTTTCAGCGCCCGAACGACGGTTTCATCGACACCTCTGACGAGCAAGTTGGCCACGGCGATCCTCCTAAAAGCGAATTGCTATCGATGATAGCAAGTGACGCTTCAGCTTCAATCCTGCGCCGAAAGCTTGGCCAGATACCTCCGGCCGAACGCCATCGTCACTTGCTGCAACGGGTTGCGGTGACCGCCCGGCCGCCAGGTGCGGACGGCGCGGCCGCGGTAGGCGTCGAAGTGGATGCCGTGTGGTCCAACCAATACTCGCCCGCGATGTAGCGAGATTTTCAGCACTTCGGTGGCGGCCATGCCCGCGGCGATCTGGCAGCCCATAGATGTAGACGGCACGCGGCGCTTGGCGAAGCTCAGACTTTCGGGGCTCGCGAGGTAGGCGCGGTGCAGCCCGGCGGGGGCTACGCCCAGGGCAAAGCGGAGCGCTTTCTCCTCGTCGTCCATTCCTTCGGTCCAGCCGAAATAATTGTCGAAGCTCATGCCGCCGGGCATGAAATTCAGGACCGCTGCGCCCATGCCCAGCGGCGCGGCGGTCACGGCGGGGATGCCCCGGGCCGCGCATTCGGCAAAGACCATCTGGCGAGCGTCGTAGGCGAAGAAGTCCAGGCCGTCCACATAGACATCGACCCCGTCGAGAAACGATGCGACGTTCCCGCTGTCGATGCCTTGCGGGAACAACTTCAGATCGATCTCAGGATTGACGTCGGCAGCCATCTCCGTCATCACTTCCACCTTCGAACGCCCGACCGTCGACATCGAAGCACCGATCTGCCGATTGAAGTTGTGAACCTCGAACGAATCGAAGTCGGCGATCCGGAACGCACCCAGGCCGAGCCTCGCCAGCGTCATCAGGTGCAGGCCGCCAACGGCCCCCATCCCTGCGATCGCGACCCGCTTCGTGCGCAATTGCTGCTGTTCCGCGGGCGTCAGCCAGCCGAGGTTGCGCGAGAAGGCGTTCTGGTAAGCGAAGTCGTGCGTCATGAAGGAAGTGAGTGAAGATGAGGCGACGGCAGATCCTCCGTTCTGCGCGCAGCGAAAAACGGCTCAAGGCGCCTTCTTCAACCTCACATGCGCCATGAACCCGCCCTCGGGCGCATTGACGAGTTCCAGCGAGCCACCCATGCGCTGCAAGGCCTTGTCGACGATCGCGAGGCCCAAGCCGGCGCCTGTCGCGGCGGTGCGTGCCGCGTCACCGCGGAAGAACGGCGTGGTGAGCTGCGCGAGCTTCTTCGGGTCGACGCCGGCGCCGTAGTCGCGCACGCTGAGGATCACCCACGGGCCGGCGCGCGAGTAGCTCACCAAGACGCGGGCGATGCCCGTATCCACCGAACGCCCATAGCGGCGCGCGTTCTCGAACAGGTTTTGCAGCACGCGGCCGAGTTCGATGTCGTCGGCCATGACCTTGGTGTCGATGGCCACGCGCGAAGTAATGCGGATCTGGCTGGTGTCGCGAAAGGCCGCCATCTCGCGATCGACCACGCTGCTCAGGTGCACCGGCATCAGCTTGGTTTCGCCGGGGCGCGCGTAGTCGAGGAACTTGTCGATGATGGCGTCGAGCTGGTCGATGTCGAGCGCCATGTTGCTCTTGGCTTCTTCGTCGTGCACGCTCATCTCGGCCTCGAGCCGCAGGCGCGCGAGCGGCGTGCGCAGGTCGTGCGAGATGCCGGCGAGCATGACGGCGCGGTCCTGCTCGACCTTCGCGAGTTCGCGCGCCATGCGGTTGAAGCCCATGTTGACCTGGCGGATCTCGCTGGTCATGGTGTTCTCGTCGAGGCGTGAATCGAACTCGCCTTCGCGGATGCGGCTGGCCGCGAACGAGAGTTCCTTGAGCGGCTTGTTGATCAGGCTCGCGACCATGGCTGAGCCGATGACGGTCGCCAGCAGCGCGATGCTGCCCCAGAGGCTGATGGTGCTCCATGACATGGGCCCGACGCGCGTGGGGTCGGACTGCAGCCAGTAAGGGTCGCCGTCGATGGAGAAGCCCACCCACAGGCCGGGCGCGCGGTTCATGGAACTCGCGACCACCGTGTCGGGTCCGAGCTGCGCGCGCAACTCCTGGGCGATCACCCGCGTGAAGCGGTCGACCTCGTAGGGCTCCCACTTGTCGGCCGGCTCACGCGGGCGCAGCTTGACCGAATCGGTGTTGGAGATGCCCTTGATCAGCGAGACGCGGTTGATCGCATCGCTCGCGCGCAGGGCCGATCGCGTGAGCACGACGAGGCTCGCGATCTGCTGCGCCGACTGCACGGCACGCGGTTCGAATTCGAGCGCGCGCAGCGTCTGCACCCAGGCGAAAACGCCGCAGGACAGAAGCAACGCGAGCAGGAAGAACGTGCGCCAGAAGAGGCTGAGAGCGACTTGTTTGGGGGGCGTCACCGGATGCCGGGCCTGCGAATCATGCGAATCGGCTCAGGCGATCAGGCTGCACCATCCGGCACGAACACATAACCCACGCCCCACACCGTCTGGATGTAGCGCGGCTGGGCCGGGTCGGGCTCCAGCATCTTGCGCAGGCGCGAGATCTGTACATCGAGGCTGCGGTCGAAGGGCTCGAACTCGCGGCCGCGCGCAAGCTGGGCGAGCTTGTCGCGCGAGAGCGGCTGGCGCGGGTGGCGCACCAGCGCCTTCAGCATGGAGAACTCGCCGGTGGTGAGCGCGATCTGCTCGCCTTCTTTCGACAAACGGCGCAGCGCGAGGTCGAACTCGAACGGCCCGAAGGTCACGGTCTGCGCATCGAGCGAGGGCGCGCCCGGTGCTTCGAGCGTGGGCCGGCGGCGCAGCACGGCGTGGATGCGCGCCAGCAGTTCGCGCGGGTTGAAGGGCTTGGGCAGGTAGTCGTCGGCACCCACTTCGAGGCCGACGATGCGGTCCACGTCTTCGACCTTCGCCGTCAGCATGATGATGGGCGTGAGGTCGTTGGCCGCGCGCAAGCGTCGGCAGATCGACAAGCCATCTTCGCCGGGCAGCATGAGATCGAGCACGATGAGGTGAACCGTCTCGCGGGTCAGCAAACGGTTCAGTGCCTTGGCGTCTTCGGCCAGCAGCACTTCGAAGCCTTCTTGCGTGAGATAGCGGCGCAGCAGGTCGCGGATGCGGGCATCATCGTCGACGACAGCGATTCGATCGGGGCGCGGCGGGGCGGCTGTGGTCATGGGGGTCTGGCCTTTCCTTATTTGTAACAGAGCCGATTGTGGTCAGATTCGAAGCCCCTTTTGGCGGGTCTGACCATCTGTTACAAAACCGCGGTTGCACCTTTCGGAAGTCGGTTTTCACAGGGAACGAAGGCGGCGACGCCTCGCTCCAAGTCATCTTTCGTCACAAGATTGCTGCCCGTTTCTCTCTTCTGGAGCCTTGTTCAACATGCGTTTTCTGTCATTCCGCTCACCGATCCTTACCTTGTCCTTCGCCGTTCTGGCCACCGCGCTCGCGGGCACCGCCCGGGCCGATGCGCCGCCCCCGCAGGGCGTGGTCAGCCTGCAGTCGAGCGCGAGCATCGAAGTCACCAAGGATCTGCTGAACATCACGATGAACACCAGCCGTGATGGCGCCGACGCCAACACC
>JAMFRW010000588.1 GCA_026224975.1 Rhodoferax sp. | reverse complement strand
TGTCGAAGTGCCTGGTGAGGTGCACCACCAGGCTTCGACAGGCTCAGCCCGAACGGGGTTTGTGCCCGGCGGGAGCGCTTCTTGCTCGCCTCTTTTCTTTTGCCGCAAGGCACCATTTCAGGAGCCAGACCCCCTTGCCCACGCCGACGCCCATGACGCAGCCGCAGAAGATCTTTCGCATTCGTCGCGACTACAACTCGTGGGTCGCCAACGAGTCGATGGAGGACTACGCGTTGCGCTACACGCCGCGCAGCTTTCGCAAGTGGAGCGAGTTCCGCGTGGCCAACACGGCCTTCGGCGCCACCTCGTTCCTGGCACTGGAAGCCATTGGCGGCGCCATTGCGCTCAACTACGGCTTCACGAATGCGCTGTGGGCGATCCTGGTGGTCGGCATCGTCACCTTCCTCACCGGCCTGCCGATCAGCTATTACGCCGCCAAGTACGGTGTCGACATGGACCTGCTGACACGCGGCGCGGGCTTCGGCTACCTGGGCTCGACCATCACCTCGCTGGTGTACGCGAGCTTCACCTTCATCTTCTTCGCGCTCGAAGCGGCCATCCTCGCGCTCGCCTTGCAGATGTACTTCGGCTGGCCGCTGCCGGTGTGTTACCTCGTGGCCTCGCTCGGCGTGGTGCCGCTGGTGATGCACGGCATCACGCTGATCCAGAAGCTGCAGTGGTGGACGCAGCCGGTCTGGATGATTCTTTTCGTGCTGCCCTACCTGGCCATCCTGACGAAGAAGCCGGAGATGTTCAACGACTTCACCTCGCTCGTCGGCAGCACCTCGCACAGCAGCGGGTTCGATGCGGTGATGTTCGGCGCCGCGGCCACGGTGGCGTTCTCGCTCGTGGTGCAGATCGGCGAGCAGGTCGATTACCTGCGCTTCCTGCCCGAGAAGACGGCGGCCAACCGCAAGCGCTGGTGGGCCGCGGTGATCACGGCTGGCCCGGGCTGGATCGTGCCGGGCATGATCAAGATGATGGGCGGCGCCTTCCTGGCCTTCGTCGCCCTGCAGCACGAGATCCCGGTGGACAAGGCGGTCGAGCCGACGCAGATGTACCTGGCGGGCTTCGGCTACCTGTTCGAGTCGCCGGCCTGGGTGCTGGGCGCGACCACGCTCTTCGTGCTGGTCTCGCAGATCAAGATCAATCTGACCAATGCCTATGCGGGCTCGCTCGCGTGGTCGAACTTCTTTGCGCGGCTCACCCACAGCCACCCGGGCCGCGTGGTGTGGCTGGTGTTCAACGTGCTGATCGCCGTGCTGCTGATGACGCTGGGCGTGTTCGAGGCGCTGGAGGGCGTGCTCGGCCTCTACAGCAACGTGGCCATCGCCTGGGTGGGCGCACTGGTGGCCGATCTGGTCATCAACAAGCCACTCGGCTGGAGCCCCAAGCACATCGAGTTCAAGCGCGCGCACCTCTACGACATCAACCCCGTGGGCCTCGGCGCCATGCTGGTGGCCGCCGCACTCGGCATGGCGGCCTATGCCGGCACCATGGGCGTGGAAGCCAAGGCCTTCGCGCCCTTCATCGCGCTCTTCACTTCGCTGGCCGTCTCGCCCTTGCTCGCGTGGTGGACCCAGGGCCGCTACTACGAAGCGCGGCCCAACCTCGCGCACTGGAAGCCGGGCGAGCTGGTGAAGTGCTCGGTGTGCGAGAACGCGTTCGAATCGGAAGACATGGCACAGTGCCCGGCTTACGACGCGCCCATCTGCTCACTGTGCTGCACACTCGAATCGCGCTGCCACGACCGCTGCAAGACCGATTCGCGCGTGGCCGAGCAGGTGCGCGCCGGCCTGGCCTCGGTGCTGCCGCTGGCCATCAGCCGGCGCATCAACTTCCGCGTGGCGCATTACCTTGTCGTCGCTCTTTCGCTGATCGCGCTCTTCGCGGCCATCCTCGGCGTGGTCTACGAGCAGCAAGGTGCGCTGCACCTGGCCGACCGCGAGTTGCTGCGGGCGCCACTCTTCAAGGCCTTTGCACTGCTCTCATTGGCGGCCACGGTGGGCGCCTGGTGGATGGTGCTGGGCAGCGAAAGCCGGCACATGGCCGAAGACGAATCGAACCGCCAGAACGAATTGCTGGTTCGCGAGATCGACGCGCACAAGCGCACCGACATCGCCCTGCAAGCGGCGAAAGACCTGGCCGAAGCCGCCAACTCCGCCAAGACGCGCTATGTGACCGGCATGACGCACGAGCTGCGCACACCGCTCAACGGCATCCTCGGTTATGCGCAGATCCTGTTGAAGGACGAGCAGATCCAGGGCGCGCGCCGCGCCGCGGTCGACACCATCCACCACAGCGGTGAGCACCTGCACGGGCTGATCGACGGCCTGCTCGACCTGGCGCGCATAGAGGCCGGCAAGCTGCGGCTCGACATTGCGCCGCTGCCGATGCGCGACTTTCTGGATGATGTGGTCCGCATGGTCGCGCCGCAAGCCGCCGCCAAGGGAATCGCCTTCGAACTGCGCACCCAGGGCCGCGTGCCGACCTATGTGCGCGCCGATGCCAAGCGGCTGCGCCAGATCCTCATCAACCTGCTAGCGAATGCAGTGCGCTTCACCGACCATGGCAGCGTGACGCTGCTGCTCGACCACACGCGCGAAGTGGCGCGCTTTCATGTGATCGACACCGGCATCGGCATTGCGCCGGAAGACCTGGAACGCATCTTCCTGCCCTTTGAACGCGGCAGCGCCGGCCGCCGCACCGGCGAGCCCGGCACCGGCCTGGGCCTGACCATCACGCACCTGCTCTCGCAATTGATGGGCGGCGAACTCACGGTGAGCAGCGTGCTCGGTGAAGGCAGCACTTTCACCGTGCGGCTCTACCTGAGCGAAACCTCGGAGCCCGGCCTGGCGCGCACGCCGCGGCACCGGCCGGTGAGCGGCTACATCGGCGCGCGCCGCAGCCTGCTGGTGGTCGATGACCACCCCCCACAGCGGCAGATGCTGGCCGGCATGCTGCTGCCGCTGGGCTTTCGCATCCGCGAGGCCGCGAGCGGCCGCGAGTGCCTGGAAAGCGTGCTGGAGAAGCGGCCCGATGCGGTGCTGCTCGACATCTCCATGGACGACATGGACGGCTGGGAAACCGCCCGCCGCATCCGCGCCCAGGGCTTCGACGACCTGCCCATCATCATGGTCTCGGCCAACGCCTTCGAGAACCAGAGCGACAAGATCGCTGCGGCCGGTTGCCAGGGCTTCGTCGACAAACCGGTGATCGAATCGGAGTTGCTCACGGTGCTGCAGCGCCACCTCGAACTCGAATGGGTCGCTGAGCTGGCCGTGCCAAGCTGGACGCCGCCGGAACTGACCGCACCCGACGAACGCCACCTGTGGCCCGCCCTGCCCGCCTCGCATGCGCAAACGCTGCTGCGCCTCGCCCAGCTCGGCCACGCGCAAGGCTTGCAGCGCTCGCTCGATGCGCTCGCGCTAGCCCACCCGGAATGTAAGCCGCAGATCGTGGTGCTGCGTGCGCTCGTGGCCCGCTTTGCGTGGGACGATCTCATCATGATGCTCACCGGCGCGCTGCACGCCGCCGACGCGGAGACCGCATCATGAGCGGCGATGTGGTGCTGGTCGTCGACGATGTGCCGCAATCGCTCGGCGCGCTGTGCATGGAACTCGAAGCCGATGGCTACACGGTGCTGGTGGCTTCCGACGGCGCATCGGCATTGGCGCGGCTCGATCTGGTCACGCCCGACGCGATCCTGCTCGATGCGCTGATGCCCGGCCTCGACGGCTTCGAGACCTGCCGCCGCATCAAGGCGCATGTGGAGTGGTCGCACATCCCGGTGATCTTCATGACCGGTCTCTCGGAGACCAGCCACATCGTCAAGGGCTTCGATGCGGGCGGCGTCGATTACGTGGTCAAGCCGGTGCGGACTCAGGAAGTGCTGGCACGCCTGGCCACGCATGTGCGTAACGCGAGGGCGGTGCGCATGGCTCGCGATGCGATCGATGTGGGCGGGCACGGCGTGCTGGTGGTGGATGCGCATCGGCGCATTGCTTGGCGGTCGCCGAAGGCGCAGCGGTGGGTGGGGGAGTTCTTTGCAGCGAGCGCTGGTTCGCAGCCGGACGAGGCTTGCGTGGCGTGGCTCGATCGGTCTGCTGAGTCATCCGTCGATGCATCCGCTGACATCCGCACCCGCTTGCTCGCCGGTCGCACATTGACCGCAAGACGGCTGGGCAACGTCGGTCTCGGCGAAGTGATGTGGTTGCTCAGCCTGCGCGCAGACGACGCCCAGCCCCCTTCCCGTTTGGCGACCGCCTCCCTCACGCCGCGCGAGACCGAAGTGCTCTCCTGGATCGCCAAAGGAAAGACCAATCGCGACGTCGCCGAAATCCTCGGCATGAGCCCGCGGACCGTCAACAAGCATCTGGAGCATGTGTTCGAGAAGCTGGGGGTCGAGACTCGCGCGGCTGCGGCGGCGTTGGCCAGTCGGGAGTTGGGATAGGTCGGGCTTGGGGCGCTGGGTTGCTCTGAGCGGCTACGGCGCGCCCGGGCAGGCGTCGGTGCTTCCTGCCCCGACAACCGCCGATGTGCCCATCGCGACCGCGCGCGCGACGTCCCGTGCGGCGGCTTTTCCCCTCAACAACCGCCGATGGTTGAGCGCGGCAGGGGGTGCCCGGTGGGGGCGATTTCTGGGGCGACGGAGGCGCGCAGGGCCGAGATCGGCGCGCGCAGCGCGCTTCGTAAACTGACTCGCCGCGGCTGTTCGAACGCAGCGCACGAAGTAAGCGTAGTGAGTTCTGCGGCGCGACCTCGGGCCTGCGCGCCTGCGTGCAGTCGGCGTACCCGCCGACCGCCACAGCATGAGCCCCCGCCGGGCGCCCCCTGCCGCGCCACGCACCGCTGCGCACACTACGCAGGCACGGCCACAACGGCAGCCGCAACCTCAGGCCTTCGCAGTCCTTACAGCATTGAGATAAGGCGCCAACTCCAACTTAGCCAACGCATTCCGATGCACCTCATCCGGCCCATCCGCCACACGCAAATGCCGGGCATAAGCGTAGAACGAAGTCAGCAGCGTGTCCTGGCTGAGCCCCGCAGCGCCGAAGGCCTGCATGGCATCGTCGATCACCTTCACCAGGTTGTTCGGCGCCAGCACCTTGATCATCGCGATCTCCTTGGCGGCGACCTTGTTGCCGACCGTGTCCATGCGCCAGGCGGTGTGCAGCACCATCCAGCGGGTCTGGTCGATGGCGATGCGGGCGTTGGCAATGCGCTCGCGCCACACGCCCTGGTCGGCCAACGTCTTCTTGAAGGCCACGCGCGACACCACGCGTTCACACATCATCTCCAAGGCCGATTCGGCCATGCCGATCATGCGCATGCAGTGGTGAATGCGCCCCGGCCCGAGGCGGCCCTGGGCGATCTCGAAACCGCGGCCTTCGCCCAGCAGGATGTTGCTGGCCGGCACACGCACGTTCTCGAACAAGACTTCGGGGTGCCCGAACGGTGGGTCGTACACGCCCAGCAGCGCCATGTCACGCAAGACGGTCACGCCCGGCGTGTTTTTGGGCACCAGAATCATCGACTGCTGCTTGTGGCGGTCGGCGTTGTCCGGGTCGGTCTTGCCCATCAGGATGAAGATCTCGCAGCGCTCGTTCATCGCGCCGGTGATGTACCACTTGCGGCCGTTGATCACGTAATCATCACCATCGCGGACGATGCTGCATTCGATGTTGGTCGCGTCCGATGAGGCCACTGCCGGCTCCGTCATCGCGAAGGATGAGCGGATGTGGCCTTCGAGCAGCGGTGTGAGCCAGCGCTCCTGTTGTTCCTTGGTGCCGTAACGGGCCAGCACTTCCATGTTGCCGGTGTCGGGCGCGCTGCAGTTGAAGGCTTCGGCGCACCAGTAGCGGCGGCCCATGATCTCGCAGAGCGGCGCGTATTCGAGGTTCGTGAGGCCGGGGCCGTGTTCGGCTTCGGGCAGGAAGAGGTTCCACAAGCCCGCTTCGCGCGCCTTGACCTTCATCTCTTCCATCAAGGGCAGGGTGCCATAGCCGTGGCCGTTGCGGGCGTTTTCTTTCAGCTCGTGCTCGCGGCGCGCTTCGTTCGGGTAGACGTGGTCGTCCATGAACTTCAGCAGACGCGCGCGCAGGTCTTTGACTTTGGGTGAAAACTCGAATTGCATGGGATTTGTCCTATTGAGTGGTGGTTCAGGTGCGCGAGAACATGCCGAGCGACACAGCCACCATCGCCGGCTTGGTTTCGCCTTCGATCTCGATGGTGTTCTCGCTGCGCAGCAGCACCCAGCCATCGGGCCGGTGCTCGACCGAGAGCAGCTTCATGTGGTTGCGCACGCGCGAGCCGGCCTTGACGGGCGCGATGAAACGCACCTTGTCCAGTCCGTAGTTGACACCCTTGGCGGCCTTCAAGCCGGCCAGCAGTTCATAGGTGGTGATGGGCAGCAGCGAGAGCGTCAAAAAACCGTGCGCGATCGGCGCGCCGAAGGGGCTCTCGGCTTTGGCGCGTTCCACGTCGATGTGGATCCATTGGCGGTCTTCGGTGCATTCGGCAAAGGCATCGATGCGCGATTGCGGCACCGAGACCCAGGCCGAGGTGCCGATGGCCTGGCCGACGAAGCTGTCCAGGGTGTCGAAACTCAGGGTGGGTTGTGTCATGGGCTTGGCGGCTGTGGGCCATGTAAGAGAGTGGATGAATGGTGCCTCGTTCGAACGGTTGCGGCATGCAGCCTATTCATTCGGCACATTCAGG
>JAMFRW010000587.1 GCA_026224975.1 Rhodoferax sp. | reverse complement strand
TGGGCCCTGTCCCGGCCTCACAGAAGGCGCTGCAGCGCGCAGGCTGGAAGGCATCCGACCTCGACCTGCTCGAGATCAACGAGGCCTTCGCCGCGCAGGCCTGCGCCGTCAACAACGAAATGGGCTGGGACACCGGCAAGGTCAACGTCAACGGCGGTGCGATCGCGATCGGTCACCCGATTGGTGCGTCCGGTTGCCGCATCCTGGTGACGCTGCTGCACGAAATGCAGCGCCGCAACGCCAAGAAGGGCATCGCATCGCTGTGCATCGGGGGTGGCATGGGCGTGGCGCTGTGCGTCGAACGTTGACCCGCTGAATTCCAAATCGATTTTTCACATCAAGGAGACTGAAATGAGCAAGCAACGTGTGGTGCTGGTCACGGGCGGCATGGGTGGTCTGGGCGAAACGATCTCGACCAAGATGGTCGACGCCGGCTACAAGGTCGTCGTGACCTACTCGCCGAGCAACACCAAGTCGGCCGAGTGGGTCGCCGGCATGAAGGCCAACGGCTACGAGATCAGCGCGATCGCCTGCGATGTGGCCGACTACGACTCCTGCACCAAGGCGGTCGCCGAGGTGCAGAGCAAAGTCGGCGCGGTCGATGTGCTGGTCAACAACGCCGGCATCACGCGCGATACCACGTTCAAGAAGATGGACAAGGTCAACTGGGATGCGGTCATGCGCACCAACCTCGACAGCCTGTTCAACATGACCAAGCAGGTCGCCGACGGGATGGTCGAGCGCGGCTGGGGCCGCATCATCAATGTGTCCTCGGTGAACGGCAGCAAGGGCGCGTTCGGCCAGACCAACTACTCGGCCGCAAAGGCCGGCGTGCATGGCTTCACGAAGGCGCTGGCGCTCGAGGTCGCGAAGAAGAACGTCACCGTCAACACGATCTCGCCAGGCTACATCGGCACGAAGATGGTCACCGCGATTCCGAAGGAAGTTCTCGACTCGAAGATCCTGCCGCACATCCCCGTCGGCCGCCTCGGCAAGCCCGAAGAGGTGGCAGGACTGATCATCTATCTCGCATCGGAAGAGGCGGCTTTCGTGACCGGCGCGAATATCGCGATCAACGGCGGGCAGCACATGCAGTGACCTGAATTGTCAGAGTGACGGCTGCGCACTGCACCGTTGAGAACAACACCCACAGGAGACGAAATGATCAAAGCAGGGATCGACCAGGACGCCATCACGAAGATGTTCTCGGAAGCCACCGCGAAGCAGGGCGAGGCGTTGCGCAAGGGAGTTGCCGATGCCACTCTGAAGGCGCTGCAGGGCCGCGAGCTGACGATGGAGAACATCAAGAAGGTGCTCAAGACCGTGACCGCGGCCGCGGCTGCCGGTGCCGGCAAGAACGATGCAGTCCCAGCGGACGTCGAAACCATGCTCGGCAAGGCAGTCGAGGGAATGGACAGCGCGCTCTTGGAGGCGGTCGAAGCAAACCGCAGGGCGCTGCAGCAGTTCGTCGATCAGGGTGCGAGCCTGCAGGAGAAGCAACTGAAGGGCGCGCTCGCGAACCTCGAGAAGATGGAAGACACCTTCTTCGTCACCCTGAGCAAGACCGTCGAGAGCGTAGGTGGCCTGCCCCTTGAAGGGCCATGGAAGCAGGTGCTGGGTTCGTTGCAGAGCAAGGGCAGCGACAGCGGCGCTCGTGCCACGCAGACAGTCCAGGACATGCTCGCGCAAACCAAGGTCGCCCTGAGCGCTGGCCGCGACAGCAGCATGAAGGCGACGCAGGCGATGCTGGACGGATATGCAGCGCTGGCAAGAGGCGTCTTGATCGGGATGTCGGAAGGTCTGCAAGGCGCATCGCCCGCGGCGCACTCAGGGGCGAAGGCCACCGAGCGGTAGTCCAGTGCTGGGTCGAAACGGGGTTGCGCTTGACATTCGAGTTGGACCGACAAGAGGCGACGCTTTCCGATCTCGGCCCTGCTTCGGTCGTGGGTCCAGTCCGGGCCGGTTCGCGAGAGTCAAACTGACCTGGAGGCGATGACAATGTCGAGTACTCGGAGGCAGGCCCCAGGGCCCGCCCCGCTTGCTTCCCGAACTCGTCTGATTCGACGGCTCCCTGCACGCGGCCTACCGTCATGAAAGAAGTTCATGGATGCTCTGATCCTGGCCCGCATGCAGTTCGCGGCGAACATCACCTTTCACATCCTGTTCCCGACCATCAGCATCGGCATGGGCTGGGTGCTGCTGTTCTTTCGGTTGCGCTGGCTGAAGACGCGCAACGGCTCTGACAAGGCCGTCGCACAGGGCTGGCTCGACGCCTACCGCTTCTGGACCAAGGTGTTCGCGCTCAGCTTCGCGCTCGGCGTCGTCAGCGGCATCACGATGAGCTTCCAGTTCGGCACCAACTGGCCCGGCTTCATGGAGAAGGTCGGCAACATCGCCGGCCCGCTGCTCGGCTACGAGGTGTTGACCGCGTTCTTTCTGGAGGCCGGCTTCCTCGGCGTCATGCTGTTCGGCCATGACAAGGTCGGCGAACGCGTGCACCTGATGTCGACCTTCTTCGTCGCGTTCGGCACCACGCTGAGCGCGTTTTGGATCCTCGCGCTGAATTCGTGGATGCAGACGCCCGCGGGATACGAGATCGTCGACGGTGTCTACCACGTGAGAAGCTGGGTCGAGGTGATCTTCAACCCCTCGTTCCCGTACCGTCTCACGCACATGATGTTGGCCTCGGGGTTGACCTGCGCATTCCTGTTGACCGGCCTGTCGGCATGGCAGGTGCTGCGCGGTGTCGGGCAGCGCTCGGCGCCGCGTGTGATGCGCGTCGGTCTGACGCTGGCAGCGGTTCTGATCCCGGTCCAGATTTTCGTCGGCGACGCGCACGGCCTGAACACGCTGGAGCACCAGCCGGCCAAGATCGCCGCGATGGAAGGCGTGTGGGAGACCGAGCGCGGCGCGCCGCTGCTGCTGTTCGCTATTCCCGACAAGGAAAGCCGCAGCAACCACTTCGAGATCAAGGTGCCGAAGGTCGCGAGCCTGGTCCTCACGCACGATGCCGACGGCGAGATCAAGGGCATGAACAGCTTCGGTGACGCGCACCCGCCGCCGCTGCCGCTGTTCTTCGCCTTTCGCGTCATGGTCGGCATGGGCATGCTGATGCTCGCGACGAGCTGGGTCGGCTGGTGGCTGCTGCGCCGCGCGAAGTGGAGCCCGTCGGCGATGCCGCAGCCGGTGCTGTGGCTGTTCGCCGGGATGACCTTCGCCGGCTGGGTTGCCACCGTGGCGGGCTGGTACGTGACCGAGATCGGCCGCCAGCCCTTCATCGTGTACGGCCTGATTCGCACGGCCGACGTGGCCTCGCACGTGCCGTCCGCGATGATCGGCCTGACGCTGGCGCTGTACGTCACGCTCTACCTCGCGTTGATCGTCGCTTACGTCACCGTGCTGAAGTACATGGCCGATAAGCCGGAAGAGGTGCTTGCTATCGAGGCCGCCGAGCAGGCGGCCACACCCGCGGGCGCGACCACGTCGCCCGTGATGCCCGCCGGGAGCGCGACATGAACTGGATGAGTTTCGACACGGCGCTGCCGATCATCTTCATGGCGCTGATGGGCGTCTCGATGCTGGTCTACGTGGTCAGCGACGGCTACGACCTGGGCGTC
>JAMFRW010000082.1 GCA_026224975.1 Rhodoferax sp. | reverse complement strand
TTTTCCAGCGCCATCTCGAGGCTGGAGCAGACGGTCGGGATCTTCGCGTCTTCTTCCGGCGGCAGGTGGTACAGGTCCTTCGTGGCGGCTTCGCCCGGATGGATCTTGTTCTCCACGCCGTCGAGGCCGGCCATCAGCAGCGCCGAGAAGCCCAGGTACGGGTTCATCAGCGGATCCGGGAAACGCGCCTCGACGCGGCGGCCCTTCGGGTTGGCGACGAACGGGATGCGGATCGAGGCCGAGCGGTTCTTCGCCGAGTACGCGAGCTTGACCGGCGCTTCGTAGCCCGGCACCAGGCGCTTGTACGAGTTGGTGCCCGGGTTCGTGATCGCGTTCAGCGCGCGCGCGTGCTTGATGATGCCGCCGATGTAGTACAGCGCGAATTCCGACAGGCCCGCATAGCCGTCGCCGGCGAACAGGTTCTTGCCGTCCTTCCAGACCGACTGGTGCACGTGCATGCCCGAGCCGTTGTCGCCGACGATGGGCTTGGGCATGAAGGTCGCGGTCTTGCCGTAGCTGTGGGCCACGTTCTGGATCACGTACTTCTGCAGTTGCACCCAGTCGGCGCGCTGGATCAGCGTGCTGAACTTGGTGCCGAGTTCCATCTGGCCGGCGTTGGCCACTTCGTGGTGATGCACTTCGACCGGGATGCCGAGCGATTCGAGCACCAGGCACATCTCGGAGCGCATGTCCTGGAAGCTGTCGATCGGGGGCACAGGGAAGTAGCCGCCCTTGACCGTCGGACGGTGGCCGGTGTTGCCATGCTCGTATTCCTTGCCGGTGTTCCAGGCGGCTTCTTCCGAATCGATCTTCGAGAAGCAGCCCGACATGTCGTTGCCCCAACGCACGCTGTCGAACACGAAAAACTCGGGTTCCGGGCCGAAATAGGCGGTGTCGCCCAGGCCCGAAGCCTTCATGTAAGCCTCGGCGCGCTTGGCCAGCGAACGCGGATCGCGCTCGTAGGGCTTGCCGTCACCCGGCTCGACCACGTCGCAGGTCAGGATCAGCGTCGGCTCTTCGAAGAAAGGGTCGATGTTGGCGGTGTTCGGGTCGGGCATGAGCTGCATGTCCGACGCTTCGATGCCCTTCCAGCCGGCGATCGAGGAGCCGTCGAAGGCGTGGCCCGCGGTGAACTTGTCTTCGTCGAAGTGAGAGACGGGCACGGTGACGTGCTGCTCTTTGCCGCGGGTGTCGGTGAAGCGGAAGTCCACGAATTTGATTTCGCTTTCTTTCACTATTTTCATCACATCGGCAACGGTCTTGCTGGCCATCAGGAACTCCTAGCGGGCTGTGCTTGTTGGGTGGGATCGATATCGTTATGAACATTCGACGGTCTTCGTGGCACTGCACGAAGACCCCAAAATGCGCACAGGAAGTTAGCAGAAACCATGCCCGCGACGTGCTGCAGGGATTCCACTTTGGTGCGTCGAGTGTGCACCAAAATAATCCGCCGCTCGGAGGCGGATCCACACTTATCGCACCATCTCGGGGCCAAGTTTGGCGCCATGCGTCGCAAGCCCTGCTAACAACTGCAGATATGCGGCGTCGAGCGACGCGGCTGCGCCCTTGACGCCGAGCTCGATGTGCCGGCCCCATTGCGGATGATCGACGCTCGGCAGGCTGAAGACCTTGATGCCGGCGAACTGCGCCTCGATCGCTTCCATCAGCGGCGTGAGCGCGGCCTCCATCGCCCCGAAGACGATCACCGACTTTTCACTCGTTGTGCGCTGCTGGTGCAGGTGGGCAAAGCGCTCATCCAGCGCCCATTCGATCATCGGCCAGGCCATGACCGGAAAGCCCGGCACGAAGAAGATGCCACTGCTGTCGGGCTTGGTGACCGAGAAGCCGGCGATCTTGTTGTACGGGTTGGGGATGATCTCGGCACCTTCGGGGAACACGCCCATGTTGAGCCGGTGCGCGTTGTCGGGCCGGTCGGGTTCGTAAGGCGTGCCCTGCTCCTTGGCGATGTCTTGCATGCGCTCGAGGATGAAGTCTCGCGCCTGTGGGTGCAATGCGAGCGGCACGCCGAGCGCCGCCGCCGCGCACTGGCGGGTGTGGTCGTCGGGCGTGGCGCCGATGCCACCGCAGGAGAAGACCACGTCGCCGCTCGCGAAGGCGTCTTTCAGGTCGGCAGTGATGCGTTGTGGGTCGTCGCCCACATAACGCGCCCAGCTCAGGCTCAAGCCGCGGGCCGCGAGCAGCGAGATGACCTTGGGCAGGTGCTTGTCCTCGCGCTTGCCGGAGAGGATCTCGTCGCCGATGATGATGAGGCCGAAGTTCATGGTCGCGTACGGCCGGGTCAGCGGTCGATGGAGGGAGGGGTGCCCCGGGGTGAATCGGGTTTCGAATCAGGTGGTGAATCGGGACCACGCAGTTCGCGCGGCGTCACGTCTTCGATCAGCATCGTGTCGGCCGGGCGCGTTCCGCGCGGCAAGGGTGCCACGATTTCCAGCGCCGCGCTTTCGGCTCGCAAACGCTGCAGCGCGGCCAGCGTGTAGTGCGCAAACCAGAGCGCCGAGAACGCGAACACCAGCGTGTAGATCCACACCGCGACCGGCACCAGCAGCGGCGCCAGAACCACCGTCAGCGCACCCGAAGCCCACACCAGCGATGGCGCCGCGCCCAGGTAACCGGTGACCACGCCCATGCCGAGCAGGCTGCTGCGGTGGCGGCGGATCAGTTCGCGGCGCTCTTCACGGCTGGCATGTTCGGCGAGCACGTCGTAAGTCATCACGCGGTAGGTGAGCCAGCCCCAGATCAGCGGCGGCAGGATGAGCACCAGCGGCGGCACGAACCACAACGGGATGGAGATGACCAGCGCAACCAGCGCAACGACCGTCGCCCACAAGGCGCCGAACGCGCTGCCGAGGAACGAGCCACCGGCCTTGCGTTCGAGTTGCGGGAAGCGCCGGTCGGCGACGAGCTTGAGCATCGCCGGGGTCATCATCGCGGCGACGACCAGCAGCGAGAGCACGACGATCAGCGGCGTGGTGATGGCGACCACGATCAGCGGGGCGAGTGCGCTTCTGAGGCCGGAGAGGCCGGAACTTTCGAGCCAGGCCAGAAGTGTCGAGAGGATGGCCCACGATTCCAGCGTCGCGCGGACCCAGTCGACGGAGGGTTCCCAGAAGAAGTAGCCCAGCCCGAATGCGAGGCCCGCCATGAGGATCAGCGGCAGCACCGAGAGCGCGATCACGCGCGGGTGCAGGCAGTAGGCGACGGCGCGCCAGAAGGAATCGAGCAGGTCTTTCATGGCGCGTCACGCGGGCCGGAAACCCAACTTCAACGCAGATTGCCCGTGTGCCCGAGCGAATAACGCCCCGGCTGCGGCCACACCGTCAGCCCGTGCGGCTCGGCGCCGACCTTGATCTGCGAGACAGCGCCGGTCGCGGTGTCGAAGCGGTAGATCACGTCGTCGTAACGCGCCGCGAGCCAGAGCCATTTGCCGTCGGCGCTCACGTTGCCCATGTCGGGGCTGCCGCCGCCGGGCACGGCCCAGCGCTGCACGACCTTCTCGGTCGCGAAGTCGATCACCGTCACGCCGCCGTTGCCGAGCTTCGGGCCGTGGATCTTGTGCGAGCCGCGGTTGGCCACGTAGAGGCTCTTGCCGTCGCGGCTCGGGTAGAGGCCGTGCGCGCCGATGCCCGTGGCGATGAAACCGACCTTCTTGAAGCTTTCGCCGTCGACGATGTGAACACCGTCTGCATGCATGTCGGCGACGAAAAAGCGCTTGCCGTCCGGCGAGCTGCGGATGTCCTGCGGCATGCCTTTTTCGACGGTGCAGAGTTCGGTTTCGCCCGGCTCCCAGACCTTGCCGGGCTCGGTGCGCGGCGCCTTGGTTTCCTTGAAGCGCGTGCTCGGCATCGTCAATTGCAAATAGCCCAGCACCTTGCGATTGACCAGATCGATCTTGACAAGACTGCCCGAGAACTCGCAGGTGAAGATGACGAACTTGCCGTCGATGGCGAAGTCGGCGTGGTTGATGCCGGGGCAACCGGGCGTGTCGACCGAGAACTGCATCGCCATCGTGGTCGGGTCGCGAAAGTCCAGGCGCTTGCGCGCCTCCGCCACCACGATCGCCGACTTGCCGTCGGGCGAGTAGTACATGTTGTACGGGTCGTCCACCGGGATCGCCTTGCCCGGCTTGCCGGTGCGCGGGTCGATGGGCGTCAAGCTGCCGTCGTTGCGGCCTTCGGCATTGTTGGTGACCCACAAGGTGCGCAAATCCCAGCTCGGCACGATGTGCTGCGGGCTGATGCCCACCTTGTATCTATCGACAACCTTCATCGCGTTCGGGTCGACCACGTAGACGTCGTTCGAGCGCAGGTTGGGCACGTAGATGCGTTCGGGGTCGCCGCGCAAGGCCGCGCTGATCTTGCCGGCGGCCACTTCGCTGTAAAGATTCTTCGCGTCGACCACCGGCGGCATGCCGGCGATCGTGACCACGGCACCCGACGAGGCTGCGGCCTCCGGCTTCTCCGGTGCCGCGCCATGCACGCGGTTGACGGCGACGAGGCCGATCAACGCCAACAGGCCACAGCCGAACCCCAGACTCCAACCGACCATCTTCTGCTTTGCCAAATTCATCTGCACTGTTCCGTGTGTCTAGCTGTCGTTCATGTTTGCGCTCAGCGAGCGCGGGCAAGCTGCGCCTTGATCTGCGCCACCGAGGTCTCGATGACGCGGTCGATGCCCAGCTGACCCAGTTCGGCGGTGGCGCGGCGCGGGTCGCCATGCACACCCTCGCGCGGCCCGGCCTTGGCCGCACGCGCGAGCGCATCGGGCCGCACCAACGCAGGATCGATCGCGAGCGACAGCGCCGTGTCGGCCAGGCCGGCATGCACGCCGATTTCGTCGGCACCGAAGCCCTTGGCCTCCAGCGCCTTGACGAAGTCCGTCTGGGTCACGCGATAGTAATCCAGCAGTGCATGCGCCCTGCACGCCGGCCGGGTCGCCCAGGCCTTGTTGAGCTTCGCAGCGGCGCGCTCTTCGTTCTGCTGGTAACCGCCGTGGTCTCCGAGGAAGAACACATCCTTGAAGCCATGCTGGCAAAAGCTGCGGGCGGTGGCTTCGAGCAGTGCTTCGAAGGTGGCGTCGGGAATGGAGATCGTGCCGGTGAACTTCATGTGGCCGGCCGGCGGCTCGATGCTGCCTTCGGGCACATAGGCCACCACCGGCGCCACCACGGCGTTGCCGAGCTTTTGCGCGATGCGCGACGCCAGAACGCGCGCTCGCACGTTGTGCTTGCCGAGCGCCATGTGCGGCCCGCTCTGCTCCACCCCGCCGATCGGCACCAGCACCGTTGTGGCGCCAGCGGCGAGCCGGTCGTGCAGCTCGGTCCAGGTCATGTCTTCGACGAAGTGGCTGGTGCTCGGCGCGGCTTCCGCGCTGCCGAGAAGGGCCAAACCGAGAAGCAGCAAAGGAATCGACAGCAGCGTGCGGAGCGTCTCGCCCCGGGTTCCGAGAAATGCGTGCATCAACTGTCGTCGCTGCCGCCGAACACGCCACCCAGCACACCGCCGAGGCCGATCGCACCCAGTACCGAACCCTCTTCGCGCGAGCCGCCGGTCTGCGGTGCCGCAGCGAAGACGCGTGAGGCCAGGCGCGAGAACGGCAGGCTTTGCAGCCACACCGTGCCGGGGCCGGTGACCTTGGCGAAGAACAAGCCTTCACCACCGAAGAGCGCCGTCTTGATCTTGCCGACGTACTGGATCTCGAAGTTGACACTCGGCGTCATCGCGACCAGGCAGCCGGTGTCGACCAGCAGCGTCTGACCGGGTTGCAATTCGCGCTTCAACACCGTGCCGCCGGCATGCACGAAGGCGAGGCCATCGCCATCGAGCCGCTGCATGATGAAACCTTCGCCGCCGAAGAAGCCGACCGAGAGCTTCTTCTGGAAAAAGATGCCGAGCGAGACGCCGCGCGCGGCGCACAGGAAGGCATCCTTCTGGCAGATGAGCGTGCCGCCAAGCTGGCGCAAGTCCATCGGCAGGATCTTGCCGGGGTACGGCGCCGCGAACGCCACCTTGGCCTTGGCGTGGCCCTGGTTGGTGTAGACGGTGGTGAAGAGCGATTCGCCGGTGACCAGCCGCTTGCCGGCGCCCAGCAGCTTGCCGAAGAGGCCCCCACCACTACCACCGCCTCCCGAGCCGTCGCCGAAGACGGTGTCCATGCCGATGCCGGCATCCATGAACATCATGCTGCCGGCCTCGCCCACGGCTGCTTCGCCCGGGTCGAGCTCGACCTCGACGAACTGCATTTCAGCGCCCTTGATCTCGTAGTCCACCACGTCCATGGCCATGCCAACTTCTCCTGTTCTATCGGCGGCGAGATGGTAGCGCCTCCTCATGGCGGCGAGCCGCGTCGCACCTCGCGGCAGTCGGCTTCGCAATCACCTCGGCCGAATAGATCATTTTTTGTGATGCAAATGAATTCAGAACGCCCACATCTCGGGTAACACTTTGCGTAAGTCGTTCGTGGTCTGCAGTGCCGCGGAATACTTCACGCTGACATTTCGCGTTTGGCGCCTATCTTGGGAGGAACGCGCTTGACAAGCGCAGCCCGCCGCCTCGGCCGCTTCCCCCAAGAGTGGGTGATGAGCCGGCTCCACGGCGACCCACAATGCCCGCTGACATGACACTGCACCTGCCGACCCTGCTGATCGTCTGCATCGCCGCGCTGGCCCTGGCCGCCGGGGCGATGACGGTCTTCGGCAGCACGCAGCGCGTCTACCGCGGCTTCTGGTGGTGGGTGGCTGCGCAGTGGCTGTTGGTGCCCGGCCTCGCGATGCAGGCGCTGCGTGAGCCCTACCCTGCGCTGCTGCCGGTCGCACATCTGCTGATGCTGCAATGGCCGATCCTCGTGCTGATGGGCACGCGCCGCTTCTATGCCCGGCGCAGCTTTGCGTTGCCGCCGACTGCCGATGGCCTGCTGCTCGCCATCGCCTATGTGCTGTGGCTTGCGGCCTGGGCCGCCAGCGGTGGGCTCGCGGTGCGAGTAGCGGCCTTCTCGGTCGGCGCGGTGGGGCTGCATCTCTACAGCGCGTGGCTGCTCGGCGGGCTGACCGAGATGCGCAGCAGCGCCGCGCTCAAGACGCTGGTCGGCGTCAACGTGCTGGTGGCACTCGTCCACGCGGTGCGCATCGTCATCGCGATTGCGGGGCCGGCCGACCTGGGCGACAGCTTCTCGGCCTTGATGCTCAGTGGCCTGGTCGTCATGATCGCCGCGCTGCTGATGCCGTGCATCGCGCTGCTCTTCGGCCATGAACGCACCGAGAGCGACCTGCGCGCGACGCACCGCAAGCTGCGTTACCTGGCCGACATCGACATGCTCACCCGCGTGCCCAACCGCCGCCACTTCCACGAACTGGCGCGGCGCGCGCTGGCCGGCACCGAGCCCGGCGCCGCCACGCTGGTGATGTTCGACATCGACCACTTCAAGCGCATCAACGACCTGCTGGGCCACGCCACCGGCGACGAGGCGCTGCGCCAGGTGGCGCTCGCCGTGCGCGAAAGCCTGCGCGAAAACGACGTGGCCGGCCGCCTGGGCGGCGACGAGTTTGCGATGCTGTTGCCCGAGACCGCCGTCGACGATGCGATGGCCGTGGCCTCACGCGTGGCGGTGATGCTCGAACACCGGCAGGTCGCGCCGCGCACCGCGCGCCTGAGCCTGAGCTTCGGCATGGTCCAGATGCACGCCGACGAAACACTGGCCGACGCGCTGCGCCGCGCCGACCAGGCGCTCTACGAAGCCAAGCGCCAGGGCCGCAGCCGGGCCGTGGTAGCCAGCGGCTTCGAGGCCCGGCCGATCTTCGGCGAGAGCCGGGCGATGGGGTTGGGGCACAGCTGAGTCGCCTCTGGCTGAGGCGAAAGTCACCGGCTCAGCGCGCCAGCCGCAACACTTCCCAGCCCCGCTCCGCCGCTTCGGCGCGCAAGCCTTCATCCGGATCGACCGCCACCGCGTGGCCCACGGCGCGCAGCAGCGGCAGGTCGTTGGTCGAGTCGCTGTAGAAGGTCGCGCTGTCCAGCATCGAGTTCGGCAGCGACTGCTCGGCCAGCCACTGGCGCAGCCGCAGCACCTTGCCGTCGCGCATGTTGGGCGTGCCGGTCGTGCGACCGGTGAAGCGGCCTTCGATGAGTTCCGCATCGGTCGCGATCAGGTCGGCGATCTGCAGGTCGCGCGCCGTGAGTTCGGTGATGTAGCGGTTGGTGGCCGTCGTCATCACGATGCGCTCGCCGCGCGCGCGGTGCGACTCGACCAAGGCGCGGGCCGAGGCCGGAATCAGCGGCAGCACGACGCCGCGCAGAAAGCGCTCACGCAGACCCTGCCATTCTTGGGGCGTGCGGCCGGCCAGCGTGCCCACGTAGAAATCGCTGAACTCCTGTGGCGTGACGCTGGCCGCGCGGTAGCGCCGCACCATGCCGGCGTTGCGCGGCTCGAACTCAGCGCGGTCGAGCACGCCTTCGTCCATCAGGAAGTCGCACCACAGCTCATCGCTGTCGCCGCTCAGCAGCGTGTGGTCGAGGTCGAAGAGCGCGAGCGGCTTCATAGGTTCTTCGCGAGCGGTTTCATGCGGCAGCGTCGATCACGGATCAAGCGCGGCGCAAGTGCCACGCCTTCGGCCGCGTGAAGGCCTGGATGCCGTAGGTCGAGAGCGTGAGCCCCACGCCCGAATCGCCGTACCCCGACCACGGCAGCCGCGGGCTCACGCGGTCGCAGCAGTTCCAGTAGACGCTGCCGGCGTTCACATGCGCGAGGATGGCGCGGGCGCGGGCTTCGTCGGGCGTGAACACACCAGCCGTGAGCCCGTATCGCGTGTCGTTCATCAACGCGAGCGCTTCCACATCGCCGCTCACCTTCTGGATGCCGATGATCGGGCCGAAACTTTCTTCACGCATCAGTTCCATGCGGTGATCGACCTCGGTGAACACCGTGGGCTCGAACCAGTTGCCCGGCTGCGCGATGCGTTTGCCCCCAAGGCGCAGAGTAGCGCCCTTGGCGATGGCATCGGCGACTTGCGCTGCCAGCACCTCGAGTTGCGGCGCGCGGGCGATGGCGCCGATGTAGGTCGCATCCTCCGTCGGCGGGCCGATGCGAAAGCCCTGCACCGTCCGCAGGAAGGCTTCGACAAACGCATCGTGAACGCGCTCGTGAACGTAAATGCGCTCGACCGAGCAGCAGCTTTGGCCGGTGTTGTACATGGCGCCATCGGCCAGCGATTCGGCCGCGTTTTTCACATCGGCGTCGTCGCACACATAGGTCGGGTCCTTGCCGCCGAGTTCGAGCTGCAGCTTCGCAAGCTTGGGGCCGACTGCGGCGGCGATCTTCATGCCAGTTGCGACCGAGCCGGTGAAGAACACGCCGTCGAGCTTTTGCGCGAGCAAGGCCGCGCCCACTTCGCCACCACCGACCAGCGGCACGAACACGTCTTCCGGCACGCCGGCTGCATGGAGCAGGCGCGCGATGTGCAGGCCGGTGAGTGTGGCGATCTCCGAAGGTTTGTAGAGCACCGCGTTGCCCGCGAGCAAAGCCGGCACGAACACATTGGCGCCGACGAAATACGGGTAGTTCCAGGCCGAGATGTTGGCGATCACGCCCAGTGGCTCGTGCGCAATCGCTTCGCGCATGCCGCCGTCTTCGAAGACCTGTTCGGTGACGAGCGTGGCCGCGGCGTGTTCGAGGAAGAAGTCGATGCGCGGCAACAGCCCTGCTATCTCGTTGCGGGCCTGCGCGATCGGCTTGCCGACCTCTTGCGTGAGTGTTTGCGCCAGCACTTCGGTCGCGTCGACCAGCCCGGCGCGAAAGCGGCGGATGATGGCCAGCCGGCTGTCGAGAGAGGTGGCGGCCCAGCGCGCCTGCGCTGCGCGTGCGCCGAGTGCGCGGGCCGCCACGCTGGCCGCGTCGTCACTCGGCAGTTCGCGGATCAGGCTGCCATCGGCGGGGTTGGTGATCGTGAGCATGGGGCTTCTCGGGATGGATTCTTCAAGCGTTGGATTCGCGCACCGCACGCACTGCGTCGAGAAAATCCTTGAGGATCGGGTGGCCGTCGAGCTGGGCGTTGTCGAGCGACTTGAGCGCCAGAAACTCCGGGTGCCACTGCATGCCGAACACATAACTCGGCCCGCGCCAGCGAATCGCCTCGACGATGCCATCGGGCACGCCGAGCGCCTCCACCACCAGATCGCGCCCCAGGCCTTTCACCGCCTGGTGGTGAATCGAGTTGATCATCGCCTGGCTGGTGCCGGGGTACAGTTCGGAGAGCTTGGTGCCCTGCACCAGGTTCACCTGATGCAACTGGCGCTCATACATCGAGGTGTCGCGGTGGGCGATGGCATCGGGCACCTGCGAAGGAATGTCCTGGAACAGCGTGCCGCCGAAAGCCACGTTGATCAACTGGCAGCCGCGGCAGATACCGAGGATCGGCTTGCCAGCGGCCTTGAAAGCATTGAAGAGTTCGATCTCGTAGCGGTCGCGCACCCGGTCGCCGGCCCATTCGGGATCGAGCGGCGTTTCGCCGTAACTCTCGGGCGCGATGTCGGCGCCGCCTTGCAGCAGCAGGCCGTCGAGGTTGTCTGCATAAGCGCTCAGGCTCATCTCGTTGCGCTGGATCAGGCCCTCGCTTTCGATCGCCGGGATCATCACCGCAAGCACGTCTTTCGACGTCACCCAGTGCGCGACCGATTGTTCGAGGTAGTGCAGCGTCTTGGTGTAGACGCCGCCGAGATCGAGCACCGGCCCGATGGGATGGTGAATGCGCGCCGAGATGCCGATCAGCAAGGGCTTGGTCATGTGTGCCCCCTGCGTCGCTGCGCGCCGGTCCGCCCGAGGGGGAGCGAGCGCCTCGGGAGCGGCCGGGCGGCGCTCAATACGCCTCCACAAAAAATCGTTCGAAGTCCGCCGCAGAACAAACCCGCGGATTGGTCTGGTGGCAGATGTCGTTCACCGCGATCTCGATCAGCCGTTCGAACTGTTCGCGCTTGACACCCACACTGCTCAAGCCGGCAGCGATGCCTATCGTGTGCTTGAGGTGCGCGAGCCAGGGCACGAAGCCATCGGCCGACGAGACGCCCACCACATGCGCCAGCTCGGCGAACTTGTGCGGTACGGCTTCCATGTTGAAGTTCATCACCGGCTCGATCATCAGCGCATTCGCCAGGCCATGGTGCAGGTCGCACACCGTGCCGAGTGCATGCGCACACGAATGCACCGCGCCCAGGTCTTTCTGGAAGGCGATGGCGCCCATCATCGAACTCATCATCATGTCGGCCCGCGCCTGCACATTGCCCGGCTCGCGCACCGCCGTGAGCAGCGCACGGGCCGCGATGCGGGTGCCTTCGAGCGCGATGCCGTCGCACAGCGGGTGGTAGGCCGGCGAGAGGTAACTCTCGATGTTGTGCGTGAGCGCATCCATGCCGGTCGCGGCCGTCACGGCGGGCGGCAGGCCGAGCGTGAGTTCGGGGTCGGCGAACACCACCTTGGCCAGGATGGCCGGCGAGAAGATCACGCGCTTGACATGCGTGGCTTCTTCGCTGATCACGCTGCTGCGGCCCACCTCGCTGCCAGTTCCCGAGGTCGTCGGCAGCGCGATGAAATACGGCAGCGTCTCGGCAGCAATGGGCCGCACCTGAGGGTGATCCCACACATACTCCATCACATCGCCGGGGTGCGTGGCCAGCAGGCCGACGACCTTGGCCACATCGAGCGCCGCGCCACCGCCCACGCCGATCACGCAATCGGCCTCGTGCGCCTTGTAGGCCGAGGCACCATGCATCACCTGCGGCCCGGTCGGGTTGCCGAACACGCCGCCGTAGACCGCCACGGCAAGGCCGGCAGATTCGAGATCGGCTTTCAGGCCGGCCATCAACGGCAGCGCGGCCAGGCCCTTGTCGGTGACGATCAACGGGCGCTTCAACCCCAGATCGCGAAGATGCGGCCCGGCCAGCGCACGCGCACCGGGGCCGAAGTGGATGGTGGTCGGGAACGAGAATTTGGTGATGGTCATGCAGATGTCTCCAGCGTCGGCTGCGTGAGGTTCAGATGATCTCGAAGTAGCGCTTGAGTTCCCAATCGGTCACGCCGTCCAGCCACTGGCGCCACTCCCATTCCCGGGTGGCGGCGAAGTGGTCGACGAAGTCGTTGCCGAACCAGTTCCGCGCGGTCTCCGACTGCCTGAAAACGCGCGTGGTTTCGATCAGGCTGCGCGGCGCGCGGGGGATGTGGTCTGCGCCCTGGTTGGTGCCGGTGATGGGTGGCGCGGTGAGCTTGAGGCCCTTCTCGACGCCATCGAGCCCGGCGGCGATCACGGCGGCCATCGCGAGATAGGGGTTCACGTCAGCGCCGGGGCAGCGGGTTTCGAGCCGCGTGGACTTGGTGCTGCCTGCGATCACGCGGAAGCTCGCGGTGCGGTTGTCGAGGCCCCAGGTCGGCTTGACGGGCGCCCAGAAGCCATCGACCAGCCGCTTGTAGCTGTTGATGGTCGGCCAGAACATCGGACCGAATTCCATCAGGCAGGCGACCTGCCCGGCCACGTAGCTCTCGAAGAGCTTGCTCATCCTTCGGGGCGAGTTCGCATCGAAGAAGAGGTTGGTCTTGCCCGCTCTTTCGTCATCCGTCAAACTCTGATGGATGTGCCCCGAGCAGCCCGGGTATTGCTGGCTCCACTTCGCCATGAAGCTCGGCATCACGCCGAAACGCGCGCCGATTTCCTTGGCGCCGGTCTTGAAAAGCACCGAGCGATCGGCCTGCTCCAGCGCCTCGCTGAAGAGGATGGCGGCTTCGTAGACGCCCGGCCCCGTCTCGGTGTGAAGCCCTTCGATCGGCACGCCGAAGGCCGGCATTTCGTCCATCAGCGCGTTGAGGTACTCACGCTGGTGGTTCATGCGCAGCAGCGAGTAGCCGAACATGCCGGGCGTGATCGGCGTCGGCCCCACGCCCTGCTTCGCGGCCCAGCTTTGCGGCGTTTCGGTGAAGTTGAACCACTCGAACTCCATGCCGGTCATCACCTGCATGCCGAGCGCCTCGGCGCGCTTCAACACACGCTTGAGCGTTTGCCGCGGGCAGATGGGCGAAGGGCTGCCATCGGCATTGACAAACTCGCCCAGGAAAAAGGGCACGCCGCCATCCCACGGCACCTTGCGGTAGGTGTCGAGGTCGATGCGGGCGAGCGCATCGGGGAAGCCATGCTGCCAGCCGGTGAGCGTGCTGTTGTCGTAGCAGACATCGCTGCTGTCCCAGCCGAAGACCACGTCGCAAAAGCCGAAGCCGCCCTCGGGGTGCGGTTGGGCGGCGCCGAGGAATTTGTCGATGTGCAGGTACTTGCCGCGCAGGATGCCGTCGATATCGGCCACGGCCACCTTGACCTTGCCGGTGCCCGATTCGCGCACCGCTTTCAAGGCCGGATGTTCGGCTGCGTGTTCTTTTGACTGTCTGGTCGCCACGGTTGTCTCCTCCGTTGGTCTGCCGGCCTCCGTTTTACCGCAGTCGCCAGAAGCCGAGGAATCAGTGGCGAATCCCCATGTCGCTCAGCACATCGCCGATGGCGTTCACCGCCTGCTGCATCTCGTTGCGGCCGATGGCGCCAATGCAGCCGACCCGGAAGGTTTCGACTTGCGTGAGCTTGCCCGGGTAGAGGAGGAAGCCACGCGCCTTGGCCGCTTCGTAGAACGCCTTGAACTGGTACGCCGGATGCGAAGGCGCGTGGAAGGTGACGATGATGGGCGCCTGCAGGGCCGGCTTCAGGAAGGGCTCGAAACCCAGATCGGCCATGCCGCGCACAAGGGTGCCGCAGTTGTCGGTGTAGCGCGCGAGCCGTGCCGGCTGGCCGCCTTCCTCATTGAACTGGCGCACCGCTTCGGCCAATGCTGCAACCACATGCGTGGGCGGCGTGAAGCGCCACTGGCCGGTCTTCTCCATGTAGGCATGCTGGTCGAACAAGTCCATCGCCAGCGAATGCGAATTGCCTTCGCAGCGGGCCAGCACGCTCTTGCGCACGAACACGAAGCCCATGCCCGGCACGCCTTCCAGGCACTTGCCGCTGGCCGCGATGAGCGCATCGAACTGCAGCTTGCGCGCATCGATCTCGAGCGCGGCAAACGAGCTCATGGCATCGACGATCAGGCCCTTGCCGTGGCGCGCGCAAACGTCGCTTACGGCCTGCAGAGGGTTGAGCACGCCGGTGCCGGTTTCGCAGTGGATGAAGCCGACGTGGGTGATGCTCGAATCGGCGCGCAACAGCCCCTCGAGTTCGTCGGCCGAGACGGCTTCGTCTTCGGCACGCTGGTGGATGGTGGTGCGCCGGCCCATCAGCGTGGCGAGCTTGCCCAGGCGCTTGCAATAGGCGCCGTTGTCGAGCACCAGCACATGGCCGTCACGAGGGACGACGGTCGCCACTGCCGCCTCGACGGAGAAGGTGCCACTGCCTTGCAAAGGCACGACGACATGCATTTCTTCGCCGTGCACGATGGCCAGCAACTGCGCACGCAGCTCGGCCGTCATCGCGTTGAAGTCGGCATCCCACGAGCCCCAGTCGCGCAGCATTGCAAGCTTGGTGCGCAGCGTGGTGGTCAGCGGGCCGGGGGTGAGCAGGATGGCGTCTCGGTCCATTCGGTGTCTCCGTTTTTTGATCAACGCGTGGTTGTTTGCCGCCACGCCTGCGTGCGCCGGTCAACGAACCAGCCCAGCGCGATGAACAGCAGCGTCACGATGGTGGAACCTGCGGTGATCAGCATCGCGCAGGCAGCGGCGGGGCCGGCCTCGCCGGCTTCGTCGAGGTTGAGGATGGCGATGGCGGCCACCTTGGTGTCGGGCGAATAGAGGAACACCACGGCCGAGATGGTCGTCATCGCATTGATGAAGAAATAGCGCGCGATGTCGAGCAGCGTGGGCGTGCAGATGGGCAAGGTGACGCGCCAGAAGGTCTTGAAGAACGGCACCTTGAGCGAGGCCGAGACCGATTCGAATTCGCCATCGAGTGCCTTCAGCGCCGTCACGGCCGTGAGGTGGCCCGTCGTGTAGAAGTGGACGATGGTGCAGAGGATCAGCAGCGGCAGCGTCTGGTACAGGCCATTGAGCGGGTTGGCCGGCAGGTTGAAGAAGAAGATGTAGCCGAGTCCCAGCACCAGCCCCGGCACCGCCATCGGCAGCATTGCCAACAGCCGCACGATGGGCCGCACCCAATCGAGTCCGCGCGTTTTTTCCAGCATGTAGGCGCCGACGAAGACGAGGATGGTGCCGAAGAACGAGGTGCCCGCGGCGAGCTTCAGGCTGTTGACGAAGGCCGTGCCCACTTCGGCATCGACCAGTCCCATGGTGTAGTGGCGCAGCGTGGGCGTGAGGTTGTAGGGCCAGAAGCTCGCGATCGATGCAAACGCCGCCATGCCGATCATCCCGATCATCAGCAGCGCGATGAAGATGGCGTAGCCGGTTGCGAGCGCATCGAAGCCGCGCGCAGGCTTGGGCCGGTACGGCACGGCGCGCGCACTCAGCATCGCCGTCTGCTTGCGCTGCACCAGCCAGTCGACCACGAAGGTGAGCACCGCCGGCGTCAACAGCAACAGGCCCACAACCGCACCGCGCTGGAAGTCTTGTTGGCCGATGACGAGCTTGAACACATCCGTCGCCAGCATGTTGAAGTTGCCGCCGATGACCTTGGGGATGCCGAAGTCGGTCATCACCAGCGTGAAGCTGACGAGTGCCGCCGAGATCAGCCCGTACTTGGCGCCCGGCAAGGTGATGGTGAGGAACTTGCGCGAGGTCGCCGTGCCCAGCGCATCGGCCGCTTCGTAGAGCCGCGCATCGGCCAGCGAGAGCGCGGTGACGAGGATCATCAGCGCATGCGGGAAGACCGCGAAGCACTCGGCCATGACGATGCCGGGCGCGCCATAGATGGTGTCGAAACCCACCGCCTGGATGGCCTTGCGCGCAATGCCCTGGTTGCCGAACCAGTAGATCAGCGAGAGCGCCGAAAGCAGAGAAGGCGCCAGCAGCGGCACCAGCGCGATGGTGCGGAAGAGGCCCTTGAGCGGCATGCAACTGCGCGAGAGCGCATACGCAAAACCGAAGGCCAGCGGCAGCGTGATCAGCGTGACGGCCGTCGAAACCCACACGCTGTTCCAGAGCGATTGCAGCAGCGCCGGCGTGGCGAGGTAGCTGGTGAAGTTGCGCAGGCCGACGAAGGCGCCATCGGCGTTCTGCAGCGACTTGATCAGGATCACGAACAGCGGCCCGGCGAGGAACACACCGAGGGCCAGCACGATGGCGATCAGCGTGGCGTGCGCGATGCGGTCGGTCCAGTGCGCGCGCTGGCGCAGCGCGAGGCCCGGGAGCGGAAAAACCGCGGCCACCGTCACCTCAAGCCGCTGCCGGCACGAAGGCGCGCAGCCGGTCGGCGCGCAACGCAAAGCGCAGCGTGGCACCTTCGCGCACGCCCAGGTCGTGCATCTGGTTGAGCGAAAACTGCAGGTGCATGGGTTGGTCGGCCAGGCCTTCGACGCTCATCTCGGCCAGGCAGTTGCCACCGAGAAAATCCACCCGCCGCACCGTGCCCACGCACTGGTGCTGATGCTCGTCGCAAAGGCCTTCGACCACACGGTCTTCCGGCCGCATGTAGAGCGTGATGGCCGCGCCCGAGGGCAACTCGGCGCCCCAGCCCGCCGGCCACGGCAGGCGCAGGTGGCCGCAGTGCAGCATGCCGCTGCCATCGGCCACCGCAACCAGCCGGTTCACCTTGCCGATGAAGTCGGCCACGAACGCGGTCGCCGGCTCGCTGTAGACCTGCAGCGGCGTGCCCACCTGCTCGATCACGCCGTGGTTCATCACCACGATGCGGTCGGCGACAGACAACGCTTCTTCCTGATCGTGCGTGACCATGATCGTGGTCACGCCGAGCTTAAGTTGCAGCGAGCGGATCTCTTGCCGCAGGCGCACGCGCTCCAGTGCATCGAGCGCCGAAAGCGGCTCGTCGAGCAGCAAAAGCCCCGGCTTGGTGGCCAGCGCCCGCGCCAGCGCAATGCGCTGTTGCTGTCCCCCCGAGAGCTGCGCCGGGTACTTGATGCCACTGCCCGGCAGGCCCACGAGCTTCAACAACTCATCGACGCGCTGCGCGATCTCGCGCTTCGGCTGGCGCCGGTTGACGAGGCCGTAAGCCACGTTGTCGGCGACGGTGAGGTTGGGAAACAGCGCATACGACTGGAACACGATGCCGTAATCACGCTCGGCCGGCGGCAACACCGAGATGTCGCGCCCCGCCTGCTCGATGCGGCCCGAAGTCTGCATCTCAAGCCCCGCGATGATGCGTAAGAGCGTGGTCTTGCCGCAGCCCGAGGGCCCCAGAAAGCAGACGAACTCGCCGCGCTCGATCGACAGGCGAATGTCGCTCAGCGCCTGAAAGGAGCCGAAGCTTTTGCGGATGCCTTCCAATTGCAGGTAGCTGCTACTCACGTAGAAACTCCATCACGGCATCAAGCGGCCGCCGTGGATCCGGCTCTGCCGGTCCACCAGCGGCGCCCCCTTGAGGGGCTGAGGCCGGACACCAACGGCGCGCCGTTTGTGCCTGCCGAAGGGCCGGGCCTCCGGGACACCGAAGGTGCTCCGGGGGTGGGTCATTTCTTCGGCTCGCTCTTGGCGTCGTAGCGCTTGTTCCATTCGGCCAAAACACGCTCACGGTTCGCAGCCGTCACCGAGAAGTCCATCTTCACCAAGCGCGCCTCGTAATCCGCCGGCACGTTCTTCAACGGCTCGGCCACACCCGGCGTCGCCGTGATGGCGAAGTTCTTGCCGTAGAGCTTCATCGCGTCCTTGCTCGAGGCCCAATCGGCGAGCTTCTTGGCGGCATCGAGCTTCTTGGTTCCGGCGTGGATGGCGAACGCTTCCAGGTCCCAGCCCAGGCCTTCTTTCGGGAAGACGAGGTCGATCGGTGCGCCCTTGGCCTTGTTGGTGTTGCCGCGGTATTCGAACGAGATGCCCATCACGTATTCACCGGTGGCCGCCATGTTGCAGGGCTTGGAGCCGGAGTGGGTGTATTGCGCGATGTTCTCGTGCAGGGCATCCATGTACTTCCAGCCGCCGCCCTTGCCGTTGTCGTCGCCCCAGAGCGTGAGCCAAGCGCTCACGTCGAAGAAGCCAGTGCCCGAAGAGGCCGGGTTGGGCATCACGATCTGGCCCTTGTAGATCGGCTTGGTTAGGTCTTTCCAGGTCTCGGGCTTGGGCAGGTTTTTCTTCTGCGCCTCTACCGTGTTAAAGCAGACGGTGGCGCCCCACACATCCATGCCGAACCAGGCCGGCGGGTTTTTCTTGTCACGGTACTGGCTCATGATCGCGTCGAGGTTGAGCGGCGCGTAGGGGATGAGCATGCCTTGCTTGTCGAGCAGCGCGAGGCTGCTGGCGGCCACGCCCATCACCACGTCGGCCTGCGGGTTGGCCTTCTCGGCGAGCAGCTTGGCGGTGATGACACCGGTGGAGTCGCGCACCCACTTGATCTCGATGTCGGGGTTGGTCTTGACGAAGCCGGCCTCGTAGGCCTTGAGCTGATCGGTTTCGAGTGCGGTGTAGACGGTGAGCTGCGTCTTTTGCGCGAACGCGGCACCGGTGGCGGCGAGCAGGGCCAGCGCGGCGAGCACCGGTTTCAGGGAACCCAGATTCATGCAGATCTCCAGACGAAGAAAAAGGTGGCAAGGGGGATGGTGCAAGCCGCGTGCCTGCGGTCGTCAGAACCACTTCGAACCCGGCCGCGTCTTCTGGAAACGCAGTCTCGGACGTTCTCCCTAGGTCGTCAACTGTTTCTTGAAAATTGTTGACAATCAACATTTCGTGTCATCTACTCGTCACTCATGGCTGCTACTGTTTTGCCCCATCCCACGATCACGCTGCTGCAAACCAGTTCGCTCACCAGCGTGGTGCAGGGCGAACTCGAACGCATGATTCTTTCTGGTGAATTGGCCCCCGGCGACAAGCTGACCGAGATGACCCTGGCCGCCCGCCTGGGCGTCTCGCGCGGCCCGCTGCGCGAAGCGTTTCGCATGCTCGAAGAAGCTGGCCTGGTGCGTACCGAAAAGAATCGCGGCGTCTTCGTGCGCGACATCCCGATCGCGGAGGCCATCGAGATCTTCGACCTGCGCGCCGCGATGGACGAACTCGTCGGCCGTCGTTTGGCCGAAAGCATCAAGCCGCCACAGTTGAAGGAAATCCGCGGCCTGGTCGACCAGATGGAGCAGGCCGTCAAGGCCAAGGACGCGCACGCCTACCACCTGCTCAACCTCCAGTTTCACGACCGGCTGGTAGAGCTGGCCGGCAACAGCAAGATGACCGCGATCTACCGCAAGCTGA
The DNA here is from genome assembly GCA_026224975.1 of Rhodoferax sp. Taxonomy (GTDB): domain Bacteria; phylum Pseudomonadota; class Gammaproteobacteria; order Burkholderiales; family Burkholderiaceae_C; genus LMDS01. The sequence goes on along the minus strand of JAMFRW010000082.1, from coordinate 12,098 downwards.
TCAAGGAGCTGAGCCTCTTTCGCCGCCTGAACCTCGCCGATGGCTGGCTGATGCCGGTCTCGGCCAACGAACACCGCCAGATCGTCAAGGCCATCGCCTCGGGCGATGCGCAAGTGGCCGGCAAGGCGATGTTCGACCACGCGATCGACAGCAAGGAACGCACGATCAAGAACAACCTGCGCCAGCAACAGGCGCAGCCCGCCCTGCCCGCAGCCGCTCCGGCGAAGCTGCGCGCATTGCAAAGAGCACCTCAATGACGAATACCACCGCTTCCATCCTTCAAGTCAACGGCCGCAACTACCACCTGCCCACTGCCCCCGTCGTCGTCGTCTGCGTCGATGGCTGCGAGCCCGACTACATCGCCCAGGCCGTGGCCCATGGCGCCATGCCGTGGTTGAAGCGCGTGCTGGCCGAAGGCACTGTCCTCACCGCCGACTGCGTGATCCCGAGCTTCACCAACCCGAACAACCTCTCCATCGTGACCGGCGTGCCGCCCTCGGTGCACGGCATCTGCGGCAACTACCTCTACGACGTGGCCAGCAACACCGAGGTCATGATGAACGACCCGAAGTGGCTGCGCGCACCCACGCTGCTGGCGGCGCTGGCCGATGCCGGCAAGACGGTCGCCGTGGTCACCGCCAAGGACAAACTGCGCAAGCTGCTGGGCCACGGCATGAAGGGCATCTGCTTCTCGGCCGAGAAAGCCGATGAGGCCACCATTGCCGAGAACGGCATCACCGGCGTGGTCGATCTGGTCGGCATGCCGGTGCCTTCGGTCTACAGCGCGGAGCTGTCGGAGTTCGTGTTCGCGGCCGGCGTCAAGCTCATGGGCAATTCGAAGCGCCCCGATGTCATGTACCTCTCCACCACCGACTACGTGCAGCACAAGCATGCGCCGGGCACGCCGGGCGCCGATGCGTTCTACCGCATGATGGATGGCTACCTCGGCCTGCTCGATGCCATGGGCTGCGTGATCGCGCTCACCGCCGACCACGGCATGAACGCCAAGACGCGCATGGATGCGCAGCCGGATGTGATCTACCTGCAAGACGTGCTCGATGGCTGGCTGGGCGCGGGCCAGGCGAGAGTGATCCTGCCGATCACCGACCCCTACGTGGTGCACCACGGCGCGCTCGGCTCGTTCGCCACTGTTTACTTGCCAACCGGCACCGACGCAGTCGCCCTCGCCCAGCGCATCGCCGCCCTGCGCGGCATGGAGACGGTGCTGAGCCGGGCCGATGCAGCCGAGCGCTTCGAGCTGCCGGCCGATCGCATCGGTGACATCGTGGCTGTCTCCGAGCGCTTCTCCGTCATCGGCACGGCCGCGGCGCGGCACGACCTGAGCGCGCTAGATGCGCCGCTGCGGTCACACGGCGGTGTCTCGGAGCAGCGCGTGCCGCTCATCCTCAACCGCAGCACGACCGGGCTGGACCCGCAACGCCGCTGGCGCAATTTCGACGCCTTCGATCTGGCGCTGAATCAAGCCATCTGACGCGAAAAGGCGGCGCGAAGAACCATGAGCCACACTGTCCGCAACCATGGCATGCGCCTGATGGGCGAAACCGTCGGCACCGACCGAACCGGCAACCGTGCCATCCAGGTCTTCGACCCGTTCACCCGCCGCGTGATCGGCAGCGTGCCCAAGGCCACGCTCGCCGAAGTGCGCCAGGTCTTCGCCGCCGCGCAAGCCTACAAGCCCAAGCTCACCCGCTTCGAGCGCGCCAACATCCTGAACAAGACGGCCGCGCTGGTGCGTGAACGCACCGCGCAGGTGGCGGCACTCATCAGCTCCGAATCGGGCCTGTGCTTGAAGGACGCCACCTACGAAGCCGGCCGCGTGGCCGATGTGCTGGTCTTCGGCGCCAACGAATGCTTGAAGGACGATGGCCAGATCTTCTCGTGCGACCTCACGCCGCACGGCAAGAAGCGGCGGGTCTACACGCAGCGCGATCCACTGCTGGGCGTCATCACCGCCATCACGCCCTTCAACCACCCGATGAACCAGGTGGCGCACAAGGTCGTGCCCTCCATCGCCACCAACAACCGCATGGTGTTGAAGCCTTCGGAGAAGGTGCCGCTCTCCGCCCTGCTCTTTGCCGACCTGTTGTACGAAGCCGGCCTGCCGCCGGAGATGCTCTCGATCGTCACCGGTGACCCACGCGAGATCGCCGACGAGTTGATCACCAACGAGCATGTCAACCTCGTCACCTTCACCGGCGGCGTGGGCATCGGCAAGTACATCGCCTCGAAAGCCGGCTACCGGCGAATGGTGCTGGAACTCGGTGGCAACGACCCCATCATCGTGATGGAAGACGCCGATCTCGACGAGGCCTCCACCCTCGCCGTGCAAGGCTCGTACAAGAACTCCGGCCAGCGCTGCACGGCCGTCAAGCGCATGCTGGTGCACCAGTCGGTCGCCGCGCGCTTTACCGATCTGGTGGTCGACAAGACCCGCGCCTGGGCCTTTGGCGACCCGAGCGACCCGGCCACCGAGATGGGCACGGTGATTGACGAGGAAGCCGCGCGGCTCTTCGAATCGCGCGTAAACGAGGCGGTGTCGCAGGGCGCCCGGCTGCTGGCCGGCAACCAGCGCGATGGCGCGTTGTATTCGCCCACGGTGATCGATCATGTGCGGCCGGAGATGACGGTGGCGATGGAAGAAACCTTCGGCCCGGTCTCGCCCATCATCACCTTCGGCAGCATCGAAGAAGCCATCGCCCTCTGCAACGGCACGGCGTACGGCCTCTCTTCGTCGGTCTGCACCAACCGGCTGGACTACATCACCCGCTTCGTGGCCGAGTTGCAGGTGGGCAGCGTCAACGTGCGTGAGGTGCCGGGCTACCGGCTCGAGCTCACACCTTTCGGCGGCATCAAGGATTCGGGGCTGGGCTACAAGGAAGGCGTGCAGGAGGCGATGAAGAGCTTCACCAACACCAAGACCTATTCGCTGCCCTGGGCCTGATGGCATGCGTTACGCTTGTCGGTTCGCTTCCCTGACCCGCACGCTTCGAAGGGTGCACGACCCCGAATGATCCATTTGCTGAACCTGCTGGCCGCCATCGCCCTGCTCGTGTGGGGCACGCACATCGTGCGCACCGGCGTGATCCGGCTGTTCGGTGAGAACCTGCGCAACATCCTGGCCCGCAGCCTCAGCAACCGCTTCAAGGCCGTGCTCTCGGGCCTGTGCGTCACCGGTCTGGTGCAGTCGAGCACGGCCACTGCAGTGATCGTGTCGTCCTTCGTCGGCAGCGGCTTCGTCGGCACGGCCGCGGGCCTGGCGGTGATGCTGGGCGCCGAGATCGGCACCAGCCTGATGGCGGTGGTGTTCTCTTTCGATCTCTCGTGGCTCTCGCCGCTGCTGATCTTCACCGGCGTGGTGATGTTCATCTCGCAAGAGCAGAACACCACCGGCCGCGTCGGCCGGGTGGCGATCGGCTTCGGGCTCATCACGCTGGCGCTGCAACTCATCGTGGCCGCCACGCAGCCGCTGATCGCATCACCGGCCATTCGCGGGCTGATCATCGCGCTGCCCAACGATGTGATGCTCGACATCGTGGTCGGCGCCCTGCTCACCATGGCCTCGTATTCCAGCCTGGCCTTCGTGCTGCTCACCGCCACGCTCGCGGCATCGGGCATCGTGCCGGTGAACGTGGCCTTGGGCCTGGTGCTGGGCGCCAACATCGGCAGCGGCATCCTCGCGATGCTCACCAGTTCAGGCCCTTCGGCCGTGCGGCGCCGCCTGCCACTCGGCAGCCTGCTGTTCAAGCTCGGCGGCTGCGTGATCGTCATTCCGTTCCTGCCGCAAATCCACATCCTGCTGCAGAACAACATCCCGAGCATTCACGCGCAGGTGATCGCCTTCCACCTGGCCTTCAACGTGGCACGCACCATTCTCTTCATCGGCCTCACCGGCTGGATGGCACGCGTGGTCGAGCGCATGCTGCCGGCGCCGGTGCCGCCGGCCGGCTCCACGCGACCGCGCCACCTCGACCCATCTGCCCTCGCCACGCCATCACTCGCCATCAGCTGCGCCGCGCGCGAGGCACTGCACCAGGCCGATGTGGTCGAGACCATGCTGCGCGGCATCCTGCCGGTGATGCGCAACAACGACCTGGCGCTCGCCGAACAGCTCCGTCAGATGGACGACACGGTCGACGAGTTGTATTCCGCGATCAAGTTCTACCTGACGCAGATCTCGCGCGAGGCGCTGAGCGAACAGGAGAGCCGGCGCTGGACCGACATCGTCTCCTTCACCATCAACATGGAGCAGATCGGCGACATCATCGAGCGCGTGATCCAGGACCTGGAAGACAAGAAGATCCGCAAGAACCGCAACTTCTCCGAGGCAGGTATCGCCGAGATCGTGCACCTGCACGAGCGGCTGCTGTCCAACTTGCGGCTCGGCATGAGCGTGTTTCTCGACGGCCATGTGCGCGATGCCAAGAAGCTGCTCGAAGAGAAGGCGCGCTTTCGCGAGCTGGAGCATGAATACGCTTCCACGCACATCGCGCGGCTGCAAGACCAGACGACGCAGAGCATCGAAACCAGCTCGCTGCACATCGACCTGATCAGTGACCTGAAGCGCATCAACTCGCACATCTGCTCCATCGCCTACCCCATCCTCGAATCGGCCGGCGCGCTCACGCCCACGCGCATCCGCCAATCGCAGTTGGCCGCCTTGTCGCCCGACGACCCCGTCATCTGAACCCTTCTTCGCTACCCACCGCCATGCTCAGCCTCGCCGACATCGAATTGCTCTTCGCCCGCCACGGCGCCAGCCAGTACAGCGGCGAGCCTGTCACGCAACTCGAACACGCGCTGCAGACGGCGCACCTGGCCGAACAATCGGGCGCCGACGATGCGCTGGTCACCGCCTGCCTGCTGCATGACCTTGGCCACCTGCTGAACGATCAAGGTGAGACGCCTTCGCTGCGCGGCATCGACGACACGCACCAGTACTTCGCCCTGCCCTTCCTGCGCGGGCTGTTCCCCGATGCGGTGCTCGATGCCATCAAGCTGCATGTGGATGCCAAGCGCTTTCTCTGCCAATCGAACGCCACCTACTACGCGAGGCTCTCCGACGATTCGAAGCGCAGCCTCGCCCTGCAGGGCGGCGTGTTCAGCGCCGAGCAGGCAGCAGGCTTTCTCGCCCTGAACGGTGCGCACGACGCAGTGCTCCTGCGGCAGTGGGATGACCTGGCCAAGCAGGCCGAGCTGTCCACTCCTTCACTCGCGCATTTTCTGGACCGCGCTTCGCGCTGCATGCTGGCACCTGCCGCCGGCGCATGACGCTGACCTGGCCGATCGTGCTCGTGGTGCTGTTCGCCGCGATGCTGCATGCGTCTTGGAACGCGCTGATCAAGTCTGGCAACGACAAGGCGCTCGACACCGCGCTGGTGCACTTCCTCGGCGCGCTCGTGGCCCTGCCGATCATGCTCTGGGTCGGACCGCCGACGGCCGCGGCGTGGCCGTACATCGGCATGTCGCTGGTGATCCACATCGGCTACTACATCGCGCTCGTCGGGGCTTACCAGCACGGTGATCTCGGGCTCACCTACCCCATCATGCGCGGCTTTGCACCGCTGCTGGTGGCGCTGGCCAGCGGGTCGCTGATCGGCGAGGCGCCTTCGTTCGGCGCGTGGCTGGGCATCGTCGGCATTGCGGTCGGCGTCGGGCTCGTCGGTCTGGCGCACCCGGGTGAAGCGCTGCACCACCGCAAGGCGCTCGCCTTCGCCTTTGCCAACGCCGCGATCATCGCGCTCTACACCATCGTCGATGGCCGCGGCGTGCGCACCAGCGTGACCGACGACCACGGTGCCATCCGCTACGTGATGATGCTGTTCGTGCTCGACGGCATTGCGTACCCGTCGCTCGTCTGGCTGCGCCGCACCCGCGAAGGCCGCGCAGCCATCGTTGCCTACGCCCGCAAGCGCTGGCCGGTCGCGGCCATGGGCGGCAGCGCCTCGATCGGCGCCTACGCCATCGCGCTGTGGGCGATGACCCGCGCACCGGTCGCCTCCGTCGCCGCGCTGCGCGAAACCTCGGTGCTCTTCGCGGCGGTCATCGGCACGGTGTTGCTCAAGGAACGCTTCGGCGTGCAACGCGCCCTCGGCACGGGGGTGATCGTGGCGGGGGTGATGGCCCTGCGGTTTGGGTGAGCGCCACGGCGTCCCAATCCGCTCGCACCGAACCGCCCACCGTTTGCACTGAGCCTGTCGAAGTGCTTGCTCGTATCACCACGCAGCCCCCTCGACAGGCTCAGGGTGAACGGAGCGTGCAAGTTCGAAGCGAGCGCAAACAAAGGAGTTGATCCATGACCCTTCCAAATCAAACCCGCATCGTCATCGTCGGCGGTGGCATCGCCGGCTGTTCCACCGCCTATCACCTGAGCCTGATGGGCGAGACCGACGTGCTGCTGCTCGAACAAGGCAGGCTCACCTGCGGCACCACCTGGCACGCGGCCGGGCTGGTCGGCCAGATGCGGCCCAACCGCAACATGACGCGCATGAGCAAGTACGGCATCGAGCTGTATTCGACGCTCGAAGAAGAGACAGGCCTCGCCACCGGCTGGAAACAATGCGGCAGCGTCAACGTGGCCGCCACGCCCGAGCGCATGAAGGTGCTGCGCAAGCAGGCGGCGCTCGCGCGAAGCTTCGGCGTCGAAGTCGACGTGATCAGCGCGCAGCAGGCCGGTGACCTCTACCCGCTGCTGCGCACCGACGACCTGCAAGGCGCAATCTGGATCCCCGGCGACGGCAAGGCCAACCCGGCCGACCTGACGATGTCACTCGCCAAGGGCGCACGCAACCGCGGCGTGAAGATCGTCGAAGGCGTCGAAGTCACCGGCGTGCTGAGCGAGAACGGCCGCGTGACGGGCGTGCAGACGACCCAGGGCGATGTGCTCTGCGAAGTCCTCGTCAACTGCGCCGGCCAATGGGCGCGGCAGTTCGGCCGGCTCGCGGGTGTCAATGTGCCGTTGTATTCGGCCGAACACTTCTACATCGTCACCGACCGCATCGCGGGCGTCCACCCCATGCTGCCGGTGATGCGCGACCCCGATGGCTTCATCTACTACAAGGAAGAAGTTGGCGGCCTGGTGATGGGCGGCTTCGAACCGAAGGCCAAGCCCTGGAAGATGGACCCCATCCCCAGCACCTTCCAGTTCGAACTGCTGGGCGAAGACTGGGACCAGTTCGAGATCCTGATGACCAACGCCATCCACCGCACGCCGTGCCTGGAAACCGCGAAGGTCAAGATGCTATTGAACGGACCCGAGAGCTTCACGCCGGATGGCAACTTCATCCTCGGCGAAGCACCGGAACTGCGCAACTACTTCGTCGCCGCCGGCTTCAATTCGGCCGGCATCGCCAACGCCGGCGGCGCCGGCAAGCTGATTGCCGAATGGATCATCGGCGGCGAAGCACCGAGTGATTTATGGGATGTCGACATCCGCCGCTTCGGCCCCTTCATGGCCAACCGAAAACTGCTGGCCGAACGCACCGGCGAGACGCTGGGCCTGCACTACGCGATGCGCTGGCCGCGGCAGGAACTGGAGACGGCGCGGCCGCTGCGCACCTCGCCGCTCTACGACTTGCTGGCCACCAAAGGCGCTGTCTTCGGCAACAGGAACGGTTGGGAGCGGGTGAGTTATTTCAGACCGGCAGATGCGCCGCCCGCGGAACACGGTCTTGGCAAACCGGGCTGGCTGCCATGGGTCATCGAAGAGCAACGCGCCACGCGCGAGGCCGTCGCGCTCTACGACCAGACTTCCTTCTCCAAGCTGCTGCTGCAAGGCCGTGACGCACTCGCCGTGCTGCAGCGCCTGTGCGCGAACGAGATCGATGTGCCTGCGGACAAGATGGTCTACACCGCGCTGCTGAACGAGCGCGGCGGTTTCGAGAGCGACCTGACCATCATCCGCGAAGGTGCCGAACGGTTCCTCATCATCACCGGCTCGGCCCAGACCACGCGCGACATGGACTGGATCTCGCGCCACATCGAGCCCGCCGAACACGCCATGCTCACCGACGTGAGCGCGATGACTTCGGTGCTCTCGGTGATGGGGCCGAAGGCGCGTGAGTTGCTGGCTCGCGCCAGCCCTGATGATCTCTCGTCCGAGTCACTGAAGTTCTCGCACACACGAATGATCGACCTCGGCTTCGCCCGCGTTCGCGCCGCGCGCATGAGCTACGTCGGCGGGCCGGGGTTCGAGCTGTACGTGCCGATCGAGATGGCGCGGCATGTGTACCTCGCGCTGCACGAGGCGAGTGCCGATCTTGGTTCGAAGGACGCTGGTTACTACGCGCTCGATGCGTTGCGGATCGAAGCCGGGCGGCGCGCCTGGGGCGCGGAACTGGGGCCGGACGAGACGCCGTTCGAGGCTGGGTTGGCGTATGCGGTCAAGCTGGACAAGCCGGCTGAGTTCATCGGGAAGGCGGCGCTGCTGAGGCTGCAGGCTGAACCGCTGCGGAAGAAGCTGGTGACCGTTGTTCTGAGCACCGCAGATGCGTATGCCTGGGGAGGCGAATCGCTGCTGATCGCGGGTGAAGCCGTCGGCGAGCTGTCGTCGGTGGGCTGGAGCCCGAAGGCTGGCGCTTGTGTCGCGCTGGCTTATGTGCGCGGCGCGGCGGCGTTGCATCTGCATGCGGGAACGGCGGTGCAGATCGATCTGTGGGGGGAATTGATCGATGCGACTGCTTGGGACCGCTGGCCACCGGCCGGTTGAGTGCGCGCGCGGCTCAGCCGGGCTTGTGCACCTGCCATGAATCGCGGCCACGCGCTGCCGTCGACCCTGGCAGAGGCATTGCGCGAGGCGCCGAGCTAGGCCGCGCAGGCGCGGCCATCCACAGCAGAAGCACCGCCACCAGGATGGGCAGGTTCTTCACCAGCGGGCCGCAGTGGTCGATGGTCAACTCAGGCATGTGGATGGCCGCGGTCAGCGTGTAGCCGATCACCGCGCCGGCCTGGATCGCATAAAGCCACGGCCGCGGGCGCCAGAGCGTCAAGCTGCCGAGCGTGATGTTGAGCCCGCACGAAAACGCCAGCGCCGCAACACCCCAGGCGCCGGCGAAGCCACAGCGCGCGAGCAGTTCCAGCACGCCGGATTCGTGGGGCAGGCATGCGCTGATCGCCGCGGTGTAGATCCACATGAACGCCAGTGAGGCGCGAAGCGCCAGCGCCACCGGCGGGCTCAAGCTGACGCGCAGATCGACCAATGGCTCGGGCCGGCTGATGCTCAAACCGTGCGCCAGGGTGCTCGGCGCACGGCCGAGCAGGTGCTGCAGCGCGTTGTCGGCGGGGACGCTGCCTCGCTCCAGCATGCCAAGCGTGTCGCGGGCGAAAACCTGTTGGGGCGCTGCTTCCGCCAGCCGCGCGCCGAACTTCATCAAAGCCATCGGCACCGGCAGCCACACGGCATCACCCAGGCCCAGCGCCTGCCGGTAGGTGGCGAGCATCGCGCGGTAGGTCATGGCCTGCGGGCCGCCGATCTCGAAGATGCCGTTCGGCGCTGCCTCTTGCTCGAGCAGGCGAACGATGGCCTCGGCCAACTCGAACACGTGCACCGGCGCCACGGGCTGGCGGCCGCGGCCTGGAAGACCGACCAGCGGCAGGCTCGCGAGGGTCGAGAACAGCCGCCCGCTCTGGCTGCGCGGGCCATAGACCAGCGACGGCCGCACAACAGCCCATTGCAGCGGCAGGCTCGCCACTGCATCGTCGGCGATCAGCTTGCTGTGCAGGTAAGGCGTGGCCAGGCTGTTCGGATCGCCGCCGACGCCGAGCGCGGAGACCTGCACCACCCGCCGCACACCAGCGGCCGCGGCACCGCGAAACAATTCGACCGGCCCCTGCGCATGCACACGCTCGAAGCTCTGGCCGCGCGCCGGGATCAGGATGCCGACGCAGTTGACGACCGCCTCGATGCCGCGCTCGTGCAGCCGTTGTGCCCAAGCGGCCGGCGTGGTCGGCTGCATGAAGTCGACAGCCATCGCGTGCGGGCCGTCCACGGCGCCCCGCGTGCCGGCCACGACGGAATGCCCGCGCGAACGCAAGGCGCTCGCGAGCGCGCCGCCCACGCAGCCGCTCGCACCGCAGACAAGGACCTTCATGATGTGCTCCTTGGGCCGCTTTCACCACGATGGTCACCGCGATGAGAAGGGACATCGCACGCGCCCTCACCACCCGCGGTGCACGCCCGCATGCGTCGGGCCATGTCTCGCGCGCGGCGAGCGCGGATTGCCGAGATCAACGGCGCAGCCACGCGGGAGATGGTCCGCCGATGGCGTGCGAACACCCGGTAGCCGGCATCGAACGCGGGCCGCAGTGGCGCCCAACCGGTCGGCCGAAGAACCCAGCCGATGCCGGCGGCCTCGTAGGCGAGGCGCAACACCTGCACGCCGCGAATCATCGAGCCGTCGGGTCGTTGGCCATGGATTTCCGCATCGAGGTCTGCGTAGCTGACGCCGTAAGTCGCGGCATCGAAGCCGGGCCCGGCGATGTTCACGAAGCGCAGCGCGCCGTCGGTGCAGCGCTCGCGCAAGTGGTCCATCTCCAGCGCACACACCGGGCAGCCGGCGTCGTACAGCAAGGTCAGTGGGTAGTCATTCTTCATTCTTTTCTCCAGTCATTTCAGTCTAAACAGAAATTACTATGCAAAAAAAAGGGGCGCGAGATCACGGCCCGAGCAGATGTGCTGCGGTGATGTCTTCGCGCCCGCTGGCCTCGGTACCAGCCGGCTCACGGCCCATCAGCTTCTTGATCCGGGCGCCGAGCTTGAGGACCTTGGTCAGGGTCTGCGTGTCGAGCTTGAGCATCTCGTCGCTCCAGGCTGTCAAGGTTTCCAGGAGTTCGAGCGTCTCGCGCATGCGCAGCTTGGCATCGGCCGGCTCCTTGCCGATGGACGGGTCGGCGAGCAGCGACTGGAGCACCTCGATCGTCGGCGCGATCTCTCGCCGTTGGCGCTCGCGCACGATGGTGCGCAGCAGCTCCCACACTTGCGTGGAGGTCTCGAAATGGTCGCGCCTGTCGCCAGCCAGATGCACCAGCTTGATCAGGTTCCATCCCTGCAGTTCGCGAATGCTGTTGCTGACGTTCGAACGCGCCACGCCCAGCGTTTCGGCGATTTCCTCGGCGTGCATCGGACGCCCGTGGATGTAGAGCAGCGCGTGGATCTGGGCGACGGTGCGGTTGACACCCCAGCGCGCACCCATTTCGCCCCAGTGGAGCACGAAGCGGGAAAGGTTCGGTGAAAGGTTCATGTCGCGATAGTGCGCCGGCCACAAATTTCTGTCAATACAGAAATTACAACCAGTTCAACACGACGCGGTAGCGTGACTTTTATGGCGGCCTGGCGCTCCCGAAGAAGCACCTTTCGCAGCGTCCGACGTCTCAAGCGACGCGCGCACCACCGGCTGCATCGAACACATGCAGGTCGCGCGCATCCCACGTCAGTTGCACGGTGTCGCCCACGCGCTCCTTCACATGGCCTGCGACGCGCAGCACCAGGCTGCCGATCGCCGTGTCGACAAAGGCGTAGGTGTCCGGCCCGGTCGGTTCGAGCAGCGTGAGCCGGCCAGGCACGCCGGTGTCGGCGAGGTGGACACACTCGGGGCGCACGCCGATGACGAAGCCTTGTTCGCTGGCCGATGGCGCGGCCCCCAACCGGGCCGCAGCCGAGACAGCCGCTTGCTGCTCACCCGTCAACGCGATCGATACGCCTTTCACGACGAGCCCGGACTCGTTGGCCGCCACAGGATCCGCGCTCAGGATGTTCATCGCCGGCGAGCCGATGAACTCGGCGACGAAGCGGGTGGCCGGGCGGGTGTAGATGTCGTCGGGGGTGCCGAACTGCTGGACCACGCCGTCGCGCATCACGGCGATGCGGTCGCCGAGGGTCATCGCTTCGACCTGATCGTGCGTGACGTAGACGGTGGTGGTGCGGGTGCGCTGGTGCAGCAGTTTGATCTCGGCGCGCATCTCGACGCGCAGCTTGGCATCGAGATTGGACAACGGCTCGTCGAACAGGAACAGCTTCGGGTCGCGCGCCAGCGCACGCCCCATCGCGACGCGTTGGCGCTGGCCGCCCGAGAGCTGGCCCGGCT
>JAMFRW010000586.1 GCA_026224975.1 Rhodoferax sp. | reverse complement strand
TGCGCCGGGATGTCGGCGCCATAGGCTTCGCAGACTTCGCGCGCCACCGCGCCGGTGAGCCCGGGGATCGCGAACTGGTAGTGCAGCCGCGGGCTGGGCGCGGCCAGGCGCACGCGAAAGGCGTAGCGGTCGAGCGTGCGAATGCCTTCGACCTCGCGGTCGTAATCGAACGGGCGCTTCGCCTTCATCGCCTCGGCGCGCAGTTCCGTCAGGCCCAGCAACTTGGCGTTCTCGAAGATGTAGAGCTTTTCGGAGTTGATCGCCGGGTCGTAGAAGCGCTTGATGCTGTAGACATAGTCCTGCGCCACCAGCTCGCGCGGCTTGCCCTTGAAGGCCGGGTCGTCGGCGAAGAAGATGCCGGGCCGGATGCGGAAGGTGAACTCGCGCGAATCGGCCGAGATCTCCGGCAGCGCGACCGCGGTGCGGGCTTTGAGCTGCACCGGCCGCGCGAGGTAATCGTAGGTGAGCGGTGCTTCGAAGATGCAGGCCGCGACCATGTTGGAGTTTTCGTCGGGGATCTGCGCCGGGTCGAAGCCGGTTTCAGCCGCGGCGAAGGCCACGCGCAAAGTGTTGTCGGTGGCGGTTGGCTGCGCGAAGGCCGGACCAAAGCCGGCTGACGCGGCCAGACCAAATGATGCCGAAAGCCAATCGCGCCGATGCATCAGAAGCTGTCCATCAGCGCGTGTCGATCAAGACCGCCGTTGAAGCGCCGGATCGATGTCCACGTACTGCCACCAATCGAGCCAGAACGGCGCGCGCCGGTAGCCGATCAGGTCGGGGTAGGCCAGGTCGGTCAGGATGCGGTGCACGCTGACGCGGTAGGGCGCATAGGCGGTCAGCAACTTCACCGCGCGGTCGAACAGCGCCTGGCGCTCGGGGCCGTCGGGCACGAGCTTGAGTTCTTCGTAGAGTCTGTCGAAAGCCGGCAACTTGAAGCGAGCCAGGTTGCCCTTGCCTGCCGAAGGCCCATAAGCGCGTTCGAGCTGCCCCTGCCCATCGGGACTGGCGGCGGTCGAGGCCACGCGCCAGAGCATGAACTTGCCGTTGCGCACGCTCTTCAGGTTCTCCGGCCATTGCGCGGTCTTGAGCGTGGCGCGCACACCGAGCGCATCCATGTTCTTCTTCCAGAGTTCGTCGAGCGAACGGCTCGCCTGGTCGGACTGGCTGTTCATCTCCAGAACCAGCGGGCTGCCGTCGGGCTTTTCGCGCCAGCCGTCGCCATCCCGGTCGACATAGCCGTAGAGGTCGAGGAGCGCCTTGGCGCGCGGCAGGTCGAAGCTGCCCATCTCGGTCCGCAGATCGGCGCGGTAGCCCGAGGCCAGCGGCGAGATGATGGCTTGCGCGGGGATGGCCTGGCCATAGCGCAGCAGCCGGATCTCGCGCTGCACGTCGTTGGCCAGCACCATCGCGCGGCGCAGCGCCACCCGCTCGGGCGCGTAGCCGCCGACGGTCGCGTCGTCCATGTTGAAGACGGTGAGCGTCACATCGGAAGCCGCGGTGCGGTAGGCGCGGATGCTGCGCTTGGCGAGGCTGGGCGCCACGGTGCCGGCAGGCGCGGCCTGGTTGATGAACTCGTTGGGCAGCCGTTCCAGAAAATCCTGCTCGCCGTTCAGGAACGACAGCCAGCGCGGTTGCGCCTGTTCGATGACCGCGATTTCCACCCGATCGACCATGGGCAGCGTGCGGCCCGCGAAGCGCTCGAGCAGCGCCTGCCCTTCCGCATCGTCGGCATTGGGTTCGGCCTCGTAGAGCATCTTGCGAAAGCCCGGGTTGCGCTCCAGCACGATGCGCGAGCTGCGGCGCCATTCGCCCAACTTGAAAGGGCCTGTGCCCACCGGATGGTCCATGATCTTGGCGCCGTAGGCCTCGACCACCTCGCGCGCCTGTGCACCGTAGATGTCCCTGGTCGCCCAGGTGAAGAGATGCCGCGGGCGCGGTGCGCGCAGCTTGACGCGCAAGGTGTATCGGTCGATCGCCTTCAGGCCTTCGACCTCGGCGTCGTAGTCGAACGGTGTCTTGTTCTTGAGCGCTGCATCGCGCAGGGCCTGCAAGCCGATGATGCCCTCGTCTTCCAGCACGGCCTGCGCTGGGCTGTTGTACTGGGGGTCGTAGATCCGCTTCATCGAGTACACATGGTCCTGCGCCACCAGCTCGCGCCGCTGGCCCTTGAAGGCCGGATCGTCGGCAAAGTAGATGCCGGGCTGGATGCGAAAGACGAAGGTTGTGAAGTTGTCCGAGACCTCGGGCATGGCCGCGGCGGTGGAAGGCCGCAGCTTGTACGGGCGCGCGAGGTGGTCGTAGGTGAGTGGCGTCTCGAAGATGTGCGCAGTGACGTAGCGCGAGTAGATGTCGCTGATCTGCGCGGGGTCGAAGCCGGTCTCGGCGACGGAGAAGGCGTAGCGGAGGACGCGCTTTGCGGTGGTGGCTGGTGGTGCATCGGCGGCTTGGGCCGAGGGCCAGATTGCGGCGGTGGCGAGGGTGGCCAGGGCCTGGCGGCGGCCGATGTGGGCGTCGTTCTTCATGCCGACCGCGCCGCCTGCTTGACCGGATCGATGCCGATGTAGCGCCATGCAGCGCCGATGCCGGTGAACACATTGCGGTGGTAGCCGAGCACCCAGGGTTGCGCAAGGTCGGTGAAGATGCGGTGCACATGAAACTTGTAGGGCATGTAGGCCACGATGAGGCGCTTGGCCTCGTCCATCGCGGCTTGGCGCGCCGGGCCGTTGGGCAGCACCTTTTGCACCTTGTAGACCGCGTTGTAGGCCGGCAGGTCGAAGCGCGCCTTGTTGGCCTGGCCCTTGTTGGCGCCGAAACCCAGTGACAGGAAATTGTCGCCATCGGGAATGTTGGCGCTCCAGCCGTAGCCCCACATCATCAGCTTGCCGGCGCTGGCCGATTTCAGGTTCTCGGGCCACTTGGCCGCGTCGAACACCATGCGGATGCCGATGGCCTGCATGTTCTTGTCCCACTGCTCGATCAGCGCGCGCGAGGCCGTGTCGGGTTGCGTGGCGTAGCGGATGGTTAGCGGCGCGCCGTTCGGTTGCTCGCGCCAGCCGTCACCATCGCGATCGACGTATCCGTACAAGTCGAGCAAGGCCTTGGCCCGCGCGCGGTTGAACTCGCTCATCTCGCTGCGAAAGCCCGGCTCGTAGCCCCAGCACCCCAGGCTCACCGGCGATTGCGCCGGCACCGCCTGGTTCTTGCGGACGAGGCGGATCTCCTTGTCGATGTCCACGCCCAGCCCCATCGCGCGGCGCAGGGCCACCTTCTCGGGCGTGTAGCCGCCGACCACCGGGTCTTCCATGTTGAAGTACGAGATCGCCACGTCGGCACGCGGGTAGCGCACCATGGTCATCCCGCGCTTTTGCAGGTTCGGCGCGAGCTGGTTGTTGGGCATCGCAATGTCGGCGAACTCCGAGGGCACGCCGTCGAACACATCGAGTTCGCCGTTCAGGTAAGCGAGCCAGCGCGGCTGGGCCTCTTCGATGATCGCGATCTCGATGCGGTCGAGCAGCGGCAGCTTCTGGCCCTTGAGTTGCGCCACCGCGGCCTGCGCTTGCGCGTCGCCGGCGGGAGCCTCTTCGTCGTAGACCTCGTCGCGGACCCCGGGGTTGCGCTCCAGCACGATGCGCGAGGCGCGGCGCCATTCCTTCAAGCGAAACGGGCCGGTGCCGACCGGGTGCTCCATCACCTTGTCGCCGTAGAAATCGACCACCTCGCGCGCCATCGCGGCCCAGGCCACATCGCTCATCGTCGCGGTAAAGCGCGGCTCCGGCTCGGCCAGGCGGATGCGGTAGGTGTAGCGGTCGAGCGCGCGAATGCCTTCGACCTCGCGGTCGTAATCGAACGGCTTCTTCGCCGCCATCAGCTCACGCCGCAGCTCGCTCAAGCCGATCAGCTTGGCGTTTTCCATCTGGTAGAGGTTGTTGCTCTTCCAGCGCGGGTCGTAGTGCCGCTTGATCGAATAAACGTAGTCGGCCGCCACCAGTTCGCGGCGCTGGCCCTTGAAGGCCGGGTCGTCGGCAAAGTAGATGCCCGGCTTGACACGGAAGGTGAAGGTCTTGAAGTCTTCCGACACCTCGGGCATCGCCACCAGCGTGTTCGCCCGCAAGCGGAACGGCCGCGCCAGAAACTCGTACTGCACCGGCGGGTCGAACATGCCGGAGCAGATGGAACGCGAGTACAGGTCGGAGACCTGCACCGGGTCGAAGCCGGTTTCGGCGATCAGAAACGCGAAGCGCAGCACCTTGGCGTCGGCCGGCGGCGGGCCAGCGTTTGGAGCGCTCTGTGCTCGCACTGCCACGCCCGGCAGTGCACTGCCTGCCAAGCCGATCGCCGCCTGGATCAACCGGCGCCTGCGTGTCATCACAACTCCTTGCGCGCAGCCGGGCGGCTGCGGATGGCGCAGTCTAACGACGGTCTAGCGAGGCTGCCGCGCGTAACTCACGGTGAGCATCTCCCACATGTGGCCATCGGGCTCGGTCCAGTACAGCATGCGACCGCCGAAGTCGGCGTTGACCTGCATGTCCATGGGCCCGCGAACGGAACTGCGGTACGCGATGCCCGCCGCTTGCAGCCGCCCGAGGATCGCGTCGAAGTCTTCTTCGCTCACGCGAAAGCAGAAGTGGTAGATCGGGAATGCCTCGTCCGTCTGGACGAAATCCAGCGTCAGGCCATCGCTCACATACACCGGCGAGAACGGGCCGATGCTGGCCGCCGCCGACCACGGAACACCCAGCAGCGCGGCCAGCCGCTCGGCCGAGTTCGCGGCGTGGTGCGAGGGGACGATGGTGTGGTCGAGTTCGATGGGCATGGGGTGAGCTCCTTGCTGTCTATGGCGCCGTCCTTACCCGGCACGCTCAAGTCCCAGCGTAATGCGCGCCGGCAATCACGAACGGCAGCACCAGCTCAGGAATCAGATACCCCAGCCAGACCGCGCGCGGCTCGGGCAACCCGACCTTTGCGATGGACACCAGCCGCCCCGTGCCGGCGAGCAACACGCCCAAGGCCAGAAGATAAACCAGAACACCTTGCTGGCGAACGGTGATGCCGGCCCAGAGGCAGATGAGCCCGGTCGAGAAGTAGACCCCGGCCATGAAGCGGTGCACGTTGTCCAGGCGCGGCGAGGTGTCGGGCTGGCCCAAATAGAACTGCAGCGCGCCACCGAACATGGCGATGGCGGCGATGAGAAACAGGCCGATCTGCACGATGTGCTGGCCGATGCTCAGCGCGGGTTCCGGGGACATGATGGCTCTCCTCCATTGATTCGATTTTCGACAATGGTAGGGGAGAGAGCGCTCGTTTAACGCTTGACCGCAGGCGAAGGCTTGATGAACTCGATACGCCGGAAGCGGAGTGCCGACCAATCCTCGTCGATGGCGACCTGGCGCACGGTGTCGAAACCTGCGGCGCGCAGCTTGGCCCATCCGGTGTCGCGGTTGAAGTCACACGAGTAGCGCTTGGAGGTGCCCTTGGGGTACGCGAACCAAATCAAGGCATCGCCTTCGGCCTTGCGGGCGAGCACCGCCGACAACGCATCCACCTCGGCTTGCCTGCGCGCAAACACCAACGCGAAGTGGATGGTCTTGGCGAGCGCCGCATCGCGAAGCACCGTCACACCCGGGAGCGCCGAGAGTTCAGTTTCGAACGACGAAGGCGCGTTGACGACCAGGATCTCCGGCTGCTGCTTGAGGTTCAACTTGTCGAAGACGGAAGCCATGTTCGCCCCTGATTTTGACGCTGCTCAAGCCTCGATCGTCACCTCGCCCGCCGGCACCACCGTCATGCGCGGCCCGAAGCTCGTGAAGTGTTTGAGCGTGGCGTTGTGATGGGCGGTGATCTGCGCGGCGGTGAGCACGCCGTTGTCCATCGTCGAATGCGCGTCTTCGGCGAGGGTCACGTCGTAGCCGAGCGCCAGGGCTTGACGGACGGTGGTATCGACGCAGAAGTCGCTTTGCAGCCCGCAGACGATCAGGTGTCCGATCTGCTGCGCCTGCAGCAAGCGCCGCAGATCGGTTCCGTGGAAAGAATTCGGCGTTTTCTTGCGAACGCGGTCGTCGGCCGGGGAGACATCGAGCCCATCCGCGAGTTGCCAGCCGGCGGCGCCGAACTGCATCGGGCCCTCATCCTCTTCGTGCTGGACCAGAACCACCGGCACGCCCGCCGCGCGGGCTCTGGCACTCAGGCCGTTGATGGTGTCGATCACACGGCCGATATCGAACATGGCCCACTCACCGGTGCAGAGCGCGTCTTGCACATCGATGATCAGCAGGGCGGTTTTCATGGATTGGATTCTGCCGGCCGCGGCTCGAAGAGTTCGATCGGGTTACCAGAGGGATCTTCCACCAGAACCTGCGTGCCGCCGGGGCCCTTGATCGCCTGGCTTCTGAACTTGGCGCCTTCGGCGCGAAGCGCTGCGATCGTCGCCTTGATGTCGGCCACTTCGAGCACCAGCCGGTTCCAGCCGCCGGGCTCCGGCACGGCGCCGTCTTTCAGCTTCTTTCGCGCGGAGGTGCCCGGGCCGCTGAGCCAGATGGAGAGGCTCTTGCGCTTGACGATCGCAAACGGCGGCCCCCAGCGGTCGGCGAGCTTGAAGCCCAGGATTTTGTAGAACGGCAAGGCGGCATCGACATCGTTCACCAGATACCGGATGACGGGCAT
This sequence comes from Rhodoferax sp., assembly GCA_026224975.1. Classification (GTDB taxonomy): domain Bacteria; phylum Pseudomonadota; class Gammaproteobacteria; order Burkholderiales; family Burkholderiaceae_C; genus LMDS01. The sequence continues at coordinate 6,289 of JAMFRW010000586.1, read as the reverse complement.
GGAGCACTCCTGGTTCGTTCGCGACCTTTGCGACGAGCCAGTCTAAACCGCAGAACCTCCGCCGATCAAGCGATGTGCTTCTTCGGAATGAACATGATGATGAACACGATCGCCAGCCCTTCGATGACCGCCACCGTCAACAACCCGGCGGTGAACTCGCCGGTCGACGACTTGATGGCACCCAGGAACCAGGGCGCGCCGAAGCCGGCGAGGTTGGCGATGGAGTTGATGAGCGCGATGCCGCAGGCTGCCGCCGAGCCAGAGAGGAAGAGGCTGGGCAGTTGCCAGAAAACCGGGATGGCGCTCATCGTGCCGACGACGCCGAGGGCAAGCATGGGCAGGGCGAGCGCGGGCACATTGCCGATGAAGGCCACGCCTGCGATGCCGATGGCGCCGAGCAGCGCGGCCACGCCGCAGTGCAGGCGCTCTTCCTTGGCGTGGTCGGAGTGGCGGCCGTTCAAGATCATGCCCGCGGCGCCGAGCACGTAGATGCCCGACATGATCCAGCCGATGACGAGCGGGTCGGTGAAGCCCAGGCCCTTGACGAGCGTGGGGCCGAAGAAGGTGAGCGAGGAATTGGCGGCGATCACGCAGAAGAAGATCAGCACCAGCAGCCAGATTTTCGGATCACGCAGCGCGGCCATGATGCTGCGCTCGCGGTCACCCAGGGTTTGCGCATCGCGCTGCAGTTCGCGTTCGATCAGGTGTTTTTCGTCGGCAGCTAGCCAGTTGGCTTCACTCGGTTTGTCGGTCAAATAGAACATCGTGACGATGCCCATCAGGATCGACGGAATGCCTTCGATGAGGAACACCCATTGCCAGCCGCTCCAGCCGTGCACGCCGTTCATCGAGGTCAATATCCAGCCGGCCAGCGGCCCGCCGATCACACCGGCCAATGCAGAGGCCGACATGAAGATGCCGAAGGCGCGAGCGCGCCGGGCGGTCGGGTACCAGGTGGTGAGGTACAGGATGATGCCGGGGTAGAAGCCGGCCTCGAACACGCCCAGCAGGAAGCGCAGGATGTAGAACTCGGCGGCCGTGGTGACGAACATCTGCCCGATGCAGACGATGCCCCAGCAGATCGTGATCCGCATGATGGTCTTCTTGGCGCCGATGCGTTGCAGCAGCAGGTTGCTCGGCACCTCGAAGAAGAAGTAGCCGAGGAAGAAGATGCCAGCGCCGAGGCCATACACCGCCTCACTGAAGTGCAGGTCGCCCAGCATCGAGAGCTTGGCGTAGCCGATGTTGACGCGATCGATCCAAGCCAGGATCCACAGCAGCGAGAGGAACGGCAGCAGCCGCCACGAGACCTTGGAGAACACGCTCTCCACGGCCGAATCGGGGGCGCGGGTGCCCATGGGATGCGCGAGTTGGGCGTTGCTCATCGGGTGCTCCTGAGGGGTCGTCGCGTTGGCGTGGTATTTGGCGTGGTCTGCGGCGGTGTGATGGCGCTCAGCTGCCGCGGTAGGTGGCGCAGCTTCCCGGCGTCATCAGCATCGGCACGTGAAAGTGCTGCTTGGCATCGAAGACCGCAAAGCGCACCGGCACCTTCTCGATGAAGGGCGGGTCGGTGAGCTTCATGCCTTCGGCGATGAAGTAATCGTCGACATGAAACAGCAGTTCGTACTCGCCGACTTTCGTGTCTTCGGGCTTCAGGATCATGCCGTCGGTGCGGCCGTCGCCGTTGGTGCGAACGGTCTTGACGAGCTTCCAGGCATCGCCTTCGCGCACCGAAAAATCGATGCGCACATTGGCGCCGGGCTTGCCGGTGATGGTGTTCAGAACATGGGTGGTGATGCCGGCCATGGTGCGGTGCTTTCTGGTGTTGGGTTGCTGCAGACGGAGGCGAGCGAGGTCAAGTCCCGCGGTAGTAGGAGTAGCTCCAAGGGCCGAACAGCACGGCGATGTGATAACGCTCGGCCGCGTCGGCAATGCCGAAGCGCAGCGGCACCTGCGAATAGAAGGTCGGCGTGGGCAGCTTGGTGTCGAGTGAAGCGAAATACTTGGCCACATACAAGGTGAGTTCGTAGCGGCCCGGCTGGAAGGTGGCGGCCTCGAAGACCGGGCCATCGGAGCGGCCGCCGGGCACGGTGTCGAAGCTCTTGATGACCTTGTAGGCGCCGCCTTCGAAGCGGGCCACGTCCACATGCAGCGTGCCGATGGTGGCGCCGTGGAAGGTGTCGATGCCGTGGAAGGTCATGCGGCCGGGCGGCTTGGGCGCAGCCGATGCAGCAGCGGCCGGCGCCGTTTGCGCCGCGGCGTTGCCGGTGAGCACGGCGCCCATCGAGAGCGCGCTGCCGGCCGCGAGAAAGCGGCGGCGGTCGGGAAGGAGGAGGCTCATCAGGCAACCTCCGTGCTTCGCACTGCGGTATTCGTCTTGAGAACGGCTCGGCGACTCATGCGGTGGCTCCTTGGGGGTTTCGAATGGGGGGCGCGACCTCGGCGGCGGCCAGCAGGCGCTGCACGCGCAGCCATGTGATCGCGTAGACCTGCGCGAGCGCGGCGCGCAGCTCTGTCGCGGTGTCGCTGGCCAGGCGGCGCTCGAATTCGTGCAGGATGCCTTCCTTCGTGTAGTGGCGCACCACGATGATGAACGGGAAGCCGTGGCGCGCCCGGTATTCAGCATTGAGCGTGCAAATGCGTTGCAGCTCGTCTTTGCTCAGCCGGTCGAGGCCGGCACTGGATTGCTCGGCAACCGACGATGACGTCATCGAACCTTCGCTGGCTTCCTTGCCGGCCAGATCGGGGTGCGCGCAGAGCAGCATCACCTGGCGCTCGCGCGGCTCGGCATCGACCACGGCGACCATGGCCGCGTGCAGGGCTCGGGCGTCGGCAAAGGAGCCGGCGTCGAAGGCGCGTTCGGCCACCCACGGCGAGTGCTCGAAGATGCCACCGAAGCGCTCGACGAATGCGGCGCGGTCCATCTCGGCGATCTGCGCCACGTCAGAGCGGCTCTTGTCCATGCGGGGGTCCTTCCAGAGGCCGTTGCGGCGCCCAAAACACGGCATCGCAAAGTATGCAAATGGTAGGTTCGGGCGAACGGCGGCGATAGAGTGCACGACGCTATACGCGGCATAACAAAGCGCGTAACTTCTCCGGGTAAGTTGGCGGCGTGAGGTCGGCTTGCAGGTGCAAAACTTGCGATCGAAGAAGCCATGTCCCGAGCCGACGATCCTTTCGACACCTACCTGCTGCGCGTGCTGTGCTCGCTCGTGGTGGAGCGCAGCGTGTCGCGCACCGCCATCAAGTTCAACCAGTCGCAGCCGGCCATCAGCACGGCCCTCAAACGCCTGCGCGAGATCGCCAAGGATCCGCTGCTGGTGCGCGAAAAAGGCGCCATGGTGCCGACGGACCGCGCGCTGCAGATGCTGGCCTCGGCCCGCCTCGCGCTGGCCGAGATCGAGCGCCTCAGCGGCCAGCCGCAGGCCTTCGACCCGGCGAGTTCGGAGCAGACCTTTCGCATCGGCTGCCCCGATTTTCTGTCGGTGGTGTTCCTCGCCGACGTGGTCGCGAACTTTCGACGGCAGGCGCCGCGCGCGCGCCTGATGGTGCACCCGCTCGGCGTCGATTTCGATCACGAAAAAGCGCTGGCCCAGGGCGAGCTCGACATCGTCGTCGGCAACTGGCCGCAGCCGCCGGAGCACCTGCACCTCTCGATGATCCTGGAAGACGAGATCGTCTGCCTGGTGTGCCGCGACCACCCGTTCGCCACCGGCGAGATGACGAGCGATCAATACCTGGCCGCCTCGCACATCGTGCCGGTGCCGTATTCGGTGGCGCACCGCGGCGCGGTCGAAACGCACCTGGCCACGCTGCGCGTCAAGCGCGAATCGACGGTGATGGTGCCCTCGTTCAACCATGGGCCGCATTTGCTGCCGGGCACCGATCTGATCTTCACCACCAGCCGGCACTTCGCGCAGGACTACGCACGGCGCCTGCCGCTGGCCATCGTCGCATCACCCATCGCATTTCCTACCATGCGTTTTTATCAACTCTGGCATGACCGCGTGCACCACGCGCCGGCGCACCAGTGGCTGCGCTCACTGCTCACCGCCGCGAGCCGGGAGCTGGTGGCGCTGAGGGATAGCACGTGAGGGAGGAGTGCAGCCTGCCACTAGACTCGCCCATCCCTTCAACGCAGGAGACGCGACTCGCATGGCGGCATACCTGATACGGCGCCTGTGGCAGATGATCCCGACGCTGATCGGCGTGGTGCTGCTGGTTTTTTTCCTGTTCAAGTACTTCGGCGGCGACCCGGCGGAAATTCTCGGCGGGCTGAACGCCTCACCGGAGCAGGTCAACGCGATCCGCGAGCAGCTCGGCCTCAACCGGCCCTGGTATGTGCAGCTCGGCATCTTCGCCAGGCAGATCGTCACTTTCGATTGGGGCCGGAGCTGGGCCACCAACGAGTCGGTGGCCAACCTCTTCATGACGCGGCTGCCGGCCACGCTCACGGTGATGACGCCCATCCTCCTGCTCGATTCGCTGCTCGCCGTGCCGATCGCGCTGCTGGTGGCCTACATGCGCGGCTCACTGACTGACCGCGCCATCATGATCGTGACGACGATCGCGCTCTCGATCTCGTTCCTGGTCTATGTGATCGTCGGCCAGTACTTCTTCGCCTTCCAGCTCGGCTGGTTCCCGGTGCAAGGCTGGAGCGACAGCCTAGCCACCAACCTCGCGGTCTACTCGCCGCTGCCGGTGCTGCTCGCGGTGATGGTGGGCCTGGCGCCGCAGACCCGGCTCTACCGCAGCTTCTTTCTCGACGAGATCGGGCAGGACTATGTGCGCACCGCGCGCGCCAAGGGCCTCACCGAAAGCCGCATCATGCTCACGCACGTGATGCGCAACGCGATGATCCCCATCCTCACCAACATCGCCGTCGCGCTGCCGGGCATCGTGGTCGGCTCGTTTCTGATCGAGGTGTTCTTCTCGATCCCCGGCCTGGGCCGCGAGGTGCTGCTGGCGGTGAACCGCAGCGACTACCCGGTGATCCAGGCGGTGACGATTTACCTGGCAGTGATCACGATGCTCGTCAACCTCGCGACCGATGTGCTCTACAAGATCGTCGATCCAAGGGTGGTTTTGAAATGAGCGCCGTCTTGACGGCAACTCCTGTTGCCGCGCGCCCATCCGAAGGCGTGTGGCATGCCGCGTGGCGGCGCTTTCGGGCCGATCGTGTCGGGCTCGTCTCGCTCGTGGTCGTGGCCGGGTTCGCAGTCGTCATGCTGCTTTCGGCACTCGGCCTCGTGGCCGCCGATTGGCAGACCGAAAAAGGCGTGCCGAACGCACCGCCCACGCTCATGGGCCCGGCGGCGCCGGTGGCGGCTGGCGTGATCGCGGCGCCCACCGGGCCGATGGTCGACCTGAGCGATGTCGACCCGCTTGCGCCGCGCTACAAGGAATGGGCCGAGCGCGCCATGAAGTTCGAGACGAGCGAAACCAGGAAGGCCGACACCCTGCCCTTCGGCGCCGACCGCCTGGGCCGTGACGTGCTCGCCAAGACCATCAAGGGCGCGCAGATCTCGGTCTTCGTCGGCGTGCTCGCGGCGGTGGTAGCCACGTTGATCGGCACCGTGCTGGGCGCGCTCGCCGGCTTCTTCGGCGGCAAGGTCGGTGACTTCCTGGAGTGGCTCTACAACGTCTTCACCGCCATCCCCGACATCCTGCTGATCTTCGCCTTTGCGGCGGTCGCCGGGCGCGGTGTGCAGTCGGTGGTGCTGATCCTGGGCCTCACCGGCTGGACCGGCGTCTACCGGCTGGTTCGCGCCGAGTACCTCAAGCATTCGGTGCGCGACTACGTGCGCGCGGCCGAGGCGGTGGGCGCCAGCAACGGCTCGCGCATCTTCCGGCACATCCTGCCCAACGTGAGCCATGTGATCCTGGTGCGGCTCTCGATCCTCGTGGTGGGTTTCATCAAGGCGGAAGTGATCCTCTCCTACCTCGGCCTCGGGGTGAGCGTCGATCAGGTCTCGTGGGGCACGATGCTTTCGGAGGCGCAGGGCGAATTGATCCTCGGCTACTGGTGGCAGTTGGCCTCGGCCACGGCCTTCATGGCGATCTTCGTGACCGCGTTTTCGCTGATGACCGATGCGCTGCGCGATGCGCTCGACCCCAAACTGCGCGGGCTTGAGTGATGGACGCACCCCGCTCGCCGAATACGTCGATCGACCCTCCGGGAGGGTCGGGCCTTGCTTGGGGCGGCCCGGCGCGGCGGCCCGCGGATGACGCACCCCGCTCGCCGAATACGTCGATCGACCCTCCGGGAGGGTCGGGCCTTGCTTGGGGC
>JAMFRW010000081.1 GCA_026224975.1 Rhodoferax sp. | reverse complement strand
CACGGCCTGCTGGGCGACGACACGATCGAGCGGCTGGAAGAACTGCTGGAAGGCGGTGTCACCAGCTTCAAGGCCTTCGTGGGCAACACCTTCGGCAACCTGCCGGCGCCCACCGACGGCGCACTGCTCGAAGGCTTCGAGAAGCTGGCGCCGCTGGGCATCCGCACGGTGGTTCATGCGGAGAACTCGTCCATCCTGCTGCGCCGCCAGCAGCGCATGCAGGCCGCAGGCCGCACCGATGCGCTGGCCCACCTGGCCGCACGCCCCGCGGTGGCCGAGGTGGAAGCCATCGGCCGCGTGCTGACGCTGGCCGAGTGGACTGGCGCGCGCGTACACATCGCCCATCACAGCGCGGCCGATTCGCTCTTTCTGCTGCGCGATGCCAAGCGCCGCGGCGTCGATGTGACGGCGGAAACCTGCCCGCAGTACCTGCTGCTCAACACCGACCACATGCTGAAGCTGGGCGGCGTGATGCGGCTCAACCCGCCGATCCGCGAGGCCCGCCACAACCAGCCGCTATGGGATGCCCTGATGGACGGCACGCTGGACATGATCGCGACCGACCACGCACCACACACGCCCGAAGAGAAGACCCGCGCCAATATCTGGGACTGCGACTGCGGCTTTCCCGGCGTGGAGACGCAAATGCCGCTGATGCTGACCGAGGTCAACCGCCAGCGCGCCAGCCTGATGGACTACGTGCGCTGGAGCGCAGTGAACCCGGCGCGCGCCTGGGGTCTCTATGGCACCAAGGGCGTGATCGCACCGGGCGCGCATGCCGACATCGCCCTCGTCGACATGGCGCGCAGCGGCGTGCTGTCGCAGAACCGGCTGCAGTCGATCAGCAAGATCTCGCCGTGGAACGGCCGCAAGGTGCAGGGCTATCCACTGCACACGCTGGTGCGCGGTCGCTTCGTGATGCGCGACGGAAAGCTCGTGGCCGAAGCCGCAGGCTGGGGCCGATCTGTCAAGAGCGTACAGCGCATGCCGACACCCAAGCCACGCAACACCGAGCACTACATCGCCGCCGTGCTCGAAACCCCGGCCGGCGTGCCGCGCAGCGCAGCGCCGCTTTCGAACGTGGCATGACGGCTCGCTTGCCTGGCCGGCCCCACGCATGCCGCCTGCGTCCATCGCCACCCTCTCTTCACACCCGACCCATCACAGCACCATGACCCGAATTCGCATCACCGCCGGCGGCCACCACTTCGTCGCAGAAACCCATCCCGACGCGCCGAACACCGTGGCCGCCTTCATGAAGCTGCTGCCCTATCGCCAGCAATTGATCCACGTGCGCTGGAGCGGCGAGGGCTGCTGGGTACCGCTGGGCGACCAGCAATTCGAACACGACGGCAAGGCGCTCGGCTTCGAGAACCACACCAGCCATCCGTCGGTGGGCGACATCCTGTTCTATCCCGGCGGCTACAGCGAAACCGAGATCATCCTGGCGTACGGCGCCTGCAGCTTTTCAAGCAAGATGGGGCAATTGGCCGGCAACCACTTCCTCACCATCGTCGAAGGCAAAGAGCATCTGCCTGCACTTGGCAGAAAGGTACTCTGGGAAGGTTCGCAGCCAGTCCTTTTCGAGATCCGGTAGACAAAGCATCGACAGGTGAGTGCTCGAGACAGGCGATGTCGACCGGAACAACTGTTTGGCGCACTTGGGTGCTGGCGCGCCGAGGATGTAGACACCCCCATACGCGGCCTGCACCCGCCCGGCCGCCGCCGGGATTGGCGATGGCGCTGCCAGTCGACGGCGATGACCGGAATCTTGATGTCCGGGAGGATGTCGGTCGGCGTGCGCATTGCGACCAGCAGCCCGACGATCAGCATGTTGCGGACTCGGTCAGGGCTTGGCGCACTGGGGGGTGATCAGGCTGCGGTCGCGCTGTGAGAGCCCGGGCCGAGCCCAGACATCGCCGAACAGCACGTCGTCGGTCAGTTGCGCGAACTTCGGCGCGATGTCGCCGAACAGTTGTTGGCCCTGTGATGTCGCAGGCGCGGCGGCCACCTTCACCGGCGCCGCGCGGTACTGCTCGTCCGGCACCTTCTCGAGCCAGTCGGCGGCCTTGCCGTCGAGCTGCTCGGTGATCGCAACGTGGGTCATCGCGCTGTCGGGCGCGGCGCCATGCCAATGCTTCACGTTCGGCGGAATCTGCACCACGTCGCCGATGCGGATCTCCTCGACCGGCCCGCCCCAGCGCTGGATCCGGCCGATGCCGGCCGTGACGACCAGCCGCTGCCCGAGCGGGTGCGTGTGCCAGGCGGTGCGTGCGCCAGGCGAGAAGCTGACCGTGCCAGCCGAGGTGCGATCCGGCCCCGTGGGCGTGAACAGCATCTCGACCTTGACGTTGCCGGTGAAGTTCTCGGCCGGCGCGGTGTTGACCGTGCGCGTACCGGCGCGCTTGATCTGCAACTCGGGCTCGGCAGCAAGGCAGGCGGCGCAATGCCGGCACGAATCGACTCGTGTGGGGATCAGCGACCGACGCGGCCCGCGAGGCTCGGCGGATAGCGGTCGCCTTCGACCTGGATGCGGCCGAGCGCGTCCTGGATCCGGGCCAGCTCTTCGGCGGTGAGTTCGACCGCTGCCGCGCCGATGTTTTCTTCGAGACGGTGCAGTTTCGTCGTGCCCGGGATCGGCACGATCCACGGCTGCTGGGCGAGCAGCCAGGCCAGCGCGATCTGCGCCGGGGTGACGCCCTTGGCTGCGGCGATGCCGGTCACCGCCTCGACCAGCACCTGATTCGCCTGACGCGCCTCCGGCGTGAAGCGCGGCACGACGTTGCGGAAGTCGTCCTTCGCGAACGAGGTGGTCGCATCGATCTTGCCGGTCAGGAAGCCCTTGCCGAGCGGGCTGAACGGCACGAAGCCGATGCCGAGTTCCTGCAGCGTCGGCAAGATCTCTTTCTCCGGCTCACGCCACCACAGCGAATACTCGCTCTGCAGCGCAGCGACCGGCTGCACCGCATGCGCACGGCGGATCGACGCCACGCCCGCCTCGGACAAGCCGAAGTGCT
>JAMFRW010000585.1 GCA_026224975.1 Rhodoferax sp. | reverse complement strand
GGCTTGCCGTCGCCCGCGAGCAGCAGGTAGCGCAGCGTTTCGGCCGCATGGAGGGCGAGCGGCGTGGCGGCGGCCCACACGAGCGTCAGCACTGCGGCCAGCGTGCGCACCGGGAACCTGGTTTTCATCGGCAAACTCCTGGCAGCAGGTGAGCGCGGGTCGTGGCAGCGTCTCGACCCGTGGACTCGCGCGTCGGGCGCGGTGGCCGCGCCGAGGTACTTCGCGCGGATTTTGCGGCCAGCCGAACCGTTCCGACGCGCCGCCTCACCGCCGCCATCCACAGACCTGTCTACGCCGTCGGTGCTGCCAAGGCGCGCAAGGCCTCGCTCGCCATCAGCTGGCCGACGAGGATGCCGTTCCAGTTGCGCAGATCCACTTCGCTCAGCGAGCGCATCAGGCTCGCTTGCGCATCGTCCAGCGGCACCAGTGCTTCGATCACCGCGGCCATCGCCACCTCGGCGGCGCGGGCGTTGTTGCCGTCGTCGATCTTGATCGCCACGCCCAGGCCACGCCCGGGCAGGGCGGCGCAGAACACGCCTTCGGCGCCGACCTTGCAGAACACGCGCTCACCGAGGGCTTCCATCACCTGGGTGTCGAAGCGGTCCGTGCCGGCGACCATGAAGGGCGCCTTGGCGACGGCGCCGCGCAAGCGCTTCGCCGCCGCGGCGTGTGAGTCGCTCAGGCCGATGCCGGTGCCGACGCGCGCGAAGGCCAGCGCCAGATTTCGCAGCGGGATCGCATAGGTCGGGATCGAGCAGCCATCGGTGCCGCGCGGTGCTCGGCTCAGGTCGAAGCCGGTGCTGGCTTGCAAGGCGGCGGCCACCTCGCGCATGACCGGGTGGTCGGGTGCGACATAACCGCGGGCGTATTGCTGCAGATCGATCCCGCCACGGCCATCGTGCAGGGCGCAGGCCAGGCACAGGAAGCCGGCGTGTTTGCCGGAGCAGTTGTTGTTGAGCGCGCTCGGTTGCTGGCCTTGCGCCGCGAGCGCGCGCGAGGCGGTGTCGAGGTAGGGCCAGTGCGTGCCGCATTCGAGCGCCGCCACCTCCAGCCCGGCCTTGGCGAGCATCGCGGCTGCCGTTTGCGCGTGCAGCGCTTCGCCGTTGTGCGAGGCGCAGGCAATGGCGAGTTCTTCGTCGCTGAGGCCCAGGCGGTCGGCCGCGCCGCTCGCGACCAGCGGCAGCGCTTGCAGAACCTTCACGGCCGAGCGCGGGAAGATCGGCCGGTCGATGTCGCCGAGCGAGGCCACCACCGCGCCATCGGCATCGAGCACGGCCAGCGCGCCACAGTGCACCGATTCGATCGCGTCGCCGCGCAGCACGTTGACGAACACAGGGTTCATGCCGCGCCTCCCTTCACAAAAGCCCGCAATTCGGTCGCCATCCGCACCAGCGAAGGCCGGTGGATGTACATCATGTGCCCGGCTTCGAAGTAGCTTACGGCGATGTTTTTCTGCAGGTTCTCGCGCAGGCCGAGGTGGCTCAACGTGTAGTCGCCGGCCGCGTGCGGCGTGCCCAGGTCGTAGTAGCCACTGGCCACGTAGACGCGCATGTGCGGGTTGGCATGCATGGCGCGGCGCAGGCTGGCGCCCACGTTGACGTATTTGCCGGCGAAGTCCTTCCAGGTCCACTTGTCCCAGATCGGCGCGTGCACCACGTAGGGCGCATCGGCCTCGAACTTCAGCGTGTCGCGCAGCAGGCGGTTGATGCCGGTGGTGAAAGCGCCGAGCACGTTGTTCATCAGCGCATCGGTTTCGGGCTGCTCGCCGGCGTCGTCGCGGTCCTGGCTCAGAAAGCGCGAATCGAGCCGGGCGACAACCTGGCCGCGTTCGCGCAGCAGTTGTTTGAAGTAGCGGAACTCACTCGGCCGCAGATCGCACTTGAGCACGTAGTCGGTGCTCAGGCCGGAGAAGCGCGCCACCTGTCCCGCGATGTGTTCGCGGTCGCTTGCCGGCAGCCGCGAGCCCTGCATCAGCGCGACGAGGTAGTCGTTGTTCGCAAAGGCTTCGGCCGCAGCGATCACTTCGGCGAGCGGCTTCTTCTGCAGCTCCGGCACCAGCGCCTTGTGATACCAGGCGGTCGCGGCATAGGTCGGCAGGAAGAGCGGGTAGGGCAGCTCGTTGCTGTGGTCGAAGCTCAGCGTTTGCAGGTCGACGGCCATCGAGACCAGCATCACGCCGTTCAGGTAGATGTCGTGCTTGTCCTGCAGATGCTGCGAGAGGCCGACCGCGCGCGTGGTGCCGTAGCTCTCGCCGATCAAATACTTGGGGCTGCCCCAGCGGCCGTAGCGCGCGAGGTAGAGGCGGATGAATTCGCCGACCGAATCCAGGTCGCGCTGGTAGTCGTGAAACTCCGCGACCTTCTCGCCCTCGGCCATGCGCGAGTGGCCGGTGCCGACGGGGTCGATGAACACCAGATCGCTCTCGGTCAGCAGCGTGTATTCGTTGTCGGTCAGCGCATAAGGAGGTGGTGGGGCGTTGCCCATGTCGTCGCAGACCACACGCTGCGGCCCCAGCACCCCCAGGTGCAGCCACACGCTGCTCGAGCCCGGCCCGCCGTTGAAGCTGAAGGTGACTGGACGCGTCTGCGGCTTCTTCACGCCCTTGAGCGTGTAGGCGGTGAAGAAGAGCGAGGCGCGTGCCTTGTCGGGTTTGCGGTCGGCTTCCTTGCCGTCGTAGCTCGGCGAATAGTCGCGCAGCACGACGGTGCCGCAGGTCGCGGTGTAGTCCAGCGTTTTCTTGCCGATGGTGAGGCGGTGCTCGGTGACGACGATGCGGTCTTGCGGCTCCTTGGGTGGAGTCGCTGGCGCTGGCGCAGGCGTGGCGGGGCTGTCTTTGGTGTCGGGCATGGCGGTGAGTGCGGGTCGTGAATGCGCGTGTCGGATGCAGTTTGCAGGCCGGGCCGATAGAGTCGGCGCAGCCGCCGCACTCTACGCTCAGTCTTGCAGTGCATCTGGCCTGCCCTGCAAGCGGCGCACCTCCTTCACCACCGCGCATTGCACACCGCGTTCTCACTTTGGCTCATGACCGATTCCCCCCAGCCGCTCCCCGTCGTCGCCGGCATCGATTTCACCAGCCGGCCGACGCGCCGCAAGCCCATCACCGTGGCGCTCGGCCATGTGGCGCACGGCAGCGTGCGGCTCACGCGCGTCGATACGCACGACGACTTCGAGAGCTTTGCCGCCTGGCTGCCCCCTGTGCCAATATGACGTGCTGCACCTACCCCCGAGAGTTCAGTGAGCAACGAGGTAGGTATGACAGTCCATCAACAACCCAAGGCACCCATGCCCGCAGGCCAGCGCGTGACCGATCCGGGCGCATCGCAAGGAGCCCGCAGGGCGACTGAAGATGCGCCCGGATCGCCGCATCAAGACCCTCGGCCCGGCACCGATTCTGAGGTCATCGCGCACGCCAAGCGCCGCAACATCCCCCCGGCCCAGAAGCGCCGAATCCTGGAAGAGGCCGATCGCTGCACCAAGCCCGGCGAGATCGGTGCGCTCATGCGCCGCGAAGGCATCTACTCCTCGGCGCTGAGCACCTGGCGGCGTCAACGCGAGGCCGGCGATCTGGCCGCGCTGACGCCTCAAAAGCGCGGCCCCAAGACCGACCCTCACCGCGCCGAAGCGGCGCATGTCGCTGCGCTGACCCGCGAGCGCGACCAGCTCAAAGTCCGTTTGGACAAGGCTTTGCTGGTCATTGACGTCCAAAAAAAACTGGCCGCCTTGCTGGGCAATTCGATCGACGGCACCGAGTCATCGTGATGGCCGCAGTGCACGAGCTCACGCCGGCGCTGGGTGCCGGTGCGGCCTGCCGTGCGCTGGGCCTGCCGCGCGGCGCATCGGCTCGCCATCGCGCACAGACCCATCGTCGTTCGCTGGTGGGGCCCATGCCGGCACGCCCAGCCAGACCCCGTCCCCCGCTGGCCCTGGATGCACAGGAGAACCAGACACTCCTCGATGCCTTGACCAGTGCTCGCTTTGCCGACACGGCCCCGGCGGCCATGCACGCCACGCTGCTCGACGAGGGCCGCTACCTGGGCTCGGTGCGCACCATGTACCGGCTGCTAGCCGCCAACGGGGCTTGCCGCGAGAGGCGCAACCAGCTCACCCACCCGGTCTACTGCAAGCCCGAACTGCTGGCCATCGCACCCAACCAGGTGTGGTCGTGGGACATCACGAAGCTCAAGGGCCCGGCCAAGTGGACCTGCTTCCACCTCTACGTGATCCTCGACATCTTCAGCCGTCATGTGGTGGGATGGCTGCTGGCCGAGCGCGAGGGCTCCGACTTGGCCGAGCAGCTCATCGCTGACAGCGTGGCCCGCCACAACGTCGAGCGCGGCATGCTGACCCTGCATGCCGACCGGGGTGCGGCTATGCGCTCCAAGCCAGTGGCCGCACTGTTGGTCGATCTGGACATCACCAAGAGCCACAGCCGGCCGCACGTCTCGGACGACAACCCGTACTCGGAGTCGCAGTTCAAGACCATGAAGTACCGGCCCGACTTCCCAGCGCGGTTTGGCTGCATCGAGGACGCCCGGCTCCACTGCCAGACATTCTTCGCTTGGTACAACACCGAGCACCGACATTCGGGGATCGCCTACATGACGCCGCAGGCCATGCACTACGGCCAAGCACAGGCGCTGCAAGAGGCCAGGCAGACCGCGCTGGATACCGCCTTCCGGGCTACGCCCATGCGCTTCAAGGGCAAGCGACCAACCCCCTGTGATCTGCCCACCGCCGCGTGGATCAACCCGCCAGCATCGGAGACGCCCACCCCGAAAACACAGCAACCCCGCACAGTAAATTCATGACGCCAGGTGCAGCAAAGTCATTGACACGTTCCGCCGTCTTGCCCCCGCACCTCCTGCGCCGGGAACTTGGTGTTGCGGATGCGTGTGCTGAACGCCGTCAGCGCCGGGCGGAAGACTTCCCATCCGGAATACGCCACGCCGAACTCGAACTTG
>JAMFRW010000584.1 GCA_026224975.1 Rhodoferax sp. | reverse complement strand
GTACTACCTGAACGACCAGGTCAAGGCGAACCAGAAGGAACTCCGAGACGGCGAAGAAGGCGCCGACATGGAGGAGCTCGAGAAGAAGATCGTCGCCGCGAAGATGCCGAAACACGCGCGCAACAAGCACGATGCCGAGTTCAAGAAGTTGAAGCTGATGTCGCCGATGTCGGCCGAAGCGACCGTCGTGCGCAACTACATCGACACGCTGGTCAACCTGCCGTGGGCGAAGAAGACCAAGATCAAACATGACCTGGCCTTTGCCGAAGCGGTGCTGAACGAAGACCACTACGGCCTCGACAAGGTCAAGGACCGCATCCTGGAATACCTCGCGGTGCAGCAGCGCGTCGACAAAGTCAAATCGCCCATCCTGTGCCTGGTCGGCCCCCCGGGCGTCGGCAAGACCTCGCTCGGCCAGAGCGTGGCACGCGCGACAGGCCGCAAGTTCGTTCGCATGGCATTGGGTGGCGTGCGTGACGAAGCCGAGATCCGTGGCCATCGCCGCACCTACATCGGCTCGATGCCGGGCAAGGTGCTGCAAAGCCTCACCAAGATCGGCACGAAAAACCCGCTTTTCCTGCTCGACGAGATCGACAAGCTCGGCATGGATTTCCGCGGTGACCCATCGAGCGCGCTTCTCGAAGTGCTGGACCCGGAACAGAACCACACCTTCAGCGACCATTACGTCGAGGTCGATTTCGACCTGAGCGACACGATGTTCATCGCGACCTCGAACTCGATGAACATCCCGCCGGCGCTGCTCGACCGGATGGAAGTCATTCGCCTCTCGGGTTACACCGAGGACGAGAAGGTCAACATCGCGCTCAAGTACCTCTTGCCCAAGCAGGCTAAGAACAACGGCGTGAAGGACGAGGAGATGGAAGTCACCGAGTCGGCCGTGCGCGGCATCGTGCGCTACTACACCCGTGAAGCCGGCGTACGCTCGCTCGAACGCGAGATCAGCAAGATCTGCCGCAAGGTGGTGAAGGCGATCCAGTTGAAGCAAGTCACGACCAAGGTCGTCGTGACCGACGACAACCTGAACGACTACCTGGGCGTGCGCAAGTACGACTATGGCCAGGCCGAGAAGAAGAATCAGGTCGGGCAAGTGGTCGGCCTCGCGTGGACCGAAGTCGGCGGCGACCTGCTGACGATCGAAGCCGCCGTGATGCCGGGCAAAGGCAACATCATCCGCACCGGGCAACTGGGCGATGTGATGAAGGAATCGGTCGAAGCGGCTCGTTCGGTGGTGCGCAGCCGCGCTCGCCGGCTCGGCATCAAGGACGAAATGTTCGAGAAGCGCGACGTGCACATCCACGTGCCCGACGGCGCCACGCCCAAGGACGGTCCGAGCGCAGGCGCTGCGATGACGACGGCTTTCGTGTCGGCGCTGACCGGTATCCCGGTGCGGGCCAACGTGGCGATGACCGGCGAGATCACGCTGCGCGGCGAGGTGACCGCGATCGGTGGCTTGAAAGAGAAGCTGCTGGCGGCACACCGCGGCGGCATCACAACCGTGATGATCCCGGAGGAGAACGTCAAGGACTTGCAGGACATCCCGGAGAACGTCAAGAACAAGCTCGAGATCGTGCCGGTCCGCTGGATCGACAAGGTGCTCGAAGTGGCGTTGGAACGCATGCCGCAGCCATTGCCCGAAGATGAGCCCGTCAAGGCCGCGGAAGTCGCCGCACCCGCAGTACCCGCTGCGAGCCCCGACTTGCTGACGCACTAGGGTCAAGAATAAAAAAGATCGAGAGGGGCTTGCAAGACCTCTTCTTTTCGTTCTAGAATAAGGGCTCTGATAAACACTGAAAAGCATTTATCGGAATCAGCCGAAAGGTTGAACAAAGCGGGAGTAGCTCAGTTGGTAGAGCGCAACCTTGCCAAGGTTGAGGTCGAGAGTTCGAGACTCTTCTCCCGCTCCAAACTCGAAAAGGGAAGCCCGGTGCTTCCCTTTTTTCTGCCTAGAATTCGAGAAGCGGCGCGATAGCAAAGCGGTTATGCCCTGGATTGCAAATCCAGTTAGCCCGGTTCGACTCCGGGTCGCGCCTCCAAAAAAGCCAAGCCTCGCAGCGATGCGAGGCTTCTTTTTTGGGGCCGATAATCGCGCGTCGCCCGGATGGTGAAATTGGTAGACACAGCGGACTTAAAATCCGCCGCTTCTTGAAAGAGGGCGTACGGGTTCGAGGCCCGTTCCGGGTACCAGCGCTTCGACCGGCGTGTCCTCGAGGCCAGGGCACTGCGCAAGAAGCCGACGCATCGTCCGCGAAGCCCCTGAACTGAACACCCGCACGACGCCGGATGATGCCGTGGTGGCCTCTGCGCCGTGCCACAACCGGGCAACTTGCTCGGCGACGGCTTCTGCCGTGTCGACGAGCGCGACGTCCGGTCCGAGTCGCTCGCGAATCGCGCCCGCGACGAACGGGTAGTGCGTGCACCCGAGCGCGACCGTGTCCACGTTCTGCGCCTGGATCCGATCGCAAGACG
>JAMFRW010000583.1 GCA_026224975.1 Rhodoferax sp. | reverse complement strand
GGTGATGGAGATGCTCGCGCAGATCGAGGTGTTCCTGCGCCGCTGGCTGCCCAACTTCGAGGACGACCAGCGCAGCTACCTCACCGTGGCCATCGGCTGCACCGGCGGCCAGCACCGCTCGGTGTTCATGGCCGAGACGCTGGCGCAGCGCTTCGCGGCCGATGTCTCCACGCTGCTGCGGCACCGCGAGCTGGACGCGAGCGAGTGAGACGAACAGGCCGTGTCGGCATCGAACGGACGATGTCAATGCGGCTTTGAAGGGTCAGCCGCGACTCGTGCCGCTTTTCCCCGTCGACGATTCAACCTTCCCGCGGCGTCTGGGTCGGTTGTGTCGCAAGCGCCGCCACACGTTCGGGTGTCATGTTCGTCCACCCCGCAAGGTGGTAGCGGGTGACCGCCGCGCGCCAGCTCGTGAACAGAGCAGGATCCGTCGCCGCCAGATCCTTGGGAGCGTCCTGCCGTGCCAGCCTGGCGATCTCCTCCAGCAAGCGGAAGTCGCGCGCCACGGCAACCTTCGCCATTTGCCCCTTGAGCAAGGCGTCCAGCGCGGCAACGTAGAGAGCTCGGCGGTCAGTCATCGTCAGGCATCTTTCGTGACCAGTCGCACGAAGACAAGATTGTCGCGCGCCGTCTCCTGCTGCAGGGGATTTGCAAGTTGATCGATCATGGATTCGATCTGCTTGAAAGTGATGCTGCGTTGACGGACCCACCAGACAATATCATTGACGTCATTGTCACTGCCTCGCACGAGCTTCGCCGTCGACAACACCACGGGTGTCGGCATCAGGACGGTCAGCATGCCGTAGCGTCCGATCATCTCCGTCTCGAAATTCGGCGGGAGCGCGACGACGCCGGGGCGAACGATCTGCAGGTACACGGCATCGGGGTCAAGCTCACCGGTCGGGTCGTACAGGATGCCGGCCGACGCGCAAGCACGCGACAGGTCCCCAGCGTCGTAGTTCGATTGCGGATGCCAGATGTCGATGTCCTGGGTCTGCCTCGACGGCTGCCCCAGCAGGATCGCTGGCGAGCTTCCGAAGATGCACAACGTGGCCGGCTGCGTCAGGCTGCGTCCGAGCCTGTCGAAGATTTCTTCCAGTTTCTTGCGTTCGATCGCCATGTCTCGTCCCCTGGTTTCTGCATGGGAAAGATAGCATGCAGTCGGGCTGCGCCGATCCGTTTTCCGACGCGCAGCATAGGGGTCGGGGCTGCGGAAAAGGGAACGGACGATGCTTCGCGAAAGCGTCAGGTCAGGGCGTCGAGCAGCTTGCGGATCGGCGACGGGATGCCGACGCTGTCCAGGTCGGCACGTGCGAACCAGCGCCCTTGGCTGACGGCGACCGGCACGCTCGCCTCCGCCTCGTCGTCCACCGGCTCGACATCGCCATGCACGTCGGCCTCGCCGGGTTCTTCCGCGGCCGCCCGCGCGACGTTCACCGCGCCCAGCCGCTCGATCTCGCGCTGCTGTTCGTCCGACACCACCCCGTGCCACTGCAGCTTCAACGGCTGCAGCATCCAGTCGAAGTGCGTCAGCACGTGCTTGAACGGCGCCATCCAT
>JAMFRW010000582.1 GCA_026224975.1 Rhodoferax sp. | reverse complement strand
GATGCGGTCGGCCACGTCGAGCAGCACGCGGTCGCCGAAGACGCGGCCGAGCGTCTCGTTGATGTGGTTGAAGCGGTCGAGGTTCAGGAACAGCAGCGCGAAGGGCGAGTTGTCGAGCTGCGCGAGCTTGAGCGCGAACTCGATGCGCTCGCCGAGCAGCCGGCGGTTGGGCAGGCCGGTGAGCGCGTCGGTGTGCGAGAGCGCTTCGATGCGCTCGCTGGCTTCGATCTTCTCGGTGATGTCACGAAACGAATAAACCCGCCCGATCGGCCGGCCGCGGCTGCACTGCGGCAAGGTCACACGCTCGATGACCTTGCCGGAATGCAGCTTGAGCACGTCGCTGGCCTGCAGCATCGTCGCTTCGTCAATGACCGCGAGGCGGCGCATGTAGATGCCGGGCTCGGTGACGCTGCGGCGCATCCATTCGAGCACGGCATCGTCTTCGCGGCGCATCAGCAGGTCTTCGGGCACGCCCCAGAGAACGGCAAAGCGCTGGTTGAAGTTGCGGATGCGGCCGGAGAGGTCGGTCACCAGGATGCCATCGGCCGTCGATTCGAGCGTGGCCTGCAGCTCGGCGGCCGAATTCTCCAGCTCGCGCTCCACGCGCAACTGCTCGCTGCGGTCGTGCAGCGCCACCACATAGAACGCGCGGCCGTTCGAACGCAGCACGCGCGTCACGCGGCGGGTCACGGGTGCCGTGCCGCCCGAGAGGCGGCGCACGAAAGTGTCGGACTCGATGCTGTCGGCCACGCCATCGGCCACTTCGCCCCAGAAGCACATGTCTTCCGGCGTGCCGGCCAGGTCGACGGCCGCGCGGCCGATCAACTCCGCTGCGGGCACGCCCAGCAGCGACCCGGCAGCCGCATTGGCGGCCACGATCTGCAGGCCGTCGGCTTCCACCAGCCACACCGGGTGCAGCATCGCCTCGATCAGCGCCGGCCAGGCGCCGAGCGAATCGCCGGCCGGAACCGACAGCTTCGATGCGCCCGTCATCATGAGAGCTGCCTGGGTTGTTGTCATGCGGCCAGCGCCATGCTGCGCGCGGGCTCGAAAAAGTACGCCACGCGCTGGCGCGGCGAGAGGTAGTCGAGCGAGGCCGGCGGCAGGTGCTGCGGGCGAACGCTGCGCCGGATGCCCAGACCGGACGCCGTTTCGAGATCGAGCACCAGCGCATCTTCGCGCGCCACCTTGGCGTCGTGTACCAGCACTCGCGGCTTGAGCGGGCGCGACGAGTTGACCGCCACCACCATCGCATAGCGGTCGTCGGTGAGCTGCACCGTGGAGCCGGGCGGGTAGACCCCCATCATCTTGATGAAGGCACCGAGGATCGCCGTGTCGAACTTGGTCTTGCCCTGCGCGAACAGCAGCGAAAGCGACTCGTGCGGAGTGAGCGCCTTGCCGGCGATGTTCGGGTTGCAGAGGTTGTCGTAGCGGTTGACGAGCGCCACCACGCGCGCCGCGGCCGTCATGCGGTCGGTGACGAGCTTGAGCGGAAAACCACTGCCGTCGGCATGCTCGTGGTGCTGCGCCAGCACCAGCATCGCGCCGGGCGAGAGGCCCATCTTGCGCGCCATCGCCACACCGCGCGACACATGTTCTTCGTAGAAGCGGTTCTCGCCGGACGTGAAGTGATCCTCGCGGTGGCGCACGCGCTCGGGCAGGTCGAGCTTGCCGATGTCGTGCAGCATCGCGCCCATGCCGAGGTCCAGCATGTCGGCTTCCGGCAGGCCGAAGCTGCGGCCCATCAGCATCGAGATGATGGTGACATTCAGCGCGTGCATCGAGGCCTTGTCGCCAGCCGCTTCCGTCAGCAACTGGATGCAGAGTTCCTGATCGCCGAGCATCTTGTCGAGCAAGGCGCGCGACAAAGCTTCGGCCTGGGCACGCGCGTCCAGCGGCTTGGGCACGGCCAGTTCGGTGAGCTGTTTGCAGTCGCGGGCGGCTTCGCTGAACTGGCGCTCGCAGAGTTGCAGGGCAGCGCGCTGATCGGCCAGATTCTGGCGATGCGCGGCGCGCGCCAGCGCTTCGGCTGCCTGCTCGGGCGTTTCGTCGGTATTGGCGGCGGTCACCGGCTCCGAAGGCCCGTCGCCCAATTGCGACATCGCGCCCCAGTTGGTCGGCTCCACCACGGCGAACGCGTCGCTTTGCTGCGGACTCCAGCGCACGCGCTTCAGCCCGAGCGAGCCGATGATCGCCACCTGTTCCGCCGAGGTGATCTTGAAGCTGCTGAGCGGAAACGGATGCGACATCCAGCCCACGTCGAGATGAACGAACATCCCGATGCGGAGCGCTTCGACGTCGATGGAATCTTGTGTTTTCGCTGCTTTCATCCCTGAAACGTGTGCACGACTGGGGCATCACGCTTGCAGGTTTATCGGCGATTCTGTAACTGACTTGAGTGAGCCCGTTACCGGTGCCGGCCGCCGATCCGGCTGCTATTTCACGGTCGCAGGTACGCCCAGCCCTCTTGCTGGCGCTTGACGATCTGTGTCACGCCGGCCGCCACATACGTCACGCTCGGGTGCATGTCGGCGCGGGCAACCTTCTGGTTGCGCATGGTGTTTTCGCAGGCCAGCACCGTCACCCCGGCCTTGACCGCCTCCGACACGCGCGAATTCGTCGGCGCGTCGAACTTGAGCATGCCCAAGCCAGGGCCGTAAGCCACGATCTCGATGATGACGTTGGCCGCGCCCAGGTCTTCCTGCAGGTTGGCGACGTTGTTCAGCACCAGGTTCCAGCGCGCCGGATCGGCTTCGCTCACCTGCACGACCACGCGGGCAGGCTTGCGGGCTTCCTGCGCTTGTGCCGGCGTGGTGGCGAGGGCCGGCATGAGCGCCGCGGCGGCGAAGGTGACGATGGTTTGGAGTACGTGGCGGCGCATAGGGTCCTCTGAATTGAGTATGTGCGGCGAAGCTGGCACGCCGGGCCGGCGATTTTGGCGCGATGCGCGTCGGCGTGCGGGCTCGGCCGACGCACATGCAAACTCGGTTAGCCTTCGTCGCCCTGGCGGCAAGCCGCCCTTTCACCCCACGGCGAGCCGCCCTCCACATCTTCCATGAGTTCTCCACCGCACCCGAACCGCGCGCTGGCCATCGGCCTGGCGCTTGCCATCGTGCTCGACACCGCCGTGCAGCTCTTCTGGAAGTTCGCCGTGGCCAGCCTGCCGGAGACCGCCACGCCGGTCGCCGCAGTTGTGGCGGTGCTGCGCCAGCCCTGGTTCCTGCTGGTGGCCGGCCTCTTCATCGCGCAGTTGCTCAACTGGTTGAAGGTGCTGGCGTGGGCCGACCTGAGCTTCGCTCAACCGATCACCTCGCTGAGCTACATCAGCGTGTGCCTGCTTTCGGCGATGTTCTTCGGCGAGCACATCGGGGTGGCCAAGATGGCGGGCGTGGGCTGCATCCTCGCGGGGGTGTGGCTGATCAGCCGAGGCGAGGCGCGCTCGGCGTCGGTCGCGGTGCCGGCAGATCGCGCATGACGCCCTGGGTCTTCGGCGTGGCGCTCGTGGTCTTTGCCTCGGTACTCGAAGGCCTGGCACAGGTCAGCCTCAAGCGCACCTCGATCGCGGTGACGGCCAAGGCGCGCTGGGCCACGCTGGCTGTGTCGCTCTTCGTCATCGAAGCGCTGGTCTACACCGCAGCACTGCACTGGCTCGACATCAGCACCGCCTACCCGCTCGGCGCGCTGAGCTTCATCTTCGTCGCGCTGTTCTCGCGCTGGCTGCTGAACGAGGCGATCGACCGCCTGCGCTGGCTGGGGCTGGCGCTGATCGTGTTCGGCGCCGGCTTGGTCGTGTTGCCTTGAGTTCGCTGCCTTGACCGCTTCTCTTGCAACGTCGCTCACCCTGCGCTGGGTCGACAGCCACGCCGACACCCCCGAAGCGCTCTGGGCCGCCTGCTTCCCGCCGCCGCTCGAAGGCCGCAACTGGTATGCGGCACTCGAAGGCTGTGGCATCGAAGACCAGTTCACCTTCATGTACGGCGTGGTCTCGCGCGGCGACGAGGCCATTGCCATCGCGCCGGCTTTCGTGATGGACGTGCCGATCCGCCTCGTCGTGCCGCCCGCCTTGCTGCCATGGTTCGACCGGCTCGGGCGCGTGTTCCCCGCGCTGCGCCACCAGCGCACGCTGTTCGTCGGCTCGCCGTGTTCCGACGAAGGCACGGTCGGCATCGCGGCGGGCGAAGACAGGCTGGCGGTGCTGCGCTGCGTGCAAGCGGCACTGCGCGCGCGAGCCAAGCAACTGCGTGCGCCGATGCTGGTGTGGAAGGACTTCGGGCCGGCCTTCGATGCCGATCTGGCCGAAGTCGCACGCGAGGACGGCCTGTTCCGGCTCATCAGCTTCCCCGGCGCGGTGGCCGACTTGCGTGGCCCGGCGTTCACCGACTACATGGCCACGCTGACGACCTCGCGCCGCAACAAGCTGAAGAGGAAGCTGCGCGTGAGCCGCGAAAACGTGGCCGTCGACGTGCAAGTGCTGCACCAGCCGGATGCCGCCGCGCTCGCCGATGTCTACGCGCTTTTCGAGCAAACCTACGGCAAGGCGACGACGCAGTTCGAGCGACTCAACCTGCGCTTTTTCGAGCTGATCGCTGCAAAGCCCGAATCGCATTTCGTGGTGCTGCGCGAGGCGGTGAACGCCGAATCGGCCGGCGTCGCCTCACCCGGCGCGCCTGCGCCCGGCCCGATGATCGCCTTCATGCTCTGCTTCGCCTACCCCGGCGAGGGCAACTCCCCCGGCCACGTGATCAACAAGTTCATCGGCATCGACTACCGCCGCCCGAAGGAATGGTTCACCTACTTCCGCCTCTGGGAAGCCGCCGTCGCCTGGGCGCTCAGCATCGGCGCGCGTCACATCCAGAGCGGCCAGACCGGCTACGCGCCCAAGATCGAAATCGGCCACCGGCTGATCCCGCTGACGAACCATTGCGCGCACAGCAACCCGCTGGTGCACTGGGTCTACAAGACCGTCGCGAAGACCGTCAATTGGCACACGCTGGACGACGATCTGGCAACGTACGTGAAGGCGCATCCGGAAGAGGAGCCCGCGCGGTCAACCTGAAGCAGCGTTCGCGCTCGCCCGCTGCGGCTCAACGCTGAATCCGCGTCGACAGCACGATCGCCGAGGTCGTGCGCTCCACGCCATCGAGCCCGCCGATGCGGTCGATCAGCGCATCGAGTTCGCCGATGGACGCCGCCGCCACGATTGCGATCAAATCGAACGGGCCGCTCACCGAATGCAGCACCCGCACCTCGGCGATCTTGCGCAGCGCCTGCTCGATGGCGCCGCTGCGCTTGGGCGCGAGCGTGATCAGCACATGGGCGCGCACCAGGTGGGCTTCGAGCTCGTCGGGCACGGTGATGGTGAAGCCGGCGATCACGCGCTGGCGCTGCAGGCGCTCCATGCGGCTTTGCACCGTCGTGCGCGAGAGGCCCAGCTTGCGCGCCAGTTCCGCCGTGGGCGCGCGGGCGTCGTCGCGCAGCAGGGCGAGGAGTTTGGCGTCGGTGGCGTCGAGAACCGGCGCGTTCGCGAGCGTGGATGACGAGGTGGTCATAGTGATCGATGGGTGCCTGCTATCTGCCGAAGTATGGACTCCGATTCGTCGCCCCGCTCGATGCGATTTGCAGGCGCGCGCTCGACAATCCGCTCACTCGCTTCGAGTGGCATCCGGTTCGAAAGGCCCAACATGAAGAACATCCTCGTCATCGGCGGCGGCAAGATCGGTTCGGTCGTGGCCGACCTGCTGCTCGATACACCCGAAGACGGCGGATACTGCGTGACCGTGGCCGACCGCTCGGCGGCGCTGCTCGCCGACATCGCCCGGCGCAACACCTCGCCGCGCCTGACCACCCTGCTGCTCGACGTGGCCGACACCGCCGCGCTGAGCGCCGCCATGCAAGGCCGCTTCGCCGTGCTGAGCGCAGCGCCCTACTTCCTCACCGTGCAAGTGGCGCAAGCCGCCAAGGCCGCGCGCGTGCACTACCTCGACCTGACCGAAGACGTGGCCGCCACCCGCGCGATCCGCGTGCTGGCCGCCGATGCGCAAAGCGCGTTCATCCCGCAGTGCGGCCTGGCGCCGGGCTTCATCTCCATCGTGGCGGCCGACCTGGCACGCGGCTTCGATTCGCTCGACTCGGTGCGGATGCGCGTCGGCGCCCTGCCCGCCTACCCGAGCAACGCGCTGAACTACAACCTCACCTGGAGCACCGAAGGCGTCATCAACGAATACTGCGAACCTTGCGAGGCGATCGTCGATGGCCGGTTGCGCGAGGTGCAGGCGCTGGAAGAGCGCGAGGAATTCTCGCTCGACGGCGTGCTCTACGAAGCCTTCAACACCTCCGGCGGCCTGGGCACGCTCTGCGAAACACTGCAAGGCCGGGTGCGCACGCTCAACTATCGCACCATCCGCTACCCCGGCCACGCGGCGATCATGAAAGCGCTGCTGCACGACCTGCGCCTGAAAGACCGGCGCGATGTGCTCAAGGACATCCTGGAACTGTCACTCCCCGCCACGATGCAAGACGTGGTGATCGTCTTCGTCACCGTCGCCGGCCTGCGCGAAGGGCGCCTGCAGCAAGACACCTACGCCCGCAAGATCTACAGCCACCTGCTGGCCGGCAAGATGCGCAGCGCGATCCAGATCACCACCGCCTCCAGCCTGTGCGCGATGCTGGACTTGCTCGCCTCCGGCGTGCTGCCGCAAAGCGGTTTCGTGCGGCAGGAAGACTTGCCGCTCGCGACCTTTTTGGGCAATCGCTTCGGACAGGTTTATGCGGCGGAGGCGCTGGCGCACGCGGCTTGAGGTCCGGCTGAGCCTTCGGCCTCGCCCGCCGGTTCAGATATGGGTTGGCGCCGACACATTCTTGATACCAGTGGTGGAAATTGCTCGCCAGAGTGCCATTGCCCTTGCCGTACGGCTGGGCGGTTCGGGAATGAACCCTGGAAAGTGGTCTCGAACGCCTTCAGTCATTCTGGTGAGAAACGGAATCGTGTACTGCACCGGCAGTGCCATCAGTCGCAAGGACTCCAGCGTTCCCGCCTGAAATGCAAACAGTTGGCGTACTGAGAACGGATATGTATGGACATGCTGAGAGAGTTGCATGGTCACAGCCGTGCAGTAGTCATGATCTACCGAGGCTGAGGCGCAAATCTCTTTCTGACTAAGGTGGTATGCAGGCGGATCACCGCGCGCGACATTCTTCTGAAGTTCTTTGCGGATGGTTGCAAATAGGGGGTGCTCCATCAATTTCGCCACAAGCTCGTTTGCTTCTGCAAATAGCTTCGGATTGCGCGAGTCACACGAACCAATAGCTTTCAGCATACGGGCGCGTCTTGTTTTGTCATGAGCCTCCCAAAGCAGCTGCCGGAATGACGCCTCGTCCGCTGTGCATCCCAAAGCGCCGATGTAGAAGAAAGCATCGTGGGCATCAATCACGCAGCGAGCGACAGCACTTATGGAAGGCACATCCCATAGCTCGCTTGGCCGCTTTCGCGCCGGATCCGGAGCGAGTTGCCGGACAACTATGCAATGCGATAGAGCCTTGACGAAGATTTGTTCTGCATACGACGCGTTGGTCGACGGGCTGGTCTTCCCGGTAAGCGCGTTAGAGACAGGGCGGCCTTCGCGTATTCAAGGATCGCATCGAACTCGCGGATCTCCGAGCGGTACTCAGACCAAGACTTTAGGTTCTCAGTAGTCATGGTGGCTGTGCGGCGTGATGAGTAACGTCATAGACCGAGCACCAACACAGGGATGACACACGTCCGCCCGCGCCTACTCTCAGCCGCGATCGAACGGGCTGGGCGAGCCAGCCGCGAACACATGCTGCAGCGCCATCAAGTACCCCTGCGCGCCGAAGCCGCAGATCACGCCGACGGCGATTTCCGAGAGGAACGAGTGGTGACGGAAGGCCTCGCGCTTGTGCACGTTCGACAGGTGGATTTCGATGAAGGGGATCGCCACGCCGGCGAGTGCATCGCGCAGGGCGACGCTGGTGTGCGTGAGGCCGCCCGGGTTGATGAGGATGCAGTCGACGGCCTCCCCACGCGCGGCGTGGATGCGGTCGATCAGCGCGCCTTCGTGGTTGCTCTGGAAGCACTCGATCGTGGAGCCCTTGGCCGCGACTTCGCGGGTGACGGTCGCTTCGATGTCGGCCAGCGTGATGTGGCCGTAGGTCTGCGGCTCACGCGTGCCGAGCAGGTTGAGGTTGGGGCCGTTCAGCAGCAGCAGTTTCATGGGTGACTCCGCGAGGATTCGAGTGGATGGTGAAATAATGTACGAACTAGTACGTTTATAAAACGGGTAAAAACCCTCAGCCCACCAGCACCTGGCCGAGCGAACGGGCGCTCTGCTGGAGCAGCGGCAAAAAAGTCGCCTTCATCGCGTCCAGAGAAACCCGCGACGAGTGCGTGCCGACGTTGATGGCTGCCACCACCGCGCCGCGGCCGTCGCGCACCGGCACGGCGATGGAGCGCAGACCGACTTCGAGTTCCTGGTCGAGCAGCGCGAAACCGTTTTCGCGCACGCCGGAGAGCACCTTGCGCAGCTTGGGCACGGCGGTGATGGTGCGGTCGGTGCGCGCCACCAGCCGCACGCGCGCCATGTAGGCGGCGAGCGCGTCGTCGGGCAGGTGGGCGAGCAGCACCTGGCCCATCGAGGTGCAATACGCCGGAAGGCGCGTGCCCACGAAGAGGCTGATCGACATGATGCGCGTTTCGGCCGAACGGCAGATGTAGACGATGTCGTCGCCATCGAGGATCGCCGCCGAGCACGACTCGCGCAGCGCGCGGCTCACGTCGTCGAGGTAGGGCTGCGCGACGACCGCGAGCGGCGTCGACGACAGGTAGGCATGCCCGAGCGTGAGCACCTGCGGCCGCAGGAAGAAGCGCTTGTTGTCTTCGCCCACGTAGCCGAGCATGTGCAGCGTGTAGAGGCAGCGCCGCACCGCCGCGCGTGAGAGGCCGGTGGTCTGGCTGACCTGCGAGATGGTGAGGTTGCGCCGGTGCTCGGAGAACGCGCGGATCACGCGCAGGCCGCGGGCGAGTGAGGCCATGAAGTTCGGATCGCCGGCGTGTTCGTCTGCGTGTTGGTCGGACGCGACTTCGGCGGGGCGCATGGCGGAGCCAGCGGATGTCGCGTCGGCAGAACTGGCGGCAAGAGGGGCGGCAGTGTTCATGGTCGATGGTCGGCGGCGAGGCTTGGAGGCAGGTTTCGGCGACGGGTTTGGACAGTCGAGGACCGTGCACTTTGAGTGCTTCGTTCGTGTTCGATTAACGCACAGTTATTCGATTATCGCCCTTGACCGCTGCTCACGCCACTTCTATTCTTCGTGCCACTGGATCGCACACCAGCGCGGTCACCAGCCAAACCACACCACCCACCCAGAAGGGCACGGAGACAAACATGATCGACAAACAGGTAGCGTCCCTCGCAGACGCACTCGCCGGCATACAAGACGGCGCCACCGTCATGATCGGCGGCTTCGGCGGCGCCGGGCAGCCGGGCGAACTCATCGATGCGCTCATCGAACACGGCGCCAGGGATCTGGTGATCGTCAACAACAACGCCGGCAACGGCGAGACCGGCCTGGCCGCGCTGCTACAAGCCGGCCGCGTGCGCAAGATCATCTGCTCGTTCCCGCGCCAGGCCGACAGCCAAGTCTTCGATGGCCTCTACCGCAGCGGCAAGCTCGAACTCGAACTCGTGCCGCAAGGCAACCTCGCCGAGCGCATTCGCGCCGCGGGCGCTGGTATCGGCGGCTTCTTCACGCCCACGGGTTACGGCACCGACCTCGCCAAGGGCAAGGAGACGCGCGAGATCGACGGCCGCATGTATGTGCTGGAAGCGCCGATCCATGCCGACGTGGCGCTGATCAAGGCCGAGCGCGGCGACCGCTGGGGCAACCTCACCTACCGCAAGACGGCGCGCAACTTCGGGCCCATCATGGCGATGGCCGCCAAGCTCACCGTGGCCTCGGTGCACGAGTTCGTGGCCCTCGGCGAGCTCGACCCCGAGAACATCATCACGCCGGGCATCTTCGTGCAGCGTGTGGTGAAGGTTCCGCGCACCGCCACCGGCCCGGCAGGCTTCAAGCAACAAGCGGCAGCCTAAGGAGACGACCATGCAAAAACTCGACCGCAACCAGATGGCCGCCCGCGTGGCCAAAGACATCCCCGAAGGCTCTTACGTCAACCTCGGCATCGGCCTGCCCACGCTGGTGGCCAACCACTTGCCGAAGGAACGCGAGATATTCCTGCACAGCGAGAACGGCCTGCTCGGCATGGGCCCGGCGCCCGCCGCCGGCGACGAAGACTACGACCTCATCAACGCCGGCAAACAACCGGTCACGCTGCTGGCTGGCGGCGCCTACTTTCACCATGCCGACAGCTTCGCGATGATGCGCGGCGGCCACCTCGACATCTGCGTGCTCGGCGCCTTCCAGGTGTCGGCCACGGGCGACCTGGCCAACTGGCATACCGGCGGTGCCGATGCGATTCCTGCGGTCGGCGGTGCAATGGATCTCGCCATCGGCGCCAAGAAGACCTTCGTGATGATGGAACATCTGACCAAGAAGGGTGAGAGCAAAATCGTGGCCGCCTGCAGCTACCCGCTGACCGGCATCGGCTGCGTGAGCCGCATCTACACCGATCTGGCTGTCATCGATGTGACGCCACAAGGCCTCAAGGTCGTGGAGACTTTCAACGGCCTCGGCTTCGAGGAACTGCAAAAGCTCAGCGGCGTGCCGCTCATCGCGTAAGACCTTCGACACGCGCAACAATTTTCCGGAGACAAGACATGACCCAAGCCTTCATCTGCGATGCCATCCGCACGCCCTTCGGCCGCTACGGCGGCTCGCTCTCTTCGATCCGTGCCGATGACCTGGGCGCCGTGCCGCTCAAGGCGCTGATGGCGCGCAACCCCGGCGTCGATTGGCAAGCCGTGAGCGACGTGATCTACGGCTGCGCCAATCAGGCCGGCGAAGACAACCGCAACGTCGCCCGCATGTCCTCGCTGCTCGCCGGCCTGCCGATCGAACTGCCCGGCGCGACCCTCAACCGCCTCTGCGGCTCGGGCATGGATGCCGTGGGCACGGCAGCGCGCGCCATCAAGAGCGGCGAAGCACAACTGATGATCGCCGGCGGCGTCGAAAGCATGAGCCGCGCGCCCTTCGTGATGCCCAAGGCCGAGAGCGCCTTCAGCCGCGCGAATGCGGTCTACGACACCACCATCGGCTGGCGCTTCGTCAACAAGCTGATGAAGCAGATGCACGGCGTCGATTCCATGCCCGAGACCGCCGAGAACGTCGCGACCGACTTCAGAATAGAGCGTGAAGCGCAAGACCGCATGGCACTCGCCTCGCAGCTCAAGGCCGTGGCCGCGCAAAAGAGCGGCTACTTCGACAGCGAAATCACGCCGGTCAGCGTGGCGCAGAAAAAGGGCGACCCCATCATCGTCTCCAAGGACGAACACCCGCGCGAAACCAGCATGGAAGCCCTCGCCAAGCTCAAGGGCGTGGTGCGGCCGGATGGCACGGTGACGGCCGGCAACGCATCCGGCGTGAACGACGGCGCCTGCGCGCTGCTGCTCGCCAGCGAATCGGCCGCGGCCCGCCACGGCCTCACACCGCGCGCCCGCGTCGTCGGCATGGCGACCGCCGGCGTGGCGCCGCGCATCATGGGCTTCGGCCCGGCACCGGCCACGCGCAAGGTGCTCGAACTCACCGGCCTGGCACTCTCGCAAATGGACGTGATCGAGCTCAACGAGGCCTTTGCCGCCCAAGGCCTGGCCGTGCTGCGCGACCTGGGCCTGGCCGACGACGACGCACGCGTCAACCCCAACGGCGGCGCCATTGCACTCGGCCACCCGCTGGGCGCCAGCGGCGCGCGTCTGGTCACTACGGCCGTCAACCAGTTGCACAAGATCAACGGCCGCTATGCGCTGTGCACCATGTGCATCGGCGTGGGCCAGGGGATCGCGCTGATCGTCGAACGGGTCTGATCCGCATGCCCATCACCCGCCAAGAGATCGAAGCCGCCGCCGAGCGCATCGCACCGCACGTTCGGCAAACACCGCTGTGGCGGCTTCCCAGCAGCGCGCTCGGCTTGCCGGCGGGCGGCGCGCCGTTCGAGGTCTGGCTGAAGCTGGAGCAGTTGCAGCGCTCGGGCAGCTTCAAGGCGCGGGGTATGTTCAACCGCTTGTTGAGCCACACGATTCCGGCGGCCGGCGTGATCGCGGCATCGGGTGGCAACGCGGGCATCGCCACGGCGGTGGCGGCGCGGGCGCTGGGCGTGCGGGCCGAGATCTTCGTGCCGAGCGTGAGTTCGGCCGCCAAGCGGGCCACGCTCGCATCGCTGGGGGCGACTGTGGTGGTCACCGGAGATGCGTATGCGGACGCCCTGGCGGCGTGCGACGCGCGCCAGCGCGAAACCGGTGCGCTGATGACGCATGCCTACGATCAGCCCGAGGTGGTGGCTGGCGCGGGCACATTGGCGCGTGAGATCGAGCAGCAACAAGGCCTGCCCGATTCGGTGCTGGTGAGTGTGGGCGGTGGCGGCTTGATCGCGGGCTTGGCCGCATGGTTCGAAGGCCGCAGCCGCGTGATCGCGCTGGAGCCGGTTCTCGCGCCCACGCTGCATCGCGCGCGCGAAGCGGGCGAGCCGGTGGATGTGGCGGTGAGTGGCATCGCCGCCGATTCGCTCGGCGCGCGCCGCATCGGCACCATCGCGTGGGAGGTGTCGCAGCAGCAGGTGGCTGCGTCACACTTGCTGGAGGACGACGCCATCCGTGCGGCGCAGCGCTTCTTGTGGACCGAACTCAGGCTGGCTGTGGAACCTGCGGCGGCGCTGCCGTTGGCGGCCCTGCAGACGGGGGTGATTCAGCCGCGCGCGGGCGAGAAGATCTGCTTGATCATCTGTGGCGCCAACGTGGATGTCACCACGTTGGCCTGATTCAGTTCAGAACGTTTCCCAGTCGTCCGTGCCGGTCTTGCCAGCATCGGCCACGACCGCGCGCGAGCTGGACTTGTGAGCGACCACAGGCTTGTGGCCGGGCGACGAAGCTTTGGGCGCATCGGTCTTGCGACGGTTCGCGAAGTTCGGGCGCGTCACGTTCTTGGCGCGGTCCGGGCTGCGGCGCTCGATGTTCTCGATCTCGGGCAGCGCCTTGTTCGGTGTCTTCGGAGCGACCGACGCAGAGGCAGTGACCTTGGGTCGCGGCGCGGCATGCACAACGCGTGCAGCAGGCGAGGCTTGCTTCACGGGCTCGTAAGAACGCTCGGCCACCACCGCATGCGCCGAGAGCTTGAACACCGCCATCGCCTGCACCAGTTGCTGGGCCTGGATCTTCAGGCTCTCGGCGGCGGCGGCACTTTCTTCTACCAGCGCGGCGTTCTGCTGCGTGGCCTGGTCCATCTGGGTGACGGCTTCGCCGACTTGGGCCACACCCGTGCTCTGCTCGGTGCTGGCGGCGCTGATCTCGCCCACGATGTCGGTCACGCGTCGGATGGACGACACCACTTCCTGCATCGTCACGCCCGCCTGATCGACCAGCACCGTGCCCTGGCCCACGCGTTCCACGCTGGCCGAGATGAGGGTCTTGATCTCTTTGGCGGCTTCGGCGCTGCGTTGCGCGAGGCTGCGCACTTCGGCCGCCACCACCGCGAAGCCGCGGCCTTGTTCGCCGGCACGAGCGGCTTCCACGGCGGCATTGAGCGCGAGGATGTTGGTCTGGAAGGCGATGCCGTCGATCACGGCGATGATGTCGACGATCTGGCGCGAGCTGTCGTTGATGCTCTTCATGGTGTCGACCACTTGCGTGACGACCTCGCCGCCGCGCACGGCCACGCTTGATGCGCTCACCGCCAACTGATTGGCCTGGCGCGCGTTGTCGGCGTTCTGGCGCACGGTCGAGCTGAGCTCTTCCATCGACGCGGCGGTTTCTTCGAGCGCCGAGGCTTGCTGTTCGGTGCGGCTCGACAAATCGTTGTTGCCTTGGGCGATCTGCGCAGAGGCCGTGGCCACGCCTTCGGCATTGCGGCGCACTTCACCGACGACTCCCGCCAGACGCGTCTTCATCTCGTGCAGGGCGCCAAGCAGCAGGCCGGTTTCGTTGGTGCCCTTGGCATCGAATTCCATCGCCAGGTCACCGGCCGCCACGGCGCGAGCGATGCCCACGGCTTCGTCGATCGGCTTCGTGGTACTGCGGATGATCCACAGCGCGAGCGCGGCGGCCACGGCGAACGCAAAAGCCAACAGCGAGCCCACGGCCCACTTGGTCGAGACGACCACCTTGTCGACCTCGTCGCCGGCCGTCGTCATCAGCGTGTTCTGCAGCTTGATGACGTCTTCGAGCCGGTCCATGTAGGCGACCTGCTTGGGCCGCAGTTCGAGGATGAGTGCGTTCTTGGCTTCTTCGCTGCGGCCGGCCTTGAGCAGCTCGATGACCTTGTCGCGCGGCGCACGGTAGTCGGCACGGGCTTGCACGAGCTTGGCGAGCAGGGTCTTGCCGGGTTCGGTGACGATGGTCTTGCCCAGCATCTCCATGTTGGCGTTGGTGCGCTTGGAGCTGGCGCCGATCACGTCGAACTGCGCCTTGATGTCGTCCGGGTCGGACATGATGAACAGGTTGCGCAGCGCCTGCGACACGTCGTTGTTCACCGCCTTCACATCGCTCGCGGCCAGCACCTTGGGGTAGGCGTCCTGCATCAGCGCGGTGGTCTGATCGTGGGTCTGCGCCGACTTGTAGAGCGCCACCCCGCCGAGCAATGCCATCAGCAGGCCCATCGTGGCAAAGCCCAGCGTCAGCCGGGTCGAAATCTTCATGTTGTTGCGGTTCATGGGCAGCACCTGTCTCTCGGCAAAGGATGCCGGCATTTCGGCGCCCCATGGGTGCACTTGAGATGATGCGCACCGCGTTGCCGTTTATGCGTTTTATGCGGATTCAGCGGCTGGAAATTCGCTCTGATTCGCGCCGATCCGGCAAGCGGCCGCGTTCCAAAAACCGAAGGGCGTTCAGTGCCGCGCGACGCCCAGCCAGCGGTCGAGCAAGGCCGGGTCGGCCAGCAGCACGTCGCTCGCGCCTTCGTGCACCACCGCGCCGCGGTCCAGCACCACGGCGCGCTGCGTGATGGGCAGGATCATGCGCGGGTTCTGCTCGACGATGATGGCGCTCATGCCTTCGTCGCGCACCACGCGCGCGATCGAGCGCAACAGCTCTTCCACGATGATGGGCGCGAGCCCTTCGAGCGGTTCGTCGAGCAGAAGCAGCTTGGGGTTGAGCACCAGCGCGCGCGCCACCGCCAGCATCTGCTGCTCGCCACCGGAGAGCTGGTTGCCCATGTTGGACTTGCGCTCGGCCAGCCGCGGAAACATCTCGTAGGCCCGCGCCACAGTCCACGGCCCGGGGCGCGCCACGGCGGTCAGGTTTTCGTCGACGGTGAGCGACTTGAAGATGTTGCGCTCCTGCGGCACCCAGCCTATGCCCGCAGCGGCGCGCTGGTGCGACGGCAGGCGGTGCAGCGCCAGCATGCCACCCTTGCCGTCGCTCAATTGGATGCCACCGT
>JAMFRW010000581.1 GCA_026224975.1 Rhodoferax sp. | reverse complement strand
CGTGCGGGCAGGCGCCGCCGTAGGTGTCGACGATGATCTTGCGGCCGGTCAGGCCGCAATCGCCTTGCGGGCCGCCGATGACGAAGCGGCCGGTCGGGTTGATCAGGAACTTGGTGTCCTTCAGCCATTCCTTCGGCAGCACTGGGCGAATGATCTCTTCGATGATGGCCTCGTTGAACGAGGCCTTCATCTTGGTCGCCGATTCGCTTTGGTCGGGGTCGTGCTGGGTCGAGAGCACCACCGTGTCGATGCTGTGCGGCTTGCCATCGACGTAACGCATCGTGACCTGGCTCTTGGCATCCGGCCGCAGGAACGGCAGGCGGCCATCCTTGCGCAGTTGCGCCTGCCGCTCGACGAGGCGGTGCGCGTAGTAGATCGGCGCCGGCATCAGCTCGGGCGTTTCGTCGCAGGCGTAGCCGAACATCAGGCCCTGGTCGCCGGCGCCGATGTTCAGGTGGTCGTCGCTCGCGTGGTCCACGCCTTGCGCGATGTCGTTGGACTGCTTGTCGTAGCAGACCATGACCGCGCAGCCCTTGTAGTCGATGCCGTACTCGGTGTTGTCGTAGCCGATGCGCTTGATGGTGTCGCGCGCCACCTGGATGTAATCGACGTGCGCGTTGGTGGTGATCTCACCGGCCAGCACCACGAGGCCGGTGTTGCAGAGCGTTTCGGCAGCCACGCGCGAGCGCGGGTCTTGCGTGAAGATCGCGTCGAGGATGGCGTCGGAGATCTGGTCGGCGACCTTGTCGGGGTGGCCTTCGGAGACGGATTCTGATGTGAATAGGAAGTCGTTCGACACTCTTAAACTCCAATGGTTGGCAAGCAGGTTGAAAAACCGCGTTGCCGGCCCGTAAGTTGGAGGAGCGGCGAACGCTTTAGCAGGATTTGTGGAGTGGCAAGGGTCGAAGAATCGATCTGTGCCGCCCGGCGAAAGCGTCGTTCCGGTGAAGGTTGGAAGCTTTGCGCATCGCCCCGCAAGTAGTTCAGGTAACTCGGCGATGCGCGGATTATAGAAAAACATGACGAGCCTTTTCCGCTGGCTTTCGCGCCGGTCTTTGTGGTTTCTTCACGCAATCGGCGCCTGCATGGGCTGGCTCACCTACTGGGCGTCGCCTTCCTACCGTCGGCGCGTGCAGGTGAATGCGCGCGCCGCAGGCGTGCCGGCGCAGGCGGTGCGGCAATCGATCGCCGAAGCCGGCCGGCTGATCGCCGAGCTGCCCTATCTCTGGCTGCGCCCCGCGGGCGAGCCGCTGGCGGGCGTGAGCTGGCAAGGCGCGGAGCTGATCGAAGCGGCGCTCGCGCAAGGCCGCGGCATGCTGTTGCTCACGCCGCACCTGGGCTGTTTCGAAGTCACGGCGCAGGCTTATGCCGAGCGCTTCGGCGGCGGCGCGCACCCGATTACCGTGCTCTACCGCCCGGCGCGCAAGCTCTGGGTGCGCGAGCTGGAAGAAACCTCCCGTGCCCGGCCCAACCTGGCCACCGCGCCGGCATCGCTCGCGGGCGTGCGGCAGATGATTCGCGCGCTGCGCCGGGCCGAGGTGGTGGGCTTGTTGCCCGACCAGGTGCCGCCCGAAGGCATGGGCGTGTGGGCGCCGTTCTTCGGCCAGCCGGCCTACACGATGACACTCGCGACGCGGCTGGTGCAGCAAACAGGCGCGGTGCCGCTGCTGATCTGGGGCGAGCGGCTGGCCGGTGGCGCAGGCTACTGCGTGCACGTGAGCGAACTCGGCGCGGCGCTGCCGAGTGGCGAGGGCTCGAACTCGGAAGCGGCTCAGGCAGAATCCGCCGCCATCGTCAACCGGGCGATGGAGCGGCTGATCCTGCAATGCCCGCAGCAATACCTGTGGGGCTACAACCGCTACAAGTCGCCGCGCTCGGCCGCCTGACGCTCACACGAGCCAACTCACCGTAAGAAAGGCCCGACCTTGGGTGCGCGAATCCTGTTGGGACTGGTCTGGCTGCTGCACTGGCTGCCGCTAGGCGTGCAAGCCATGCTCGGCAACGGCCTGGGCCGGCTGCTCTACCCGCTGGCGGGCGCGCGGCGGCGCGTAGCGCTGCGCAACATCGAGCTGTGCTTCCCCGAGAAGACCGAGGCCGAGCGCCGCCAGCTCGCGCGTGAGCACTTTCGCTGGCTGGGCCGCAGCATCCTCGAGCGCGGGCTGCTCTGGCATGCGTCGCCCGAGCGGCTGAGGCGCCTGATCCACGTCGAAGGTGACGTGAAACTCGCCGAGCGCAGCGAGCGCCCGGTGATGTGGCTGGTGCCGCACTTCATGGCGCTCGATGTGGCCGGCGTGGCGGTGTTGCTGTTCCAGAACCGCATGGGCGCATCGATCTACCAGAAGCAGAGCAACCCGATCATGGACGCCGCCATTCGCCGGGGCCGGCTGCGCCTGGGCAATGCCGAGATATTCCCGCGCAGCGAAAAGGCCTTGCCACTCTTCCGCGCCATCCGCCGCGGCACGGCGTTCTTCAACCTGCCCGACATGGATTTCGGCGAACGAGATGCGGCTTTCGTGCCCTTCTTCGGCGTGCCCGCCGCCACGCTGCTGGCGCCCTCGCGCATGGCCCGCGCGCTTGGCATGGTGGTGCAACCGGTGGTGGCCGAGGCGCTGCCCGGCGGCCAGGGCTACCGCGTGCGCTTCCTGCCGCCGTGGACCGATTTCCCGACCGACGATGCCTTGGCCGACACCGCCGCGATGAACCGCTGGATCGAATCCGAAATCCGCCGCAACCCGGCCCAGTACCTCTGGGTACACAAGCGCTTCAAGTCGCGGCCGGCGGGCGAACCATCGTTGTATCGATAGCCGCAATCGATGCCTGGCGTTCCCGATGCACACCGGTGAGGCCACCGATGCACGGCGATAATCGCCCGATGAAACTGCGGTTCACCAAGATGCAAGGTGCGGGCAACGACTTCGTCGTGCTCGACGCCACGCAAGCGCCGATCGACCTCACGCCCGAGCAATATCGCGCGCTGGGCGATCGACGCTTCGGCATCGGCGCCGACCAGATCCTGATCGTCGAACGCAGCGACACGCCGGGCGTCGATTTCCGCTACCGCATCTTCAACAACAGCGGCGACGAGGTCGAAAACTGCGGCAACGGCGCGCGGTGCTTCGTGCGCTATGTGAACCAGCGCGGCCTCTCCGCCAAGCGCACCTTGCGCGTCGAAACCATGAACAGCCTGATGGAGCTGCGCCTGCAGCCCGATGGCCGGGTCACGGTCGACATGAACGCGCCGGTCTTCGATCTGCCGAGCGTGCCCTTCGATGCCGCCGGCCTCACGCCGCGCGAAGTCAACAGCTTCGCG
>JAMFRW010000580.1 GCA_026224975.1 Rhodoferax sp. | reverse complement strand
GGCGCGGACGTCGCCGCCGTCGGCCAGCGACAGCACCGGGACGGGCCGATAGCCGGTGTCAGCGATGTAGCGCACGAGGTTCGTCCGGTACAACTCGCGCGCCTGCGGCGGAATGTCGCTGGCCGGGTAGTGCAGGTCGAGAAACGACTCCATCCCGGGTGCGCGCGCTTCGGCGATCACGTGGCCATCGAACGACTCGTTGAAGCGGTAGACCATCACGCGGTCGAAGCCGCTCAGTTGCTTGACGCGCTCGGCGACGGTCTCGACCAGTTGGTTCAGGTCGGCCGCGCCGCGCAGCGCATCGACGACGTCGGAAATCGCCTGCATCCAGTCGGAAGGGCCTGGCGCCGGCGGCAGGGGTTCGAACTCGACCAGCGCGATGCCACGGTGTTCGTGAACGACGGCCTCAAGCGCCAGTGGCTGCCCGGCCTGCGGCCGCGCTGGCAGTTCGATGATCTGGTGCCGCAAGCCACCGTCCATCGGGGCGCGCAGCGCCCGGCCGATGTCCTGGGCGGCCGACTGGCCGACGAAATGGTGCAGCGCGCGCGCCCCGCCT
This sequence comes from Rhodoferax sp., assembly GCA_026224975.1. Taxonomy (GTDB): domain Bacteria; phylum Pseudomonadota; class Gammaproteobacteria; order Burkholderiales; family Burkholderiaceae_C; genus LMDS01. The sequence goes on along the minus strand of JAMFRW010000580.1, from coordinate 1,304 downwards.
GGCTGCCCGTGCGAGGGCAACCACTGTGCAAGGTTGGCCGACGCGAACAGCACGCCACCCCTTGCCGCGTCGAATGCGAGCAACGCCCCATGCGGCTGTATCGCCCCCGGAATGTGGATGGGTTCGCGTGCACAGTCGTCGACCGTGACCGACGCTGCCGCCTCAAGCGCTCGAGGAAGCGTTGCACTGCCACTTTGCTCAACCCCCTCGGGAGGCAGCAGCGGTACGCCCACCACCCGGGGGCTGCTTTCAACAAGTTTCAGTGTCACGTTCGGTCCTTGCGTCGGCAGGTTCTGAGAAGACGTCCTGGAAAGTGCTGAAGGTGGCGCCGGCAGCAGCCAGCGCCTCGTCCCAGTGCTGCAGGGGAACGTCGTCGAGCATGGCGATGAAAGCCTTCCAGTGCCGCCCGGTGTGCTCCCCGTGACCGCGAATGAAGCGGCCGGCCTCGCACGCCGCCGGATGGCTGGGTGCCAGTTGCCGGCGCACCAACTGCAGGCCCAGCGTGCTGCCTTCCAGCACGTACAGCACGCCCAGCGCGGCCGCCTGCGAAGGCACGGCCAGGGCAGGCAGCGGCCGGGCGTCCACATCGGCGTTGATTGCCAGCAGGTCGCTGCGCAACCAGTCAGACTTGTGCAGGTGCAGGCGGGACCAGGCGGCGGGCATGCAATCGCGCACCGGCGCTTCGAGCGCGAGATGCACGCGCAGCTGGCGCTGCAGATAGTCGCGATACAAGCCCGGCGACGGCTGGCCGCGCGCAAGCTCTTCCATCAGCGGGGTGCGCTCGAGAGCCGCGTGCGCAATCGCGGTGTGAAGGCGCAGTGCGGCGCGAAGTGATCCGGCGGCGGATTCAGCGGCGGACATCGGAAGCCAGTGCTTCGTCAAGCGCACTTCGCAGGTCCTGCAGGCCGAAGGGCTTGGCCAGTTCGCGGGTGGCGCCAGCCAGGCTGGCGGTCTTCAGGTTGAACTCGGGCGAAAGCATGCGCCGTCCGCCGGAGATGGCGAGCACCGGCACGGTGGGGCTGCGCCGGCGCAACTCGACGATGACGCGTGCGCCGTCGATGCCGGGCATCAGTATGTCGGTGATCACCAGGTCGATGCCGGCGCCGGTGCCGAACAGCTTCAGCCCGTCTTCGCCACAGCCCGCCTCGGTCACGCGGTGGTCCAGGCGTTGCAGCATCTGCAGCACGGTGTCGCGCAGCAGTTCGTCGTCGTCGATCAACAGAATGTGGGCCATGGTGCGGGTGCTTTCTCAGAATAATTCGATGCGTGCGCCCGGGGCGCCGGGTGCAACTGCGGCCGCGGCG
>JAMFRW010000579.1 GCA_026224975.1 Rhodoferax sp. | reverse complement strand
GTGCCGTTGGTGCTGTTCAGGTCTTCGATGAACACGTCGGATTGCGCCGCAGTCAGCACGGCGTGCTCGCCACTGACGGCGAGGTTGTCGATCACGATGTCGTTGTACGGCCGGCGGCCGAGCGTAGTGCGCTCTTTCGTGATCTGGAACTCCTTGATCACGACGTTATCGAGCGAGACGACGAGTTTGCCCATTGAAAACCTCAGTTTCTCTCGCGGCCTAGTGTCCGCTTTTCGGAAACGCCGCAGCGCTCTTTGTAATTCTTCGTCCAGTAACCTGCCAACCGGCCATTATCGCCAGAACGACCACCAGGACTTGGCGAAATCCCGAGTGCCCGGTTTGGCGCGAGCCAGTATTACCGCGATATTATCTCGCCCGCCAGCCGCATTGGCTGCCTGCACCAGCATCGCACCTGCCCCGGGCAAGCTGTCGTTGGTCCGCAACAGCTGTTCGATCTGCTCGTCGGTGAGCATGTCGGACAGGCCGTCGGAGCACATCAGCAGCAGATCACCCGCCTCCACCGGATAGTCGTGGATTTCGAGGTCGACCAGTTCATCGACCCCCACCGCACGTGTAACCAGATTCTTGTGCATCGAGTAGGCCGCCTGCTCCGCCGTGATCAGGCCGGCGTCGATCTGCTCCTGCAGCAGCGAGTGGTCGCGCGTGAGCTGTTCGAGGTGGCCGTTGCGGAAGCGGTAGCCGCGCGAATCGCCGATGTGGCCCAGCCACAGGCGGTCGCCACGATAGACGGCCACGACCAGCGTCGTGCCCATACCGGCATATTCGGGGTGCGACATCGCGGCGTCGAACACTTCGCGGTTGGCGGTGTCGACGGCGTCGAGCAGCGCCGTCTTGATCTCGGCCTCGCCGGGGGTGGCGCCCAGGGGCTTGAGTCGTTGCAGGAGTTCGTTCTTGACGCGCTCCGACGCCATGCCGCTCGCCACTTCGCCCGCGTTGTAGCCGCCCATGCCGTCGGCCAGCACCGCGATGCGCCCGGCTTCGTCGAGCGCCACGGAGTCTTCGTTGTTGCGGCGAGCGCGGCCGGTATCGGTAACGCTGAAGAACTCAAGAATCATGAGGACGGCAAGATGCGGCGAAACAATGCGTTCGCGCGTGTTAACTGGCGATTGTGCCTTGGAATGAGCGGGATGCCGTCATGTCGTGCAGGGGATCCGGCCCGGCATCGGCACCGGGCGAGGTGTCGGGCCAGTCGGCGGCGGCGCTGCCAGGCTCGGCGGCCGCGCATTGCTGGCGCGCCAGCCGCAGTTCGAGCGCGACCTGGTGGGCGTTCTCCTGGCGCAGGCCCGGGGTCTTGGCCAGCAGGCGGGCGACGATGTCGTCGAGCAGCGGCGGCAGTTCCGGGCGCAGCATGCGCACGCGCGGCGGCGTCTGGTGGGCGATGCGTGCCAGCAGGTCGCCCATCGAGTCGGCCTCGAACGGCCGGCGGCCGATCAGCAGCTCGAACAGCAGCACGCCCAGGGCGTAGAGATCGCACTGCGGCGTGGCGTCGGCCCCGGCCAGCTGCTCCGGCGCCATGTAGGCCGGCGTGCCCATCATCACCCCGCTGCGCGTGGCGGCGGTGTCGGCGACGCGGGCGGAGCCGAAGTCGGTGACCTTGACGGTGCCGGTGGTGGGATCGAACAGCACGTTGGACGGCTTGATGTCGCGGTGGACGATGCCCGAACGGTGCGCCAGGTCGAGCGCCAGCGCCACGCGCTGGCAGATGCCGACGACGACGCCCTCGGGCAGCATGCGGTTGCTGCAGGCGTAGCGCGACATGTCGGTGCCGTGCACCCATTCCATGGCCAGCCAGCCGGTGGTGGCGTCGCTCTCGCCCTGGACGCCGCCCGCGTAGACGCTGACGATGTAGTCGTGCTTCAGGCGTGCGGCCGCGGCCGCCTCGCGCAGGAAGCGCTCGCGCCACAGGCCGCGGTCGGTGCCGCTGGTGCTGCCGATGCGCACCGTCTTCAGCGCCACCAGGCGGCCGGTGCCG
>JAMFRW010000009.1 GCA_026224975.1 Rhodoferax sp. | reverse complement strand
TGTTCCACTCGTCCCACACCCAGAAGCCGATGCCCACGCCGCCGGTCAGCATTTCGGCCGCCACGATCACCAGCCACGCGGTGCCCACGCTCAGGCGCACGCCGGTCAGCATGTAGGGCAGCACGGCCGGCACGAGGATCTTGGTGATGACCTTCCACTCGGAGAGGTTCAGCACCCGCGCCACGTTCAGGTAGTCGACCGGCACGCGCTGCACGCCCACGGCGGTGTTGATGATCATGGGCCAGATGGAGCAGATGAAGATGGTCCAGATGGCCGCCGGGTTGGCCGCCTTGAACACCAGCAAACCGATCGGCAACCAGGCCAGCGGCGAGACCGGCTTCAAGAGGCTGATCAGCGGCGCGAACATGCTGTTGGCCAGCGGAAAGCGGCCGATGACGAAGCCCATCGGAATGCCGACGATGGCCGCCAGGCCGAAGCCCACCGCCACGCGTTCCAGCGAGAAAAGAATGTTCCAGCCGATGCCCTGGTCATTCGGCCCGTTGCGATAGAACGGGTCGGAGAACACCTTCACGGCTTCGGCGAAGGTCGCGGCCGGCGTCGGGAAGGTGGTGCTGTTCATCGTGGCCAGCGCCCAGATGCCCACCAGCACCGCCATACCGGCGATCGGCGGCAGGATCTTCATGAAGAAGGCGCGCACATCGAAGGGCTGCTTCACCGCTTTAGGCGCCTCGACCACGACCGCCACGACAGCCGGCTTGGCGACCACGACGGCCTTGCCTGCCTTCTGCGTGTCGAGCGACGAATGGAAAACTGCACTGACCATGGTGATCTCTCCTCAGGCCTTGATCGCAAAACTGTCGGCGTACTTCTTCGGGTCTTTTCCGTCCCAGACGATGCCGTCCATCAGCTTGCTGCTGCGCAGAGGCTCCTTGGGCACGTTGATCTTCAGCGCGCCCGCCGCCTGCTTGTAGAGCTCGATCTGGTTGACCTGCTTGGCGACCGCGAGGTAATCGGGGTGCTCCTTCAGCAGGCCCCATCGCTTGTGCTGGGTGAGGAACCACATGCCATCCGACAGGTACGGGAAGTTGACCGCGCCGTCGTTGAAGAACTTCATGTGGTTGGGGTCGTCCCAGGTCTTGCCCATGCCGTTCTGGTAGCGGCCCAGGATGCGCTGGTTGATCGCATCGACGCTGGTGTTGATGTAGCTCTTCTCGGCCACGGTATCGGCCATCTTCATCTTGTTGGCCAGGCTCGCATCGATCCAGCGGCCGGCTTCGAGCACGGCCATCATCACGGCGCGGCAGGTGTTGGGATTCTTCTTGACGAAGTCGCCGGTGGTGCCGAGCACCTTCTCGGGGTGATCCTTCCAGATATCTTGCGTGGTGATCGCGGTGACGCCGATGCCGTCCATGATGGCGCGCTGGTTCCACGGCTCGCCGACGCAAAAACCATCCATGTTGCCCACGCGCATGTTGGCCACCATCTGCGGCGGCGGCACGGTGATGAGCTTGGCGCCTTGCAGCGGGTTGATGCCCGAGGCTGCGAGCCAGTAGTGGATCCACATCGCGTGCGTGCCGGTCGGGAAGGTGCCGGCGAAGGTGTATTCGCGCTTCTCCTTGGCCATCAGCTTGGCCAGGCCCGCGCCATCGACCGCACCCTTGTCGGCCAGCGCTTTCGAGAGCGTGATGGCCTGGCCGTTGTTGTTCAGGTTCATCAGCACGGCCATGTCTTTCTTGGGGCCTGCCGTGCCGAGGTGCACACCGTAGATCAGGCCGTAGAGCACGTGCGCCATGTCGAGTTCGCCGTTGACGAGCTTGTCACGCACGCCGGCCCAGGAGGCTTCCTTGCTGGCGACGATCTTGACGCCGTACTTCTTGTCGAAACCCAGCACCGAAGCCATCACGACCGAGGCGCAATCGGTCAGCGGGATGAAGCCGATCCGGACCTCTTCTTTTTCCGGCTTGTCGGAACCCTGCGCCCAGACGGCCGAGGACAGGCCGGGCACGAGGCCGGCAGCGCTGGTGGCGGCGGCCGCCTTGACGAGGCTGCGGCGGCCGAGGTCGATCTTCGAAGTCTGGCTGGGGGTCATGTGGGTCCTCGATGCGATCAATGAAGAAGGAGAAGGGAAGCCGGTGCGCTTGGGAATGCAGCGGCTCGACCGGAGGCAGAGGCCGCCGTCGAATCGAATCAATGTGTGGGGAAGGGAGCGAATGCTCGGGAGAAGGACCGAGGCTCCGCGCGGGACGAATGTCTGATCAGGATGGAACCCCTTTTCAGCGTCTGCGCCGATGGCCTGTCACCCAGCCGTCGTTGGCGCGGGTTGCTGTCCACAGAAGGCCACCGTTGACCTTCGCGCAGTGATATGCAAGCGATGTGCCAGCCGCAAATGGCATTCGGCGCGCCATCGAGCGTCGCGCACGCTGCGTGTTGGGGATATGTTGCACCGCAACAATGAATCAGTGGGCATGATGCACGCGAATGTGCACAAAGGCTGTGCGCTTGCCTCTTGTGGAAGGAGCGCGAGCTGCGCCGAATCAGCTCGTTGTCGATCCGGTCGATCGAGCCCGAGCGGCGGGCGTTGTGGGCCCGTTGGCTGAAGGCGGCGCCTCGAAGCGCACCGTCACCCGCAAGCCACCCAGCGGCGAATCGACCAGCGCGACCGTCGCGCCGTGCTGCTGCGCGATGCCGCGCACGATCGCGAGGCCCAAGCCGCTGCCGGCCGTCTCGCCGGGGGCATGGCGGTAGAAGCGGTCGAAGACGCGCTCGCGTTCGGCTTCGGGAATGCCGGGGCCGGCGTCGTCGACCTGGAGTTGAGCCGCGCCGGCTATCGTTCCCACGCGCACTTCGATGGGCGCACCGGGTGGCGAGTAGCGCACCGCGTTGTCGGCCAGGTTGCGGGCCAGCACGGTGAGCGCCGCCGGGTCGCCGTGGACCGGCACAGGCGCATCGGCGATCAACGCCAACGTGTTGCCGCGCACGCGGGCCAGCGGCACGGTGTCGGCGACGGCCTGGCGCGCGATCTCGGCGAGGTCGGCGGGGCGATGCGCAACGGCCGGCGCACCGGGCTCGCTGCGCGCCAGTGCGAGCAGTTGCTCCACCAGGCGCGCGGCACGGTCGATGCCCTGCGTGAGCGCGGCCACCGCCTCGGCGCGCGCGGCCTCGTCGGGCGCGCGTTGCAGCAATTGCATCTGCAGCTTGAGGGCAGTGAGCGGCGAGCGCAGTTCGTGGGCCGCATCGGCCACGAAGGCACGTTGCGCGTCGAGCGAGGCGCCCAGGCGTTGCAGCAAGGCGTTCAGCGCGGAGACAAGCGGCGCCACTTCATCGGGCAGGCCCGCGGCCGGCAACGGCTGCATCGATTGCTCATCGCGCTGGCGCACGTCTGCCGCCAGGCGGCGCAGCGGCGAGAGCGTGAGCGCGGCCAGCCACCAGATGGCGAACGCCATCGGCGGTGCTACGAACAGCAGCGGCCAGGTGCTGCGCAGCGCCGCATCGGCCGCGAGCTGCTGGCGGATCTGCCGCGGTTGCGCCACCTGGATCACGCGGTCGCGCGTGCTCACACTGAAGGTGCGCCACGTCTTGCCCTGCACAGTGATGTCGGCCAGGCCGAGCAGCGCGCGCGCCGGCAGATCGGTGTGGGCGCGCGAGGCGTAGATGCTGCGGCCGTCGACGGTCCAGATCTGCACGACGAAATCGAGCTGCTCGTCGGCCAGCGGCCCGGCCTGCGCCGGTGCGATCTCGCCCTGGTCACGCAACGAGAGCGCCATCTGCCGCAGTTGGTAATCGAACAACGCCTCGGTCTGCGCCAGCACGCTGCGGTAGGTGAGCCCCGCCATCGCGAGCGCCGCCACGGCCAGCATGGCGAGCAGGGAGAGCAGGAGGCGGACGCGGATGGAGTTCAAGCCGAGCCCGATGAACCTGACACGCCAGTCGCCGGCTTGTCGCCCACGAAGTACCCCACGCCGCGCACGTTCTGGATGAACTCGGCGCCGAGCTTGCGGCGGAGCTGGTGGATGTAGACGGAGACCGCGTTGCTCTCGATCTCTTCACCCCAGCCATAGAGCCGGTCTTCGAGTTGCGCGCGCGAGAGCAGCGCGCCGGGCCGCAGCATCAGCGCCTCGAGCACCGCGAACTCGCGCGACGACAGCAGCACCGCCGCGCCATTGCAGGTGACCTGCCTTGTCGCCGGATCGAGCGTCACGCCGGCATGCGCCAGTACCGGCTGCGCGCGCCCGCTGTGGCGCCGCAGCACGGCGCGGATGCGTGCGGCGAGTTCATCCAGGTCGAAGGGTTTGACGAGGTAGTCGTCGGCGCCCGCATCGAGCCCGGCCACCTTGTCGCCCGGCCCGTCGCGTGCGGTCAGCACGATCACCGGCGTGGCGTCTTGCCGCGCACGCAGCGCCCTCAGCACATCGAGGCCGCCCGTGGGCTGGGTGGCGGAGTGCGATGCGCTGATTGATCTGCTTGGCGGCGCAGCGTGCGCACCACCGACCGGCAGGCCCAGATCGAGCAAAACCAGATCGAAGCGCTCGCTCGTCAACGTGGCGTTCGCGGCCGCCACGTCTCGCACCCAGTCGACGGCATAGCCTTCGAGCCGCAGCGCGCTGCGCAGGCTCTCGCCGATCATCAGGTCGTCTTCGATCAGGAGCAGGCGCATTCGAGTCGGTTTATCCGGTTGTAGCGCGAAGCTGGATTCGCACGCAGCCGAAAAGGATACCTGCTGCGCCCTGCCCGCGCAGCGATGTAGCTGCCGTCAACTCTGCTTGCGACGCCGCGCCGCCATGGCCACGGCGCCCAAGCCGGCGAGCATCAGCGCGTAGGTCTGCGGCTCCGGAACGGGCGCCGGCGCGAACGCGGCGAACTGGGCCGAGGCGGTGTAGGTACCGGTCGAGGCGATGTCGAAGAGGGCGGTCTTGGCGTAGTTCGTGGCATCGGTGTGCAGCAACATGAACTTCGAACTCTGGCCGGCCGAGAGCGTGTCGGCCGCACCATTGGCGAAGTTGAAGTTGGCCCCGAAGTCGTCGGTGGCGCCGCCCAGCCCGTTGGTGAAGTGCGTGAGGCTGGTCGGGCCCACGTCGCCCAGGCCGTCGATGCGGTAGTCGGCGTCGAAGGTGCCGGTGACGAAATGGCCCACGCGGAAGTAGCCCAGCGAGCCGGTGTTCAGCTGGGTGATGCGCCAGTAGAAATCGAGCGTGCCGCTCGCGTCTTCGCGAACGACGCGCTGCTGCACCGTGCCGGTGATCAGGTCCGATGAAGTCTGCGAAACGGCCAGCGAGAACGGGATCAATTCGTCTTCCAGCACATGGCCTTGCAGGAAGGGCTGCGCGGCCAAGGTGGTGCCGGGTAGTGACACGGTGTCGCCGGGCGCGACGACCACCGCCCGCGCTGCGCCCCAAGTGGCGAGCAGGCTCGCGAAGACGCAGGTGGCAATGAGGTTCTTGGTATGAATGGCGGACATGGTCGCTCCCTGAAGTCGATTGTTCGAAGTGATGAGGGCGCGGTATGCGCTCTCGGGGAGATAGACGGAAAAGTGCGTCCGAACCGGTCGCTGCGTCATGCAAATGTTTCGCGGTCGCAGAGGGCGCCGCCCGGCGCGTTATCGTCCGGCCCATGCCCAACAACCTGCGCCACACGCTGCTCTCTTTCCGCGACCTGCTCGCGACCGGCGGGCCGTTCATCGTGTTGACGATCGCGCTCCTGGCCGTGGCCTACTGGCTGCTCGACCCGACGCCGCCGAAGAAGGTGGTGCTCGCGACTGGTGCCGACCAGGGCGCCTATGCCGAGTTCGGCAAACGCTATGCGCAGATCCTCAAGGGCTACGGCGTCGCGGTGGAGTTGCGGCCCACGCAGGGCGCGGCCGAAAACCTCGAACTGCTGCGCAGCCCGGCCTCGGGCGTCGACATCGCCTTCGTGCAGGGCGGGGCCGACGAACTGCCGCACGCCGCCGCCGGCGAGCCCGATGACGACGCGGCCGGCGATCTCGTGTCACTCGGCAGCCTGTTCTACGAACCGGTGTGGCTCTTCTACCGGGCCGATGCTGCCAAGCGTCTGCTGAAGGCGCCCACGCTCGGCAGCCTCTCGCAGTTGCCCGGCTGGCGGCTCAACATCGGCGCGCCCGGAAGTGGCGTGCCCAACCTGATGGCCAAGCTGATCGAGGCCAACCGCATCGCGCCCGAATCGCTCACGCTGATCCGCAAGCCGCAAACGCCGGCCGTCGTCGACCTGCTGGGCGGCGAGATCGACGCGCTGGTGTTCGCCTCGGCGCCCGAATCGTTGATGGTGCAGATGCTGCTGCAAACGCCCGGCATCCAGCTGTTCGACTTTGCGCAGGCCGATGCCTACTCGCGCCGCTTCGCCTTCCTCACGCCGGTGACGTTGCCGCGCGGTGTGGTCGACCTGGCCGGCGACCTGCCGCCGCAGGATGTGCACCTGATCGCGCCGACCGCCACGCTGGTCGCGCGCCAGGGCACGCACCCGGCGCTGATCCAGCTCTTCGTGCAGGCGGCACAGCAGGTGCACGGCGGCGCAGGCTGGTTTCAGCGCAAGGGCGATTTCCCCTCGGCGACAAGCACCGAGCGGCCGCTCGCCAAGGAGGCGCAGCGCTTCTACCAGAGCGGCACGCCGGTGCTGCAGCGCTACCTGCCCTTCTGGCTCGCCAACCTGATCGACCGCATGTGGCCGGTGCTGGTGACCATCGTCGCGATGCTGATCCCGCTCTCGCGGACGGTGCCGCCGCTCTACCAGTTCCGCATCCGCTCGCGCATCTTCCGCTGGTACGCGCAACTGCGCGAGGTCGAAGAAGCCGTGGGCAAGCGCCCCGCCGCCGACTTGCTGAACGAGCTGAGCGCCATCGAAAAACGCGTGGGCAACGTGACTGTGCCGCTGAGTTATGCAGACGAGCTGTACTCGCTGCGCAGCCACATCCAGATGGTGAGCAACCGGCTGCGTGGCGCGCAAGGCGCTGCGTCGAACCCGGTGATGACAACCGCAACGGCGGAGACAACGACATGAACGACAAAACAACCGAGGGTGGCAAACCCCGCGTGGTGATCATCGGCTGCGGCTTCGGCGGGCTGGAAGCGGTGCGCGGGCTGTCGAAAGCCGCCGTGGAGATCACGGTGGTCGACCGCACCAACCACCACCTGTTCCAGCCGCTGCTCTACCAGGTGGCGACTGCCGGCCTGAGCGCGCCGGCGGTGAGTTCGCCGATCCGCCACACGCTGCGAACCGAGATGAGCCGCGGCAACCTCACCATCCTGCAGGCACTGGTGACCGGCATCGACGTGAACGCGAGGCAAGTGCTGCTCGATGGCGGGCAGACGCTGCCGTACGACCACCTCATCGTCGCAGCCGGTGCCACGCACAGCTACTTCGGCCACGACGATTGGGCCGCGTTCGCGCCCGGCCTGAAGACGCTGGATGACGCCTTCAAGATTCGCTCCCGCGTGATCGGCGCCTTCGAGCGTGCCGAGCGCTGCACCGAGCCCGCCGAACGCCAGCCGTGGATGACCTTCGTGGTGATCGGCGCTGGCCCCACAGGCGTGGAGATGGCCGGCACGATGACCGAAATCGCCCAGCACACACTGCCGCAGGAGTTTCGCCGCATCGATTCGACCGCCACCAAAGTCGTGCTGATGGAAGGCTCCGACCGCGTGCTCGGCGCCTTCGTGCCCTCGCTTTCGGAGAAGGCGCGCGAGCAGCTCGTCAGGCTCGGCGTGGATGTGCGCACCGGTTGCAAGGTGACGGGGATCGATGCCGATGGCGTCACTTACGAAACCGCCGATGCGAGCGGCGCGCAGACCCATCGGCTGCAAAGCAAGACCGTCATCTGGGCCGCGGGCGTGGCCGGTTCGCCGCTGGGCCGGATGCTGGCCGCCGCGACCGGCGCCACAGCAGACCGCGCCGGGCGCATCGTCGTCGAGCCCGACCTGAGCCTGGTCGGCCACCCCGAGATCTGCGTGATCGGCGATCTGGCATCGGCCAAGAGCTTCGAAGTGGGCAAGCCCGCCACCGCCAGCGAAGGCAAGCCCGTCCCCGGCGTGAGCCCCGGCGCCAAGCAGATGGGCCGCGCCGCCGCCGCCAACCTGCTGCGCCGCCTGCGCGGCGAACCGACGCAACCCTTCCACTACGCCGACTACGGCAACCTCGCGACCGTCGGCCGCAAAGCCGCGGTCGTCGACCTGACCGTGCCGATCTTCGGCGCGATCCGCTTCTCCGGCCTTTTCGCCTGGCTGTTCTGGCTCTTCGCCCACGTCTACTTCCTGATCGGCTTCCGTAACCGGCTCACGGTGATGATCGATTGGGGCTGGGCTTACTGGACGTACGAGCGTTCGGCACGGGTGGTCGCGGAGCCGCCGGATGTGGGGGCGGGTGCGGGGGCCGCGGGGCGTTGAGGCCGACTCATGTGCGCGTTGCGTTGGACGTCCGTTTGCCATCGCCCTATCAATGAAGTACATTCTCTATTCGCGAATCGCGAATAGAGAACATGATCCTCAAGCCGCAAGATTTTCTGGTCGCTCTCAAGCTGCTCGCACTCGGCGATCTGCACTGGACCTACGCACGCCTGGCGAACGATCTGAGCCTCAGCGCCTCTGAAACCCACGCCGCCGTCCAGCGCGGTCTGGCCGCCGGCCTGCTGATGGACGCTGGCCTGGCACGCGCCTATGTGATCCCGCCACCCACGCCGCCCCTCATGGCGCGCGAACGCAGCCTGCACGACCCCGAACCGCCGCTGACGACTTCCAGCTACGTCCCCAAAAGCCGCAGTTCCCTCGACAGCGCAGCCGTCGTCAACACGCACAACCTGGCCGAATTCGCACTGCACGGCGCCAAATACGCGTTCGCGCCAGACCGCTTGCCGCCCGGCCCGGGCGTACCCACCGGCCACGCCGCGCCTGCGCTGAAAGCGCTGTTTGCCGACGGCCACGAGCCGCTGGTGTGGCCAGACGCGCAGGGAACCGTCCGCGGCGAAGGCATCGCCCCGCTGCACCCCTGCGTCCCCGCCGCGGCCTTGCGCGACCCCACGCTCTACGAATTGCTTGCACTGTTCGATGCTCTCCGCGCGGGCCGCGCCCGAGAGCGAAACGTCGCTGCCGAGCGGCTGCAAACCTTGATCGACCCTGCCCCGCTGCCAGTCAGAAAGGCACGCCGTGGCTGATCCGAACATCGAGCTTCTGAAGGCCATGGCGCTCGCACTCGGTCCGCTGCGCGACCGCATGGTCTTCGTCGGCGGCTGCGCGACTGGCCTGCTGCTCACGAACCCCGCAGCACCCGATGTGCGACCGACCGAAGACGTCGATGCGATCATCGAAGTAGCGTCGCTCGCGGGCTACCACGCGCTCTGGCCACTGCTTGCCGAGCGCGGGTTCAAGCAAACGATGGCGAATAACACCCCGCCCTTTCGCTGGTTCTGGAGTGGCATGCAACTCGATCTGGTGCGTATCGACGAACACGTGCTCGGCTTCGCCAACCCCTGGTATCGGCCCGGCTTCGAGACGGCCGTGGTCCGCGAGCTGGCGCCCGGCATCGGATTGCGGCATCTGACGGCGCCCTATTTCGTCGCCACCAAGTTCGAGGCCTTCAATGATCGCGGCCAACGCGACCTGTACACGAGCGACGATCTGGAAGACATCATCACCGTGATCGACGGGCGCGGCGAACTTGCCGAAGAACTGGCGCAAGCCGAGTCCGCGGTTCGCGATTACGTCGTTGGGCAGGTCCGCACGCTGCTCGCGAACCCGGAGACGCAGAACGCGTTGCCCGGGCTCGTCTTGCAGCCGATCCGTGCTGGCATCGTGATCCAGCGCCTTCTGTCGATCGCTTCGCTTCTACAGGAACCCGGCTCCTAAAATCACCGATTCCGATCGAAAGGACACCCCCATGGACACCCGCACCTCCCCGTTCCGCCTGCGCATCGAGCGGGTTCGTGATGCGTTGAAGCGCCAGGGGCTGGCTGCGGTGCTGGTGCCGTCCAGCGATCCGCATCTGAGCGAGTACCTGCCCGAGCGCTGGCAGGGGCGGCAGTGGTTGTCGGGGTTCACCGGGTCGATGGGCACGCTGGTCGTCACGCTGGACCGCGCGGCGGTGTTTGCCGACAGTCGGTATTGGGTACAGGCCGAAGCCGAGCTGGCGGGCACGGGCACCGAGTTGGTGAAGATCGCGACAGGCAGCGCGGCAGACCACCTCTCCTGGATCGCCAGCCAGGTGAAGGCAGGCGACGTGGTTGGCGTCGATGGCAGCGTGTTGGGCTTGGCCGCGGCCAAGCTGCTGCGCAGCACGCTCGACGCCGCCGGCATCGCGCTGCGCACCGATTTCGATGCGCTGGGCGAGGTCTGGCCGGAGCGCCCGGGCCTGCCCACTGCGTTGGTCTACGAACACGTCGCACCGCAGGCGCCGCTGGCGCGCGCCGACAAGCTGGCCCAGGTGCGCACCGCGATGGCGAGCGCCGGGGCCACGCATCATTTCGTCTCGACGGTGGACGACATCGCCTGGCTCTTCAACCTGCGCGGCTCCGACGTGAGCTTCAACCCGGTCTTTCTGGCGCACGCGCTGATCGACGCGGCCGGCGTGACGCTCTTCGTCGCCGATGGAAAAGTCGGCGACGACTTGCAAGCCGTGCTCGCCACCGACGGCGTTCGCATCGCGCCTTATGCCGACACAGCAACCGCCCTCGCCGCGCTGCCAGCCAGCGCCCGCCTGCTGATCGACCCGAAGCGCGTGACCTTTGGCCTGCGCAGCCATGTGAGCGTGCCTGTCATCGAAGCGATCAACCCGAGCACGCTGATGAAGAGCCGCAAGAGCGACGCCGAAGCCGCGCACGTGCGCGAGGCGATGGCGCAAGACGGTGGGGCGATGTGCGAGTTCTACGCCTGGTTCGAAGCGGCGTTGGCCGACCCCGCGCGCACCGAGCCGATCACCGAATTAACGGTCGACCAGAAGCTGAGCGCGGCGCGCGCCAGGCGCCCCGGCTTCGTGGGCCTGAGCTTCAACACCATCGCCGGCTTCGGCCCGAACGGCGCGATGCCGCACTACCGCGCCACGCCCGAATCGCATGCGGTGATCGAGACGAAGCCCGGCGAAGGCACGCTGCTGCTGATCGACTCCGGGGGCCAGTACCTGGGCGGCACGACCGACATCACACGCGTCTGGCCCATCGGCACCATCGGCGAGGCACAACGGCGCGACTACACGCTGGTGCTCAAGGGCACGCTGGCGCTGAGCCGCACGCGCTTCCCGCGCGGCACGCTCTCGCCGATGCTCGACGCCATCGCGCGCGCGCCGCTCTGGGCCCACAACCTCGATTACGGCCACGGCACCGGCCACGGCGTGGGCTACTTCCTGAACGTGCACGAAGGCCCGCAAAGCATCTCCAAGCTGATCCCCGACGCCGACATGGCCATGCAGCGCGGCATGATCACCAGCATCGAGCCGGGGCTGTACCGGCCCGGCCAATGGGGCGTGCGGATCGAGAACCTGGTGCTCAACGTGCCATCGTCGGCTGAAGGCAGCGAGTTCGGCGAGTTCCTCGAATTCGAGACGCTCACGCTCTGCCCCATCGACACCCGCTGCATCGAGCGCTCGCTGTTGCGGCAGGACGAGATCGAATGGCTCAACAGCTACCACGCGACCGTGCGCGAGCGCCTGAGCCCGCTGGTGAGCGGTGACGCGCTGGCCTGGCTGATGCTGCGCACCGAACCGCTGTAAGAAGGCCACAGCGGCCACTGGACGCGACGCTCGGGAGAGCGCTGCAGGGGGCTTGTCGAAGCGGGATGCAGTTCATCCGCGCTTCTCTGCTGTTCATCGCAAACGCCTGTCGAAGGCGGGGTGCGGCTTCTAGAGTTCGCTTCATCGCATCACGCCACGAAGCCTTCTCAGGAGCCCATCATGATCGACCGCCTCTTCTTCTCCGTCCTCACCTTTTACCTGCTCGCCGGTGGCACACTGGCCATCGGGTCCGAAATGCTCGGCCTGAACGACCACGCCGCGCCGCAAGCCCAGGTCCAAGCGCAGACGCAAGTCATCCAGTTGCCGCGCGTCGAGATCAGCGGGCCGCGGCAGGCGGCAAAGACGGAAGTCGCCGACACGGAACGTACGGAGCCCGCGCAACAGCGCGTGCAATGAACTGGTGCCTACATCTGCTTGAAGACATGAACGAAGCTGCGGCTCACGGGTAGCACTTCCTTGCGCCCCTTGAGCTGCACTTCCGCCGTTTCGTTGAGGCCTCGGTTGACCTGGCTGACCTGGCGCAGGTTGACGATGGTCGAGCGGTGGATCTGCACGAAGCATTCGGGGTCGAGTTCATCGGCCAACTCGCGGAGGGTCTTGCGGATCAGCGCTTCGCCGCCTTCCCAGACGACGAGCGTGTACTTCTCGTCGGCGCGCAGATAGATCACCTGCTCTACCGGGATCAGGCGCACGCTGCTGCCGATCGACGCCTTGATCCACTGCAGAGGCGCGGCAGGCCGGCCCGCATGGCCGCGCTGCTTCAACTCGGCGGCGAGCCTGTCGAGCACCGCTTCGAGCCGCGCGGCGGGTGAGGACTCCGCGCTCTCCAATGAACTATCCGGCGACGCCGCATCCGGCGAGTCTTTCGCCAGCGCGAACCGCTGCTTCAGCCGCCCGACCGTATCCGCCAAGCGCGCTTCATCGAAGGGTTTGACGAGGTAGTCGATCGCGCCTTGCTCGAACGCCTGCACCGCGTACTGCTCGTGCGCAGTGACGAAGACGATCTGCGCGCGGCGTGCCACCGACCGCGCGGCTTCGATGCCGTTGACGCCGGGCATGTGCACGTCGAGGAATACGACATCGGGCGCGTGCAGGTCGAACAACTCGACCGCCTCGCGGCCATTGCGCGCTTGCGCCACCACCTCCAACTCCGGCCACAGCCGCGTCAGATGGCTGCGCAGGCGCTCGCGCAGAAGCGGTTCGTCATCGGCAATCAAGGCCTTCAGCGATGCAGCGGTGTTCATGCGATCGACCTCGCGGACTTGAAACCGAGAAGCGCGGCGGAAGAGGCGACAGGTGTGAAGCGGATCTCCGCGCGCACACCGTGCGGCAGTTCTTCGGCCAGATCGAGCCGCGCGTTCGGCCCGTAGAACGCCGCCAGCCGCGCACGCAGATTGGCCAGGCCGGTTCCGGGCGCCGCCGTGTCGCTCAAGCCCACACCCGAATCGACCACCACCAGCCGCAGTTCGCCGCCAGAGGCGTCACGTTCCGCGCGAATGTCGATGCGGCCGCCTTGCTCGGAAGGATCGATGCCGTGGTGGATCGCGTTCTCGACCAATGTCAGCAAGGCCATGGGCGGAAAGCGTTCGCCGAGCATGTCGGCCGGGATGTCGAGCGCGAAGCTCAGGCGGTCGGGCATGCGCATGTGCATGAGTTCGAGATAGGCGCGCACGAGGGAGATCTCGGTGCCCAGCGTGGCCTGTTCGTCGCCGAGCTTCGGCATGGCGGCGCGCAGATAGTCGATCAGGCTCTGCAGCACCGGTGCGGCTTGCGCAGAGCCGGATTCGACCAGCGCCTGCACATTGGCCAGCGTGTTGAAGAGAAAGTGCGGTTCGATCTGTGCGTGCAGCAGCTTGAGTTGCGCATCGAGCGCCTGCCGCTCCAGCGTACTGCGTTCGAGTTCGAACAGCAGCGACTGGTTGCGCGCCTGTGCGTCGCGCTCGCGGTAGAGCGCGCCCAGCGCCAGCAGCGGTGCCACCACCAGAACAGTGCCAGTGATCGAAATGAAGCCGAGCACGCGGCCTTCGTGGCCCATGACCTGGCGGATGTCGCCACCCACCGACGGCAGGTAGACCAGAAAGGTCGCGAGCGGCGCGGCGACCACGACGGCCAACACCTGCGCCAGCCAGCGCGGCAGGCCCGGCGGTTGCCAGAGGCCAGCCGTGGTGAATGCCAGCAGCAGCACCATCGAGACGACCAGCAAGCGCCCGAGCACGACGCTGAAGGGCGTGAGGAAGATCGGATTGAGCGCCACCGCGGCGAGCACCGCCAACACGATCGTGACCAGCACCCGGCGCACGCTGAGCGCCGCGGCCAGCGACTGGGCGGCGGTGGCGGCGTCGGGCGCGGCTTCAGGTGCGGCAGATGGCATGGCCGCACGATAGCGCCGTGGCAGCGCGCTGGCGAGCCTGAGCGACGAGCGACGGAATTGGGGGCACGAGCCGCGGAACGCCCGCGCAGGACACAACGGAGCCAACCTCCTCGCGGGGCACGCAGGGTCCGCGGGCCGGTGAAAGCGTCAGCCCTCGCCCGCCCCCGACTGACTCGCTCGGCCGATCAGCTCCGCACCATCGACGCCCGCAGCGCTTCGGTCAACTGCGAGAGACTGTCCTGCACATGCGCCCGACTCTCGACCGACAACCTCGGGTTCGATGCAGCGGTGCGAAGCTCGCTCTGCAGCTCGATGGAGGTCAGCCGGATCAGGCTCAGCGCATCCGGCGGCAGCGTGCCGGCGCCACGCACCAGCAGACCCTGCACGCGGCGCAAGTGCTCGCGCTGCAGGTTGCGGCGCATGCGGTCGATCTCGGTGCCGGTTTTCAGCTCGCTCCAGATCGAGCCTTGCAGCGTCGCATAGACCTCGGGCAACGAGATGACGTTGCGCTTGCCATTGCCCACATAGGAAGGCAGATCGAGCAGGCGCGTGGCGGTGCCCGGGCTCATCAGGCGGTTGAGCGCCGAGCTTTGCACCTGCAAGACTGCCGTCGGGATGCTCACCAGCCCGCCGCGCTCCCATTCGTTGTAGTCGGGCGCGAGGCCGGTCAGGAATTCCGGCTTGAAGCGGAAGCTGTCGGCGTTGAACAAGCCTTTGGCGAGGAACTGCAGCGCATCCCGCTGCTTGGCCGGCTCGACGGGCGTGAACGACGCGCGGCCGGTCGTGCCCGGCAGGTCGCGAACGCTGTACATGCCGCCCACGTACTTGCCCACCAGGTCGGCCGCTCGCCCGAGTTGCCGGAAGCCGCTCAGCAGCACGCGGCGCTGGCGCAGCGGGTCGTCGCCGGGGCGGGCGCCGCGGTCCTGCACGCGCTGCCAGAGTTCGCGCGAAAGCTGCAGGCGCTTCTGGTAATAGGCCAGCGGGTCGTTGCCCAGGTCGAAGCGGTTGACGAGCGGATCGATGCCGTCGTTGCCCGAGATGCCCCCGGCATCCGCATCGTCGGCATAGGCCAGCAGCGGGTCGGTGCTGCGCGCGGCGATGCGCGTGAGCTCGGCCTCCTCGTTGGCCGGGTCAATGGTCTTGTAGGCGTATTCGATCGCCCAGTAGTCGTAGGGCCCGAGCGTGCTCGCGTTGTAGTTGGCCTGCTTCTCGCCGGCCACCGCGAGGTTGACGGCGTTGTAGTCCATCACCGAACCCGAGATGCTGTTTTTGGCGGTGAAATCGGCGTCGTCGAGCTGCTTGGCGTTGTAGACGGTGGAGCCGCGGAAGTTGTGCTTGAGGCCGAGCGTGTGGCCCACCTCATGCATGATCGTGTCCTTCACCACCGATTGCACGAAGGCTTCGGCCTCGGGGCTGGCGGGATCGATGTCGCCACGCGCTTCGAGCACGTCGAGCGCAAAGTTCATCTCGCTCGCGGCCTCTTGCGCGTAGTTGCAGTACTCGGCGCCGCCATGCTGGAAGCGCGCGGCCTGCCAGCCTTGCGGTTGCGGGTTGGGGGTGGCGCCCAGGTCTTCGGAAATCATGCGGCGCGAGCTGCGGCCGAACACATCGCTCATGCCGATGTCGGCATCGATGATCTCGCCGGTGCGCGGGTCGGTGCGGCTCGGGCCGATGGCGAAGCCCACATCGGCGCCGACGAACCAGCGGATGGACGCATGCCGCGCGTCCATGTTGTCCCAGTCGGCATCGTCAGGCTGCTGTTTCACGACGATCGCGTTCTTGTAGCCGATCTTCTCGAACGCCTTGTTCCACTCCAGGATGCCGGCCTGCACCGAGGCGCGGTAGCGCACCGGGATGTTCTTGTCGAGCCAGTAGACGAGCGGCTGTTTGGGCTCCGAGAGCACCGCCGTCGGGTCGGCTTTCTCGAGCCGCCAGCGCGTCACCAGGTGCTTGCGCGGATTGGCCTTGAGGTCATCGCTGAAGTCGGTGACCACATCGAAGAAGTGCCCCAGCCGCGGGTCGGTGCGGCGAGCCGGCATGGGCTGCTCGCTCAGCTTGGCAAAGCTGTAGACATAGCCGATGAACATGCTGCGCGCATCGGGCGTGGTGCTGGGCGGCGATGGCGTGGGCACTGGCGGCGGCACCAGCGGCGCAGCCGGCAGGCGCGGGGTGGCAAAGTGCATGCGCACGTTCAGCGTGGCCAGATCGTCGGTGACACGCGTGGTCTCGAAGAACGAATTGCCACGGTCGAGCCCGAGCGGGATGCGGTAGGCCTGCTCCAGCGCGGTCGAATAACCAGGGATGTCGGAGAGCAGGAACGACGCGTCGACCAGCACCGATTTGCGCTCCGGATGCGGCGCGCTCACGATGGTGGACGACCCCAGCAGGCTGTGCGAGAACGCCTGCTCCACCGCCGCCTTCATTGGCGCGTTGCTGGCCACGTAGTCGGTGTTGAGCGCGATCAACTGGATCTGGGTGCTGCCGATCTTGCGAAAGGCGGCGAGCCAGGCCGGGCCCATCTGGCTGGCGTAGAGGCCACGCTCGCCGACCGAACTCGAGATGTTGGCCGTGAACATGAACGGCTGGCCGAGCTGCGCGACCGGGATCTCGAGCCAGACCTTCTCGTCCTTGCGCCAGATCGGCACGAAGCCGGCTTGCTGGGTCGCGCCCTTGATCACTTCGTCGAAAGGCTTGGGTGCGGCCGGGTCGGGCCGGGCCGTGGCGACCGCCGCGAAGGGCGCACTGGCACCGCCGGCCGGCGCGGCGGCTGCGGCCGGGCCGGTGGCACCGGGCGCGCCAGCGGCGCCGGGTGGATTGATCGTCGTGCAGCCGGCGGCGGCGAGCGCCGCAGCCAGCATCAGCAGCCGGCCGATCGGGCGCGGCGATGAGCCGGAAAGAGAGCGAAAACGAGATTGCAGCGAAAACGCAGACGAGGTCA
This sequence comes from Rhodoferax sp., assembly GCA_026224975.1. Lineage (GTDB taxonomy): Bacteria > Pseudomonadota > Gammaproteobacteria > Burkholderiales > Burkholderiaceae_C > LMDS01. Next base: position 1,379 of record JAMFRW010000009.1, on the reverse strand, counting down.
TGAATCAATGTCCGAGAGGCAACAGGTGGCGGGGCGCCACGGTGGACGCGCCTCGCCGGAATTGGTTCAACCGCGGACTCGCCTGCAGGCCAGCCCGCGACGGCTTTACCTGATTACTTCAGCGCCTTGTAGCGCAGGCGATGCGGGCGGGCGCCCTCTTCGCCGAGGCGCTTCTTCTTGTCGGCTTCGTATTCCTGGTAGTTGCCGTCGAAGAAAACCCATTTCGAATCGCCCTCGCAGGCCAGGATGTGCGTCGCGATGCGGTCCAAAAACCAGCGATCGTGGCTGATCACCATCAGCGAGCCGGCGAATTCGAGCAACGCGTCTTCTAGCGCGCGCAGCGTTTCCACGTCCAGGTCGTTCGACGGTTCATCGAGCAGCAGCACGTTGCCGCCTTGCAGCAGCGTTTTCGCCAGGTGCAAGCGCCCGCGCTCACCGCCGGACAGGTTGCCGACGATCTTCTGCTGGTCCGAGCCCTTGAAGTTGAAGCGGCCCAGATAGGCGCGCGACGGCATGTCGAAACGGCCCACGCTCAGCATGTCGGCGCCGCCGGACACATCCTCGAACACCGACTTGGTATCGCTCAGCGCGTCGCGGCTCTGGTCCACCAGCGAGATGCGCGCGGTCTGGCCGATCACCACTTCGCCGCTGTCCGGCGTGTCCAGCCCGGCGATCATCTTGAACAGGGTCGATTTACCGGCGCCGTTCGGGCCGATGATGCCGACGATGGCGCCCGGCGGAATGGTGAACGATACATTGTCGATCAGCAGACGGTCGCCAAACGCTTTCGAGACGTTCTTGAACTCGATCAACTCGTTGCCCAGGCGCTCCTCCACCGGAATGAAAATCTCCTGGGTCTCATTGCGCTTCTGGTATTCGTACTCGCTCAGCTCGTTGAAGCGGGCCAAACGGGCTTTCGATTTGGCCTGGCGCGCCTTCGGATTCTGACGCGACCATTCCAGTTCCTTGGCCAGCGCTTTTTGACGCGCCGATTCGGTCGATTCTTCCTGCTTCAGGCGGTTGGCCTTCTGGTCCAGCCAGGACGAGTAGTTGCCTTTCCAAGGAATGCCGTGGCCGCGATCCAGCTCAAGAATCCACTCGGCCGCGTTGTCGAGGAAGTAGCGATCGTGGGTGATGCCGACCACGGTGCCGGGGAAGCGCAGCAGGAACTGCTCGAGCCAGTCGACCGATTCCGCATCCAGGTGGTTGGTCGGTTCGTCGAGCAGCAGGAGCGCGGGCTCTGCGACGAGCAGCCGCGCCAGGTGCGCGCGCATCACCCAGCCGCCGGAGAAACTCTTGGCCAGCTTCTCGCTGTCGCCCTCCCGGAAACCCAGGCCGGCGAGGATCTTCTTTGCACGCGGCTCCAGCGTCCAGTCGAT
>JAMFRW010000578.1 GCA_026224975.1 Rhodoferax sp. | reverse complement strand
TCGATGTTCGCCGAGTTCGAACGCGAGATCCACGCCCGCGCCGACCGTGGCGAGCCGCTGACCGGCGACGCCATGAGCAAGGCCTATTGCCAGTTGCTGCGCGCCTACGACGGCGAGGCCGAAGGCGTGATGAAGATCGACGACGCCTACTGCATCCAGTGGGCCTACATCCCGCACTTCTACAACTCGTTCTATGTGTACCAGTACGCCACGTCGATCGCCGCGAGTTCGCTCTTCGCCGATCGCGTCTCGGCCGGCGAGCCGGGCGCCTTGCAGCGCTACCTCACGCTGCTGCATTCGGGCAGTTCGGACTATCCGTACGATCTCGTGAAGAAGGCCGGCGTCGACCTCGCCACGCCTGCGCCGTACCAGGCGCTGGCGGCGCGCATGAACAAGATCATGGACGAGATCGAGGTGATCCTGAAGAAGCGCGGCTGAGCGTTTTGCGGCGCTAGGCCAGGCGCTCCAACAGCGCCATCGCCGCGGCTGGCGCCTTCTCCTTGGCGCCGCTGATGAAGTACATGAACACGTCGCGCGGCTTGGCTGCTGCCGGCGCCGGCTCTATGCGCGGTACGTCTGCCGGCTCCTTGCCTTCGGCCCAGGTGCGCCCCGCTGCTGCCCACTGGTCCAGCGCCTTGGGCGCGACGCCCGCCTTGAGCGTGCTCTTGGTGCGCATCAGGCGGCAGTAGACAAACGGGCCGGTGACATCGGCGAACGAGGGATAGTCGTCGGAGTCGGTGAAGACGGTGGCGCAGCCGTGTTTTCGGGCGAGCGCCAGGTATTCCGGCGTCAGGAAACTCGCATGGCGCACATCGAGGGCGTGCCGCAATGCAATGCCGTCCACCTTGGTGGGCAACAGCTTGACGAAGGCTTCGAAGTCGACCGGATCGAACACCTTGGTCGACGCGAACTGCCAGACGATGGGCCCGAGCTTGGGGCCGAGTTCGGCGATGCCGCTGCCGATGAAGCGCTCGACCGATTCACCCGCCTCGGCCAACACGCGCCGGTTGGTGGCGAAGCGCGAGGCCTTGAGCGAGAACATGAAGCCATCGGGCGTGTCGTCGCGCCACTTGGCGAAAGTGGCAGGCTTTTGCGAGCCGTAGAAGGTGCTGTTGATCTCGATCGCGGTGAGCTGGCGGCTGGCGTAGTTCAGCTCCTTGGCCTGCGACAAACCTTCGGGGTAGAAGTTGTTGCGCCAGGGCTCGAAGTTCCAGCCGCCGATGCCGACACGAATGTGGTGGTTGGCTGGCTTCGTTTTTGGTTCGACCGCTGCCTTCGCCATGGGCGCCCCTTTCAGGTCATCGAGATGACGAATCTTAGAGCGCCCGGGGTCACAACCTGTAGATCTGGCCGTTCTCGAGCTTGACCCTGTCGCCGACGCGCAAATCATCGATGCGCTGAAAGTCGAACTCGCGGATGTCGCCGTTCTCGAAGCGCACATCGACGTGGTAAACCTCGTCGTCCTTGCGGTTGCGGTTTTGCACGTTGTTGCCGATGACCGCACCGCCCACTGCACCGGCGCCAGTCGCCAGCGCACGTCCCGCGCCACCGCCGAACTGGTTGCCGATCACCGCACCGAGCACGGCACCCAGCACCGCGCCGCCGGCGTTGTTGCGCTTGGCGATGGGCACGAGGTCGATGTTGCGCACTTCACCGTACTGCACGTATTGCGGCGCGTTGTTCTGTGAATAGAGCGGCGCCGGTTGCACAGCCATCGCGCGGTCATCCTGGCGCGGTGCGCTGCCGCAGGCGGTCAGCACGGCAAGAGCCACACCGGAGAACAAGACGGGGATCGGGCGGGTGGCGAGTTGTCGAATGTTCATGAGGAGCTCCATGTGTCTGGTGGAGCGGCGGATGCACCGTCGTGACGAATCGTCGTCGCAACCGCGCCGAGCGCCGCTGGGCTGCACATCGTGGTCCGATCGCCGCGCCACATTCATCGGCAAAGCACAACGCGCGCTGCCGGCCAGCCGCCCGATCGGCTGTAGTCGTTGGCCGACGCATCACCGCATCCGCCATGGGTGGTTGCGCCGCCACACCGGCCCGCGCGCACCCTGCGCACTAGACTTTGCCGATACCAACCAAGAGTACCGCCGACATGACCGCCATGCCCTGGACCCTGTTGACGCTCGCCGGCCTGTTCGAGGTCGGCTGGGCGATCGGCCTGAAGTACACCGACGGCTTCAGCAGGCCGCTGCCGACCGCGCTGACGGTTGCCGCGATGATCGCGAGCATCTCGCTGCTCGGCCTGGCGATGAAGCACTTGCCGGTCGGCACGGCCTACGCGGTGTGGACCGGCATCGGCACCGTCGGCACCGTGATCCTCGGCGTGGTGCTGCTGGGCGATGCGGTCTCGCCGCTGCGGCTGCTGTGCCTGGGCTTGATCGTCGCCGGCATCGCCGGGCTCAAGATCGCCACCTGAATTTCGAATCCTCCGGAGACAACATGTCCAACGACGAATCCCCGATCCTCACGACACTGGAAGCCGGCGTCGCGACCATCCGCTTCAACCGCCCGCAGGCGATGAACGCGCTCGATGTGCCGATGGCGCAGGCGTTGCTCGCCAGCGTCACCGCTTTGCGCGCCAACCCCGAGGCCCGCGTGATCGTGCTCTGCGGCGAGGGCAAGGTGTTCATGGCCGGTGGTGATCTGCAGACCTTTTTTGCCGACCTGCCCAACGCGCCGGCCACCGCCCGTGCGCTGATCGACCCGCTGCACGAAGCGCTCGCCCTGCTGGCTGAAGGCGATGCGCCGGTGATCGCGAGCCTGCACGGCGCGGTGGCCGGCGCGGGCCTGAGCATCGCGCTCGGTGCCGACCTGGCCATCGCGGCGGACGACACGCGCTTCACCCTCGCCTATTCACGCATCGGCGCCAATGTGGACGGCGGCGGCTCCTGGGCGCTGCCGCGTACCGTCGGCCTGAAGCGCGCGATGGAGATCGCGTTGCTCTCCGACATGGTGAGCGCGGCCACCGCGCTGGAGTTGGGCCTGGTCAACCAGATCGTGCCGCCGGCCGAGCGCGAAGCCGCCACACTAGCGCTTGCGCAGCGCCTGGCACAGGGGCCGACGGGTGCTTATGGCCGCATCAAGCGCCTGTTGCGCGCGTCCTTGCAACGGCCGTTGCGCGAGCAGATGGCGGCCGAGCGCGACGCTTTTGTCGAAGGCGCCTCGACGGCAGATTTCGCCGAAGGGCTGGCGGCGTTTTTCGGCAAACGGCCGGCGAAGTTCACGGGCAAATAACGTCGCGGACAAAAAAGCGGCATCGGCATCGTCCTACAAGCAGGCGCAGATTCGCCCGATGGTGCCGGCGCAGCCTGCCCCTCAAGATGTCCGCAGTGGCGCCCAGGGTGGGCGGCTGTGGAGCAATGCATGGGTTACGAATCGGAAGAATGGCGCGAGAGCGATGCGCTGCGGTGGTTTTACGGTGGTGAGGCGCCGGCCGATTTGTGGGGCGAGGATGCGTTCGTTGCGTCCAACTTCCGAGAGATCGCCCAACCGATCACGCTCCCCGCCGAATGCAGCGGCCGGTGCCAGGCTGCCAACGGCGTACCGTGCAATCACGCCGACGACGATCAATCCGCCGGCCGCGACCACACGGCAATCAGCGCCTTGCACTTCATCCACACCGACAAGCGTTCGTCCGAGAGCGCGTCCAGAAAGTCCGACAACCGCTTGGATTTGCCCATCGTGTAGAAGGTCAGCACCGTCGTGACGACGAACACGATGGCGAAGATCCACAACCGGCGGCCCAAGGGCGCCTCGGCCTCGGCCAGCAGGTTCATGCCCAGGAACCCGGTCGTCACCGTGCCGATCAGGCCGAGGATGGTGACTACAGTCAGCCGCACCACCGTGTTGGCTTGCCGGCGCAGGCTGTCGGCATCCAGATAGCTGTTCATGTCGGCGATGCGCTCCTTGACCTCGGCATACAGCGGGTCGAGCCCGAGATGGGTGGCGCACAGGTGGAACAGCGCGCGCACCTGTGCCTGCTCCGACACTTCGTGAAACCAGTAGCGGTGCGTGAAGCGCAGAAAGCCTTCGAAGCTGGCGCGGATCGAGCGCTTGAACTTGCGCACGCTGGCCGCGTCCCCCACGTTCAGATCGCGCAGCGCCTCCACCAGCCGGTCCGACGCCATCAGCAGCGCCGCTTTCTGGAAGTGCGCGATCATGAACAGCAGGAAGTGCTGGTGCCTGAACTGCGCCAGCACGCCGCGGTCGCGGCAGCCGTAGAACTCCGAGCGCGCCTCGCCGACGACAACGAGCGCGTGGCCGCTGCACAGGTAGCGTGTGTTCGGCGCGGCGCCGGCGTTGGCCCAGAAGCGGTCATAGCAAAAGCGCTGCTCGAAGTCGGACAGGTGATGCTCGGCGTATGGGAGCGTTTCGCCCTCCGAGCCGCCAGCGGCGCTGTCGGCCAAGGCTTGCGTGTTGTTGTCGCCGGCTCCGGTGACGAGGCCGAGCCGGATGAAATCGCTGCGGGTCAACGCGCGCGGGTTGTCGAGCGCCAAGTAGCCCATGAGCGGCATGCGGTAGTACTCGATTTGCCGATAGCGCAGCGTGCCGGGCTCGTTGGAATGGTCGCTGACCAGGGGGCGCAGCAGGTAGGCCCAGTGCTCGGCGATGCGCGGTGCGCGGTGCTCGGCCACGTGCGACAAAAAGGCCTCGCGCTGCTGCGCATCGGATGACGCCAGCACGCGGCCCTGCGCATCCAGCCATTCGACGCTGAGCATGGTGTGCTGCGCATGGCCTTGCGAATCCCAGCCGGCAGGGTAGCCACGGCCGAAGCGATAGAGCACCTCCTGGGCCTGGGCGAGCGAAAGGTCGCGCGCGGCGACTTCGACGTTGAGCAGCACCACATCCACATCGAAGAAGAAGTAGAGGTCGACGTGCACGATGTCGAGCACCATGGGCGCATCGCCCGGCCGCGCGACAACGCGGACTTGCGCTACATCCGTGCGGCGGAAGACGCGCATCGGGGCGTCGGCGTCTTCACCACGGGCATCCCGCCGCGTGCGGCCTTCGCCGTACAGAAAGCGCTGCACGTACGGCAGGAAGGTGACGAACTCGTTGTAATGGCGCTCGTGGAACTTCGCGCTGTCGCCTGTGTATTCGTCGAGCACCTCCGCCCACGGCGACTGATCACCGAGGTCACGCAGCACCTGCCACGGCGTGCGGCGCTTCCCGGGCCCCTCGTAGCGCTGTGGCATGAGGCGCAACGGCCACAAGAGCACCTGGTGGAAATCGCGGACGGTTGGGCTCGCGAAGAAACCACTTTTCGTACCAGACGTGGCGGCGGGAAATACGAGTGGCGGCAGATCTGCCGAGGCCGCCAACGGCGCATGAAGAATCGTCATGCTGCCAGTGTATTCACGCCGCCCGATTCACGGGGGCCGTGTTTCAGCCGATTCGCGCTTGGCGAACCGGCTGATATGCACGAGCGTCAGACGCGGTGCAGGTTGCCGTTGTCGATGCGCACACGGTCACCGATGCGCAGTCCGTCGAGGCGCGATTCCTCGAAGGTGCGCGACTGGCCGTTGTCGAGCTTCACCGTCACGCGGTAGCCCGAGACGCCTTCGTTGCGGTTGCGCTCGATGTTGTTGCCTGCCACTGCACCACCCGCGGCGCCGAGCACGGTGGTGGCGGCCTTGCCGCCGCCGTGGCCGAACTGGTTGCCGACCAGGCCGCCCAGCACGCCACCGATGACAGCGCCCGTGCCGCTCCCCTTGGGCCGGCTGCGGATCTCTTCGATGTGGCGAACCTCACCCAGGCGGTTGCTGGCGACGGGGCGGGCGCGTTCCGGCTCGGCTTGAGCGACGCGCTGCGGTGGCGAGTATTGGACTGGTTGCTGCACGTAAGCCGGTGGCGGGGCGGCCGGTGCCTGTTGTTGCATGACAACCGGCGCGGGCATCGGCGCGGTAGTGGGCGCCGGCACCTGCTGCACCACGGGCGGCGGCACCGGGGCCGCGACTTGTGCTGCTGCTGTCGTAGCAACAGGTGCGCCTGCCACCGGTGTGCCGTTTTGCGGGCCGCAGGCGGCGAGGGCCAGCGACATGGCGATAACGCTCAGGCCAAAAGCGGCGCGTGATGAGGAAACGCTACAAGTCGAATCATTGGTGTTCATGGAAATCTCTCCTTATTCGGCCGGCGGGCTTGGCGCCCCAAGGGTGCTGCCAGCCGGTCCAAGTGCCGCATTCTCGACGCGGCAGGACTGCATGGTCTCGCGGCTCGCGGTCCACGTCTGCCCGATGGAAGAGCCGGCCCGCGTCGTCCGGCGCGCGCATCGGGCGTGGGACAACGCCGACACAGGCCGGCACCATGGGGCAACACAAAGGCGCACGAGGTCACGTCCTACGCGCATTCGTAACGCTGCCCGATAGCCACTGTCATATTCGGTTGGCACGATACGACCTCATCACAGCCCGCAATGTCGCGGGCTCTCGCAACGAGGAGTTGTCATGGCAAGCGATGCAGACTGGGTGGAAGACGTGCGGCGCTGGTATTTCAGCGGAGCGCAAGGTACAAACCCGCCGGTCAGCGCAGCGGCCGATGGGAGTGATTCGGAGACGATGGAGCTTGGCTACGAAGCGGCCCATCCTGCCCTTCAGGCTCGCAACTGGCCGGATGCGCCCTTGCGCTGATCGGGTCAGGGTCTTGGGTACGTCACGCCGAGGCTGAGCCTTGTAGCGTGGCAGTCGAAAGAGCAACGGCCTGCGCCAGACTCAAGCCTTCGCCGCGTGACCAAAGCGCTGCGGTGCGTTCTTCGCCGAGTTGAAAACGCACGAGAGCGCGCACCTGCCGCCGGTAGCGGTTGTCCGCCCCGTCCAGCGCGCCGAAGTGGCGCTGCCAATACGCCGCGCTGAATGCCATCAGCAGGGCTGCCGGTTCGGGTTGCCGCAAGCGGGCCAGGTTGCGGCCATGGTTCCACAGTGCAAAACCGAGCCAGTAGTGGTTGTGGCTCTGCCAGGCCAGTTGCGCGCAGCGCCGGTAGGCCTGCACTGCATCGGCCCAGCGCCGCAAGTCGGCATACAACACGCCTTGCAGGTTGATGGCCTTGAGCTGATGGTGTCGGTCACCGAGCGCCGCGGATTCGCGCTCCAGCTGCTGCGCTTGCGCCAGCGCATCGGCGCGGCGCCCCAACTCCATCAGACACGAGGCGCGCTCGTAACGCAGCAGGCTGGCCTCGCGCACCATGCCGATGGCCAGGTAGCGCGCATGCGCCTCAACCACCAGCGCGTCGGCACGGGCCGCGTCTTTCGCCTCGTACAGCACCAGCATGCCCATGAGGCTGAGCGCTTGCGCGGCAATTTCGGCGACACCGGCTTGCTCGGCCAACGCCACCGCCTCTTCCAACTGCGGCATCAGGCCTTCGGCATGCAGATGGCGATTCGCCTTGATGCGCACCAGCGCGCACAGCGCCGCAGCGCGCAAGGCGGGCCGCTCGATGACACCGTCGCCCCGGCCGACGTTCGCCAGCGCCCGCTCCGCCAGCGTCTGCGCGTGCGCTCCATGGCCCGCCGCGAGCGTGAGCAGCGCCGTCATGATGCAAGCGCCGGCCCAGGCGCTGTCGATGGGGTCGACCTGGTCCAGCGTACGTTCGATCAAGGCCAGCGGCTCCGGGCCGATGCCGTTGCTCTCCCAATGGCGGCGCAGCGCGAGCGCGAGTGTCAGCGCAAGTTCGCTCTGGCCGTCGTCGACCGCGCTGCGGAGCGCTTCGTCGAAGTTGGGCAGCTCGGCCTCGTCGACGCCCAACGCGCCGCGCGCCTGCCAGGCCAGCGCCATCGCGAGGTAGTGGGCGCGGTGCTGGCGGCGCAGCGCCATGGCTTGCTCGGGTGCGAGCTGATCGCGCAGGAAGGCGCGGATCATGTCCAGCATGTAGAAGCGCATGGCGCCGTGGGCATCGACCTCGCTGCGCAGCAGGGAATCTGCCGTCAGCGATTCAAGCAACTCGTGCGCCTGCGGCTCGTCGCACACCGCCTGCGCGCTCGCCACCGACCAGCCGCCGCGAAACACCGAGAGCGCGCGCAGAAAGCGCCGCTGGCGAGCATCCAGCAGTTGCCAGCTCCAGTCGATGGCACCGCGCAGCGTGTCGTGGCGCAGCGTCGGGCTGGCTTTGCGTGCACTGTTGCGTGCGAGCAGCGAAAAGCGCTCGGCGAGTGCGGCCAGCATGTCGGCGGGCGAAAACGCGCGGCTGCGCGACGCCGCCAGTTCGATCGCGAGCGGTAGCCCTTCGAGCGCGCGGCACAGCGCGGCCACGGCCTCGTGGTTGCGGGCTGTCACCTGAAAATCGGGCCGCACGTTGCGCGCGCGGTCGATGAACAGCGCGACGCTCGCGTTGCGCGCCACCTGCTCCAGGCTGGCGTGCGCCTCGGGCTGCGGCAGCGGCACCAAAGCCAGTTCGTGTTCTCCAGCCAGCCCCAACACGCGCCGCGAGGTGACGAGCAGGTGCAGCGACGGCAAGCTGGCCAGCAGCGTCTCCACCACCTCCAGCCCGCCGCTTTGCACGAGCTGCTCGAAGTTGTCGAGCACCAGCAGGGGCCGGCCGACGGCCAGCATGGTGATCGCCTGCTCCAGTGGATTGGCGGCACTCGGCGGCAGGTGCAGCGAGGTGCGCAATTGCGCGGCGCACTGGGCCGCGCTAGTGCAATCGGCCAACGCGACGAAGGCGATGGTGTCGAAGGCGGTGTGGTGGCTACCGCCGGCTGCGCCCTGCGAAAGCGCCGAGGCCACTTCCACCGCCATCCGCGTCTTGCCGCAACCGCCCGCGCCGCTGAGCGTGACCAGCCGGTGCACGCCGACGAGCGCCGCGAGTTGTGCGCGCTCGGCTTCTCGGCCGACGTAGCTGGTGAGGTAACCGGGCAGCGCCGGCTGGGTGGCGAACAGAGGCGGCGGCGTCGAAGGCGGCGGTGGTGCCCGGCCACGCTCTGTCAACAGCGACGGACCCGACGCCACCAGCGGCGACGGATGGCCCGGCGCCGCCGGTGCCGCGCCCGGCGCCAGCGCCAGCCGGTCCAGCAACGCCGCCAGCCGGGTGCGCTCTTCCTGCACCCAATCGTCGTAGAAGCCGGGCAGCAGCTCGCCGCGGTAGAGCGCGCTGGCGTCGTCGACGCGGTGCTCGCGCACGCAGCGCTCGAACTCCAGCGCATCGCAGCGCGTGGCCATCGGCGCGAGCTTCACGCTTTGCCGGTCGGCAGCGAGCACCGAGCCGGGCACCACGCCGGGCGGCTCCAGCAGGCGCTTGAGCGACGAGATCGCGTTGCGCAGCCGGTTGCGGCCCACGTCGAGCGCCACACCGGGCCAGAGCAGTTCGACCAATTCTTCGCGCGGGTGGCTGCGCTGCGGGTGCAGCGCGAGCCGCGCGAGCAAGGCGCCGATGGCGTGGCTGATGAAATGTGTGAGCACCACGTCACCATTTCGCGCTTCCAGCCCGCCCAGCACGCGCACCTGCCATACGCCCGCACGCCGCGCGGCGCCGGGTCCGGCGGGCTCGAGAAACGACAACGGTGACGGGCTGGGCGGTGCGGTGGCGGACATGTTCGAGCGGCGGCCCGTATGAATTTACGGGCCGCCGCTCGAACGATGTTAGCCAAGCACTATTTGTTCCGCATGATGGGTTCGCCCTTGTGTACCCCCTCGGACTCGGGGATGCCGGCCGTTTGGCGTGTAAAGAAGTTCGATTGCAGCTTCAATCGAACCGCGCTCGGTCCGCGCGGATCGCCCCATCGCGACGATTCGAACGCCGCCGCGTCACCATCACCAGCATGCCCAACCCGGCAAACATCGTGGCCCAGGTCGCGGGTTCCGGCACAGCCGCGATCGCGCTGGTGGCCTGCGTCACCTTCAGCATCACATCACCATCGGCCAGGTCGTAGATCACCTGGAACTGCCCGGTCTGGTAGCCGGCGTAGGTGACGTTGGCAAAGGTGCCCGAGAGCGAATTGGCGTTTGCATCGAGGATGGTGAAGGTGTCGCCCACCGCGTAGCTGCAGGTGCCGAAACAGCTGAGCGCCAGCGTGCCGCCGAGCGTGGCGCTGCCTTGCACCACGAGCTTGTCTGTGCTCAGCAGGCTTTCGGTCTGGATGTCGAAGCTGCCGAGTGCTGTCTGCGCGAAGTTGCCGGCGATCGTGAGCGTGCCTACGCCGTCGCCCGGCGCCACATGGCCGTTGTTGGTCAAGGTGGTGCTGGCGTAGGCGCCCACGCCCTTCAGCGTGCCGTTGTTGGTGAAGTCGTTGGGCAGGCCGATCGTGCCGGTGGCCACGTTCATCACCCCCTGGTTGTCGAAGCCCACGCCGTTGCCGATGGTCGAGACACCGGTGCCAGCGCTCTTGAGGATCAGCCCGGTGTTGACAAAGCTGCTGGCCGCACCGCCGTTGTTGATGATCGCCGAGTCGGTCTGCAGGTCGATCTTGCCGGCGTTGGCGATGCTGGCGCCGTTCTGCACGTAGAGCGTGTTGCTGGTGGCCAGGGCGATGGTGCCCTGGTTGGTCAGCGCGACGCCATCGAGGAACTTGTTGCCGCCGGCGGCGACCGTCAGCGTGGCGCCGCTCGCCACCTTCCAGTCGCCTTGAAGGTAGCCACCGCTGAACTCTGTGCTGCCCTTGGCCACCGCGCCCGCGCCGGTGAACACGCCCGAACGCAGCGACAGGTTGCTCGAGGTGTAGTCGCCATTGAAGCCGGCATTGCCGTTGACCATCGCCACGCCGGAGCCAGTGAACTTCGTGCCGGCGTTGAAGGCGACGTTGTTGCCGTTGAAGTTCAGCGAGGCGCCAGTGCCCACGTCGACCGTGCCGGCGTTGTTGACGAACGCCAGCGAGCCGATCACGCCACTTTGCCCCGCGGCCACCCGCAACGTGCCGCTGTTGGTGAAGGTCGAGAGCTGTCCGCCGTTGTTGGCGATCGTCGCACCGGTCTGCATGTCGAACAGGCCGCGGTTGTCGATGCTGCCGGCGTTCTGCAGGTACAGCGTGTTGCCGGTCTGCCAGGCGATGGTGCCGTTGTTGGTGACCGTGGCGGCGTTGACGAACTTGTTGCCGCCGTCGCGCCCGTAGAGGGTCTGGCCGCTCGCGACCGTCCAGCCGCCTTGCAGGTAGCCGCCGGTGAATTCGGCGCTGCCCTGGACAACCGCGCCGGTGCCGGTGAATGTGCCCGAGCGCAGCGAGAGGTTGCTGGTGTTCTGCGTGCCGACGAAGCTGGCGTCGCTGTTGATCGCGACCACGCCCGCGCCGGTGAAGACGCTGCCGTCATTGAACGTTGCGTTGTAGCCGTTGAAGTTCAGCGTGCCGGCCACGTTCAAGGTGCTGTTGTTGACGAACTGGATCGTGCCGACGTTGACCGTCTTGCCCGATGCCACCTTCATCAGCTTGTTGTTGGTGAGGCTGGAGAGCCCACCGCCGTTGTTGGCGATGGTCATGCTCTCCTGCAGGTCGAGCAGTTGCTGGTTGTCCAGCGACGAGTTGTTCTGCAGGTAGAAGCTGTCGGTGGTCTTCCAGGCGAGCGTGCCCTTGTTGGTGAAGTTCGCTTCGTTGAGGAACTTGTTGCCGCCATCGAGCGCGTTCAGGCTCTGGCCGGCGGCCAGTTCCCAGGTGCCGGTGAGGTAGCCGCCGGTGAGGTCGACCTGCCCTTTGGCCACCACCTTCGAACCGGCCGAGCCGTTTCCGCCGGTGAAGAAGCCGGAGACGAGCCGCAGGTTGGCGGAATCGAAGTTGTCGACGAAGCTGGCGTTGCTGGTCACGTTGGTCACACCAGTGCCGGTGAACTTGGTGCCGCTGCTGAAGACGGCGTTGTTGCCGCCGAAGGTCAAGGTGCCGTCGCTCTGGACGACGCCGGCGTTGTTGACGAACGCGATCGTGCCGACCGCACCCACCTCACCGGTGGCGAGGTGCAGCGTGCCGCTGTTGGTGAAGGTCGAAAGCGCGCCGCCGTTGTTGACCAGCGTGGCGCCGGTCGACAGGGTGAAGCTGCCCTGGTTGTCGAGGCTCGATCCGTTCTGCAGGTACAGCGCGTCGGCGGTTTGCCAGTTGACGCTGCCCTTGTTCACCAAGCTCCCGCCGTCGAGGAATTTGCTGTTGCCGGTCTTGGCGTTCAGCGTCTGGGCGGCGCCGAGCTGCCAGGTGCCGCTGAGGTAGCCGCCGGTGAAATCGGTCGTGCCCGACAGCGCGACGGCCGTTCCTTGGTAAACGCCGTTCTGCAGCACGAGGTTGCCACTGCTGATCGCGCCGTTGAAGGCTGCGTTGCTGCTGACGAGGTTGGTGCCGCTGCCGTTGAACACCGTGCCCGTGCCGAAGGTCGCGTTGCTGCCGTTGTAGTTGATCGTGCCGTTCGCGGTGAGCGTGCCGCCGTTGTTGGTGAAGCCTATCGTGCCGATGGTGGCGGTCTGGCCCGAGGCGACGCGCAAGGTGGCGCCGCTGGAATTGGTGTAGGTCGACAGGGCGCCGCCGTTGTTGACGATGGCGCTGGTGGCCTGGATGTCGTGCAGGCCGTTGTTGGTGAAGCTCGAACCGTTCTGCAGGTACAGCGCGTCGCCGGTCTTCCAGTTCACCGTGCCGTTGTTGGTGAGCGCGCCGCCGTTGAGGAACTTGCTGCCGCCGTTGGCGCCGTTCAGCGTTTGCCCGCTCGCCACTTCCCAGTCGCCCTGAACATAACCGCCGCTCAAGGTGACGGCACCGGTGATCTTGGCGCCGGTGCCGGTGTAGCTGCCGGCCGAGAGCACGAGGTTCGACGACGTGAGCCCGCCATTGAAGCTCGCGTTGTTGCCGATCACGACAGAGCCGGCGCCGGTGAAGACGCTGCCGGCGTTGAAGGTGGCGTTGCCGCCGCCGAAGTAGATGCTGCCGGTCTGCGCGTCGATCGTTCCGCTGTTGACGAACGCGATGGTGCCGATCGACGTGTTGCCGCTACCCGCGCTCTTGCGGAAGGTGCCGCTGTTGGTGAAGGTCGAGAGCGCGCCGCCGTTGTTGACCAACGCGTCGTCGCTCTTGGCGTTCCACACCGCCTGGTTCTTGACGCTCGCGCCGTTTTGCAGGTAGAGGGTGTCGGCGTTCCAGTTCACCAGGCCGGCCTGGTTGGTGAAGCTCACACCGTCGAAGAACTTGCTGCCGCCACTGTTGATCTGCAGCACCTGGCCGGCCGCCAGCGGCTCGGGGGCGGTCGTGCCGGGAACATAGCTGCCGGTCGAAAAGACGAAATCGGCGGCAAAGGCGGCTGGCGACAAGGCGAGCAGCGAGGCGGCGGCGAGGGCGCTGCGGCGCCAAGGTTGGCGGATTTTCATGAAGTCTCCCGGGTTCTGCCATGACGGAATGTCAGTTGGCAGGATCGGAGGAGACCGTTTAGCAATCGTTAAATGCGGCGCGGTTCAAGAGGCGTTTCAGGGCCCCCATTCAGGGGGTTCTGCTATCGATCGATGGAGCGAGAGGTCGGGAGGGCGAGGGCCGGCTCCCTTCAAGAGAGCTTTTAATTCTATCCGCCGGCCCCCCCCTCCCGACCTCGGCGACCACTGCTGGGCACGCTTCGGGTTGCCCGGTGCGCTCTCAGCGGTAGGCGTTGGGGTAGCGGTCGATGGTCAGCCCGGCCATGTCGATGTCGGGTTTGCGGCCGGAGATCACGTCGGCCATCACCCGGCCGGTGCCGGCCGCCATGGTCCAGCCCAGCGTGCCGTGGCCGGTCGCGAGGAAGAGGTTGCCGATGCGCGTGGCGCCAACCACCGGCGTGCCGTCGGGCGTCATCGGGCGCAGGCCGCACCAGAACTCTGCCCGCTTGACATCGCCGCCGCGCGGGAAGAGATCGGTGACGACGTGCTCCAGCGTCTGGCGGCGGGCTTCGTGCAGTTTGAGCGTGTAGCCGGCCAGCTCGGCCGTGCCGCCCACGCGGATGCGGTCGCCCAGGCGGGTGACGGCGACCTTGTGGGTTTCGTCCATCACCGTGGATTCGGGCGCGCCGGCGGCATCGGTGATCGGCACGGTGATCGAGTAGCCCTTGACCGGGTAGACGGGCACCGTGAGGCCCAGCGGCTTCAGCAACATCGGCGAATGGCTGCCGAGTGCGACCAAGTAGGCATCGGCCTTGAGCGTGCCCGATTCGGTGACCACGCCATCGATCTGCTGGCCGGCTTTCGTGATGCGCTTGATGACCGTGCCGTAGCGGAACTGCACGCCCTTCTGGACGGCGAGCGCCGCGAGGTTCTGCGTGAACTTGAAGCAGTCGCCGGTTTCGTCGCCAGGCAGCAAGAGGCCGCCGACGAACTTCTCGCGGGTTGTGGCCAGCGCCGGCTCGTGGCGAATGCAGCCGTCCATGTTCAGCAGCTCGAAGCCGACGCCGTAGCGCTTCAGGATCGCGATGTCGGCCGCGGTACCGTCGAGCTGCGCCTGGGTGCGAAAGAGCTGCAGCGTGCCTTGCATGCGCTGGTCGTACTGGATGCCGGTTTGCGCGCGCAGCTCCTTCAGGCAATCGCGGCTGTATTCGGCCAGGCGCACCATGCGGCCCTTGTTCAGCTCGTAGCGCTCGGCCGTGCAGTTGCGCAGCATGGCCGCGCCCCAGCGGATCAGGTTCATGTCGAGCTGCGGGCGGATCACCAGCGGACGGTGGTGCATCAGCAGCCACTTGATGGCCTTGATGGGCACGCCGGGGCCGGCCCAGGGGGCAGAGTAGCCGGGCGAGACTTCGCCGGCATTGCCGTAGCTGGTTTCGAGGGCGGCGGCGGGCTGGCGATCTACCACCGTCACCTCATGGCCGGCCATCGCGAGCTGGTAGGCGGACGACACGCCGATCACGCCGCTGCCGAGTACAAGCACCTTCATCGTTCGAAGCTCCATGGCCGTCGCGGGGCGCGCGGCCTGTTCGTCCCAGTTTACGGGTCGCTCGGGGTCAGAATGCGGCAGATCCTGCCGAACTGCCCAGCGAACGGCGCAGACAACACTGCATCGCCACAGGCACAAAGCAAGCAACCTGCCACACACCTACAAGAGGAGCCCATGCCCTACGCCCCCGAATACATCGCCCCGGCCCGCTTCGACGACGCGGGCGCCGCGCTCGCGCAAGTGCAGGCCATCTACGACAGCAGCGTGGCCCACCTGCGCAGCGCGCTGCAGGCCTTCGTCAACGGCGACGCCCTGCCCGGCCGCGTGCGCGCCTGCTACCCCTTCGTGCGCGTGCACACCGACACCGTGGCCCGTGCCGATTCGCGCCTGAGCTACGGCTTCGTCGCCGGCCCCGGCACTTACGAAACCACGCTGACCCGGCCCGACCTCTACGCCAACTACTACCTCGAGCAGTTTCGCCTGCTGCTCAAGAACCACAACGTGACGATCGAAGTGGGCACCAGCAGCCAGCCGATCCCGGTGCACTTCTCGTTCGCCGAACACGACCACATCGAAGGCAGCCTGACGGCCGAGCGCCGCATGCTGATGCGTGACCGCTTCGACCTGCCCGACCTCGGCGAGATGGACGACGGCATCGCCAACGGCACCTTCGAAAGCGAGCCGGGCGAGGCCCAGCCGCTGGCGCTCTTCACCGCGCCGCGCGTCGACTATTCGCTGCACCGGCTGCGCCACTACTCGGGCACCGGGCCGGAGCACTTCCAGAACTTCGTGCTCTTCACCAACTACCAGTTCTACATCGACGAGTTCGTGCGCCTCGGCCACGAGACCATGGCGAGCAGCGCGCGCGCGCAAGACTACATCGCCTTCGTCGAGCCCGGCAACGTGGTCACCCGCCGCGCCGGCCTGCCCCCTGAGCCCGGCGACGAACTCGGCGCACCGCCGCCGCGCCTGCCGCAGATGCCGGCCTACCACCTGGTGCGCGCCGACGGCAGCGGCATCACGATGGTCAACATCGGCGTCGGACCGGCCAACGCGAAGACCATCACCGACCACATCGCGGTGCTGCGCCCGCACGCGTGGGTGATGCTCGGCCACT
>JAMFRW010000577.1 GCA_026224975.1 Rhodoferax sp. | reverse complement strand
GTTCATTTGCGTTGTCGCAATCGTCATCGGCATAGCTTTGGCGACGTCGCTTGGCATTCGGATATATCGGCGATTGGCACCTCGTGAGCATGCCTTGCTGCGTATTTCAGCCCATCGTGGACGGCGTTTCAGGCTGATGGTGGACGGGATTTCAGCGTGATCGTGGACGGCGTTTCAGTCTGATCGTGGACGCTGTTTCAGCGTCATCGTGGACGAGGGAGATGCGCAGGTGATCTTTGACCGGCATAGGCTGGCCGCTTTTGCGGGCCGAGCCGATGCCAACCAACAGAGTCACGATGCGCCGTATCCGAGAGGCATTGCGCCTTCATCTGCAGGCAGACCTGAGTTACAACGAGGTCGGCCGCGCCCTCAAGATCTCCAAGAGCGTGGTCGGCAAGTACGTGTCGTTGGCCAAGGTAGCAGGCGTGGACTGCTCTGTGGCCGATGGCCTGAGCGATGAGGCCTTGGAGGCTCGGCTGTACCGACCTGCGTTGCCCCGCTCCAGCCACCAGCTCGCCCCCGACTTCGGCGTCGTCCACCAGGAGCTCAAGCGCCCCGGTGTCACGCTGATGCTGCTGTGGGAGGAGTACGCCAGCGCCAACCCGCTGGCCTACAAGTACACGAGCTTCTGCATCAAGTACCGCGAGTTCGCCAAGACGCAGCAGCGCTCGATGCGCCAGGTGCACGTCGCGGGCGAGAAGCTGTTCATCGACTATGCCGGCGACACCGTGCCGATCGTCGATGCGGGCACTGGCGAGATCTCGCAGGCCCAGATCTTTCTCGCCGTGCTGGGCGCCTCGAACTACACGTTCGTCTACGCCACGCCGCGCCAGACCACCGAAGACTGGATCGGCGCGCAGGTGTTGGCGTTGGAGTTCTTCGGCGGCGTGCCCAAGTTGATCGTGCCCGACCAGGCCCGGGCGCTGATCAAGACACCAGGGCGCTACGACCCCGAGCCTGGACGAGCCTACGAGGAGTTCGCCCAGCACTACCGCTGTGCGGTGCTTCCGGCTCGCCCCGCGCACCCCCGTGACAAGCCCAAGGTTGAAGCCGCAGTGCTGCTGGTGCAGAGATGGATCCTGGCGCGACTGCGCAACCATCGTTTCTTCAGCTTGGCCGAGCTCAACGGGGCCATCGCCGCGTTGCTGCTGGACTTGAACCAGCGGCCGTTCAAGAAGCTTCCCGGCTGCCGGCGCAGCGCCTTCGAGCAGCTCGACGCGCCGGTGCTCACGGCATTGCCAGCCGAGCGCTTCCAGTTGAGCCGCTGGAAGACGGCCAAGGTCAACATCGACTATCACGTCGAGTTCGACGGCCACTACTACAGCGTGCCCCATCGGCTTGTGAACGCCAAGGTCGACGTGCGCGTCACCGGCGACTTGCTGGAGTGCTTCGCGTCCAACCAGCGCGTGGCCGGCCATGCGCTGAGCGCGGCGCGCGGCGGCTTCACGACCGCTCCCGAGCACATGCCGGCGTCACACCGGGCGCACCTGCAGTGGACGCCGGCCAAGCTCATCGCCTGGGGCGAACGCATCGGCGTGAGTACGGCGGCGGTCGTGACTTGGCAGATGACGCATCGCCCGCACCCCGAGCAAGGCTACCGCGCCTGTCTGGGGTTGCTGGCGCTGGCGCGCAAGTACAGCGAGCCGCGCCTGGAAGCCGCCTGCACCCGCGCCATGGCCATCCGCGCGCCGAACCTGCGCAGCGTCACCAGCATCCTGCAGTGCGGCTTGGACGGCCAACCCAAGCCGTTGGACGCTGCCGACAACCCTGTCGTCGCTCACGAGAACGTGCGCGGCCCGGACTACTACCACTGACCACTGACCACCACAACGAGAGAGAACACGTCCATGCTGAACGAACACACCCTGGATCAACTGCGCACCCTGCGCCTGGACGGCATGGTGCATGCCCTGCAGGATCAGAGCCACAGCACCGCTGCGGCCGAGCTGCCCTTTGACGACCGGCTCACGCTGCTGGTGCAGCGTGAGATCGCATGGCGCGATGACCGGCGCGTGGCCCGACTGCTGAAGGCCGCCAAGCTCAAGGTCAGCGCGGCCTGCATCGAGGACATCAACTGGCGCGCCAGCCGCGGGCTGGACCGCCACGTGATCGTTGCGCTGGCCGGCTGCGACTGGCTGCGCCACGCGCGCAATTTGCTGATCACCGGAGCCACCGGCAGCGGCAAGACGTGGCTGGCCTGTGCGCTGGCCCACCAGGCGGCCCGCAACGGCTTCTCGGTGCTGTACGTGCGCGCAGCGCGCCTGTTCGATGAGCTGCAGGTGGCACACGGTGACGGCAGCTTCGCCAGGCGGCTGGTGCAACTGGCTCGGCTGGACTTGCTTGTGATCGACGACTTTGCGATTGCGCCCATGGGCGCGTCCGAGCGCAACGACCTGCTGGAGCTGCTGGATGACCGCACCGGCGCGCGCTCCACGCTGATCACGAGCCAGTTGCCGGTCAAGGCCTGGCACACCTATCTCAACGACCCGACGCTGGCCGACGCCATCCTCGATCGGCTCGTGCACGCCAGTCACAAGATCGAACTCAAGACCACCAAGTCCCTGCGCGATGCGGCCGAGGGGGGCGCCTGCGGCGCCCCGGCAGAGCCCTAAGAATTCAGATCAAGTCGGGCGCTCACTGAGTTCCGACACCTCCCCACGCAGATGTCGTTTCAGACTCATCGTGGACGATTCAGCTACATTCACACCAGTTCCTGCGCGCTTCCCCGGCGCCGCCTCGGCAACGTCAGTCTTGCCGTCCACGATCAGCCTGAAATGGGCGTCCACGATCGCTGAAATACGCATTCAAGCACACCGAAGCCTTCTCGTTTCAGATTGCGACCGACGATCAGGCTGAGACCGACCGCTTGTGGGACGCGATCGTCAAGAACGGCGGCCAAGAGAGTGCCTGCGGCTGGTGCAAGGACAAATGGGGCCTGTCGTGGCAGATCAC
>JAMFRW010000576.1 GCA_026224975.1 Rhodoferax sp. | reverse complement strand
GAGATCGATGCCATCACCAAGGCGCTCGCCAATCCCAAGCGGCCGCTGGTCGCGATTGTGGCCGGTAGCAAGGTCTCGACCAAGCTCAGCATCCTGCAAGCGCTCGCCAAGAACGTCGATCAACTGATCGTCGGCGGCGGCATCGCCAACACCTTCATGCTCGCGGCCGGGTTGCCCATCGGCAAGAGCTTGGCCGAGCCGACGCTGCTGGATGAAGCCCGCGCCGTCATCGCGGCCATGAAGGCGCGCGGCGCCGATGTGCCGATCCCAGTCGACGTGGTGACGGCCAAGGAATTCAAGGCCGACGCTGTGGCCACCGTCAAGCTCAGCGCCGATGTGGCCGCCGATGATCTGATCCTCGACATCGGTCCGCAAACCGCCAGGCGGCTCGCTGCGCAACTCATGGCCGCCGGCACCATCGTCTGGAACGGCCCGGTCGGCGTGTTCGAGTTCGACGCGTTCGAAGGCGGCACCAAGGCGATTGCCGAGGCCGTCGCCGCATCGAGCGCCTTCAGCATCGCCGGCGGCGGCGACACGCTCGCGGCCATCGCCAAGTACGGCATCGAGAAGGATGTGGGCTACATATCGACCGGCGGTGGTGCTTTCCTGGAAGTGCTCGAAGGCAAGACCCTGCCGGCCTTCGAGATCCTGCAACGCCGGGCCCAATCATGATGTTGCGAGCGCTGGCGGAATAACAGTCAGTCCACCGACTGGCGGCGCAGGCTCGGACAATCAGGCACCGGACACACCCGTTCCACAACAACAACCTGATGGAGACCACCATGCCTCGCGCCACCAAGATCGTTGCCACCCTCGGCCCCGCTTCCAACTCGCCCGAAATCCTGGAGCGCATGATCCAGGCCGGTGTCGACGTGGTGCGGCTCAACTTCTCGCACGGCAAGGCGCAGGACCACATCGACCGGGCCGAGATGGTCCGCGCGATCGCGCGGCGCTGCGGGAAGGAGGTCGCGATCATGGCCGACCTGCAAGGCCCGAAGATCCGCGTCGGCAAATTCGAGGGCGACAAGACCATCCTCGAGCCGGGGCAGAAGTTCATCCTCGACGGCGCCAGCACCGCGCTCGGCACCAACGAGCGTGTCGGCCTCGACTACAAGGAACTGCCGCGCGACGTGCGTGCCGGTGACACGCTGCTGCTCAACGACGGCCTGCTCAAGCTCACCGTCGATTCGGTGCACGGTGAAGAGGTGCACACCACCGTCGTGGCTGGCGGCGTGCTCTCCAACAACAAGGGCATCAACAAGGCCGGTGGCGGGCTCACCGCGCCGGCGCTCACCGCGAAGGACATGGACGACATCAAGACCGCGATGGCGTTCCAGTGCGAGTACCTGGCGGTGAGCTTCCCGAAGAACGCGACCGACATGGAAATGGCACGCCAGCTTGCCAACGTGGCCGGCGAACCGTGGCGCCACAAGCCGCAGCTCATCGCCAAGATCGAGCGCAGCGAGGCGATCCCGCTGCTCGACCAGATCCTGCGCGCCTCCGACGGCATCATGGTCGCGCGTGGCGACCTGGCCATCGAAGTGGGCGCGGCGGCCGTGCCGGCGCTGCAGAAGAAGATGATCAAGATGGCCCGCGAGATGGACCGCGTGGTCATCACTGCGACGCAGATGATGGAGTCGATGATCGTCAACCCGGTGCCCACGCGCGCCGAGGTGAGCGACGTGGCCAACGCTGTGCTCGACGGCACCGATGCCGTGATGCTCAGCGCCGAAACCGCGGCCGGGAAATATCCGGTCGAAACCATCGAGATGATGGCCAACATCTGCGTCGAAGCCGAGAACGCCGAAGAGATCTCGCTCGACGCGAGCTTCACCAACAAGCAGTTCGCGCGCATCGACCAGTCGATCGCGATGGGCGCGCTGTTCACTGCCTATCACCTCGGCTGCAAGGCGATTCTGGCGCTGACCGAATCGGGCTCGACGGCGCTCTGGATGAGCCGCCACCGCATCCATGTGCCGATCTACGGACTCACTTCGCAGATCCGCAGCCAGCGCCGCATGGCGCTCTACCGCAACGTCACGCCGATGATCATGCCCAACTTCGCCGACCGCGACGAAGCGCTGGCCAAGGCCGAAGCGCTGCTGATCGAATCGGGCGTCCTGAAGGCCGGCGACACCTACGCCATCACCTGCGGCGAGCCCATGGGCCACCCCGGCGGGACCAACATGTTGAAGGTCTGCAGGGTGGGTTGAATTGGCCCACCCCCGAAGCGCCTTCGGCGCTCCCCCTCAAGGGGGCGACGCTGGCGGACCGGCAGAGCCGGCTCCACGGCGTCCGCTTGGGGGTTCATCCCGACCGTTGTCTCAATCAATCGATCTTGACCGAGATGCCGGTCACGAAGAGCGTGTCGCCCTTCTTCAGGCCCGAGCCCGGGTCGCTGTTGTAGCGGTAGTTCAGGCCGGCGGTGAGGCTCAGGGTGTCGGTCATCGCGACCGACAGGCCGGAGTCGAACACGCCGCGGTAGCCGCCACCGCTGCGCAGCGCCGGGTAGACCGAGAGCTTCTGGTGGAACGAGGTGGTGGGCGTCCACTTGTGCGTCGATTCTTCGGCCAGCAGCGCTTCGGCCCGGCCGTAGCGGCTGCGCAATTCGTCATTGACTTCGGCCGGGTCGATGTAGCGGTCTTCTGTGTAGCCCAGGCCGAGTGACAGGTCCCAGGTGAGCGTGTCGGTGCGGATCACATGCCGCCCGACGCCGCCGAACAAGGAGGCACGCGACGAGACGTTGGCCGGTTTGTCGCGCAGGAAATCTGCCTTGGCGAAGCCGAAGTTCAGCGGAGAGAAGTCGCGGTCGTATTGCGTGCCGAGTGCGATGTTTTCGGCGGTGGTCTGGCTGTCGGTGCGAGCCCAGAGCGCCTTGCCGCCAATCTGCCATTTGCTGTCGGTCGTGGCGCGCACGGCGTCACCGCTGAGGTTCACGCTCGACGAATCGGTGTTGCCGGACGCATAGCTCGCGCCGGCGCCGAGGGCGTAGCGGAACTGGTTGTCGGTCTTGATCGTGGCCTGCGCTTGTGCGAATGCCAAGCCTGGCGCTGCCAGCACGAGGCACAGAATGGGTCGGTTGCACGTGAGTTTCATGGCAAGGCTCCTTGGGGTTCGATGAACAAAAGGGGCGGAGGCTAACAGCGTGAGCGGATGCCGTTGCGGCGCGGCGAAGAGTCGCAGCAGCAGGGTGCGGATAGGCTTCGGGGCTACCGACACGTCAGCACAGCGCGCCCGACGCGGTATGCGGCGCGCGACAATGCGGCATGGATTCGCCCCAAGACACCCTCACCATCGCCGATATCCGCGCTGCCGCCGAGCGCCTGCGCGGCGAGGTGATCGACACACCGTGCATGCCCTCGCGAACCTTGTCGGCGCTGACCGGCTGCGAGGTGTTCCTGAAGTTCGAGAACCTGCAGTTCACGGCATCGTTCAAGGAGCGGGGGGCGCTCAACAAGATGGCGCAGTTGACGCCGACCGAGCGCGCGAGCGGCGTGCTGGCCGTGTCGGCCGGCAACCATGCGCAAGGCGTGGCCTACCACGCGCAGCGCATGGGCATCCCGGCCACGATCGTGATGCCGCGCTTTGCGCCTCCCGTCAAGGTGGACCGAACGCGCAGCTTCGGCGCGACCATCGTGCTCGAAGGCGACACCTTCGACGATGCGCGCGCCGCGGGCCTGGCGCTCGCGACAGAGCGCGGCCTGACGCTGGTGCATCCCTACGACGACCTGGCGGTGATGGCCGGGCAGGGCACGATCGGGCTGGAGATGTTGGCCCAGCAACCGGCGATCGACACGCTGGTGGTTGCCATCGGCGGCGGCGGTTTGATCTCGGGCGTGGCGACGGCGGCGCGGGCGATCCGGCCCGACATCCAGATCATCGGCGTGCAGACCGAGCGCTTCCCGGCCGCGTGGAACGCCATGCACGGCGGGCAGCGCGAAAGCGCACAGGCGACGATTGCCGATGGCATCGCCGTCAAGTCGCCGGGCGCTTTGACGCTTCCGCTGATCCGCCAGCGCGTCGACGAGGTGCTGCTGGTCAGCGAAGACGACATCGAGCAGGCCATCCTGATGCTGCTCGAAATCGAGAAAACGGTGGTCGAAGGCGCAGGCGGCGTCGGCTTGGCCGCGCTGATGAAACACCGCGATCGCTTTGCAGGCCGCAAGGTCGGGCTGATCCTGTGCGGCGGCAACATCGAGCCGCTGGTGCTGGCCGAAATCATCGAGCGCGGCATGGTCAAGTCCGGCCGGCTCGCGCGGCTGCGGCTCGATGTGCGCGACGTGCCCGGCGCGCTGGCCGATGTGGCCACGCTGCTCGGCAAGCTCGGCGCCAACATCGACGAAGTGCAGCATCAGCGGGCGTTCAGTTCGCTTTCGGTCGAGCGGGCGCAGATCGAGGTGGTGGTGCAGACGCGCGGCGTTGCGCACATCGAGCAGATCCTGGTCGCGATGCGCGGGCAGGGCTACAAGGCCGAGCGCGTGGGCTGAAAACACCCTCCGGCGCTGCCCCCTCGGTCGAGCGTGCGGCGTGGTATTGACCCAAGGCGCCGTGGGGCGCTCGCTACAATTCGGCGAGTTACGACGCGGTTTCACGCGGTTTTCACGCGGTTTCCGCGGCTCAGGATTTTTCACTCTTCAGGACACCGCCATGCCTCTCGTCTCGATGCGCCAACTGCTGGACCACGCTGCCGTCAACGGCTACGGCATCCCTGCTTTCAACGTCAACAACCTCGAGCAGGTGCAGGCCGTGATGTCGGCAGCCGCCGAAGTGGGCGCGCCGGTGATCCTGCAGGCCAGCGCCGGTGCGCGCAAATACGCCGGCGAGCCGTTCATCAAGCACCTGATCCAGGCGGCCGTCGAGAGCTGGCCCGAGATTCCGCTGGTGATGCACCAGGATCACGGCCAGAGCCCGGAAGTCTGCAAGGGCGCGATCGACCTCGGCTTCAGCTCGGTGATGATGGATGGCTCGCTGCAGTCCGACGGCAAGACCATCGCGAGTTTCGACTACAACGTCGAGGTGACGCGCAAAGTCGTCGACATGGCGCACAAGCTCGGCGTGACGGTCGAAGGCGAACTCGGCTGCCTGGGCTCGCTCGAAACGATGAAGGGTGACAAGGAAGACGGCCACGGCACCGAAGCCACGATGACCATGGACCAGTTGCTGACCGACCCGGAAGAAGCCGCCGAGTTCGTCAAGCGCACCCAGCTCGATGCGCTGGCGATTGCCATCGGCACCAGCCACGGCGCCTACAAGTTCACCCGCAAGCCCACCGGCGACATCCTCGCCATCGGCCGCATCAAGCAAATCCACCAGCGCATCCCGAACACGCACCTGGTGATGCACGGTTCGAGCAGCGTGCCGCAAGATTTGCTGGCCACGATCCGCGAGTTCGGCGGCGACATGAAGGAAACCTACGGCGTGCCGGTCGAAGAGATCCAGGAAGCCATCAAGCACGGCGTGCGCAAGATCAACATCGACACTGATGTGCGTCTGGCGATGACGGCGGCGATACGCAAGTACTTCGTGCAGAACCCGGACAAGTTCGATCCGCGCGATTACCTCAAGCCAGCGCGCGAAGCCGCCAAGCAGATCTGCAGGCAGCGTTACGTGGAGTTCGGCTGCGAAGGCCAGGCCGGCAAGATCAAGGCGCAGACGCTGGTGCAAGTGGCGCAGCGCTACGCGACGGGCGAGCTGTCGCAGACGGTGGTCTGACCGAATTCTCGCTCCGTAAAAAAACCGGCTTCGGCCGGTTTTTGCTTTTGGGCGAAACATCGCTTAAGTTGAATTGATAACAGCCGTAAATATGATCAATTCAAGAGGTGCGCCATGTTCCGAATCGACTCGTCCCCGTTCCTGCCGCGGTCCCTACAATCGCGAGGCGTTTTCGACCCCCACCACGCGCATCCTGCCTCATCCGAATCCCCCATGACAGCGCCTCCTTCCAACGCGCCGCCGCTGCTCAGCAGCAGCCTGCACTCGCTGCCCTTGCTGGCGCGTGGCAAGGTGCGCGACAACTACGCCGTCGGCGACGACCGCATGCTGATGATCGCGACTGACCGCATCAGCGCGTTCGATGTGGTGCTCGGCGAGCCCATCCCCGGCAAGGGCGAACTGCTGACCCAGATGGCGATGTTCTGGTTCGCCCACCTCGGACACATCGTGCCGAATCACCTGACCGGTGACGATCCGCAAAGCGTGGTCCAGCCCGACGAGCGCGAGCAGGTTCGTGGCCGGGCGATGCTGGTCAAGCGCCTCAAGCCGCTGCCGATCGAGGCGGTCGTGCGCGGTTACCTGGCCGGCAGCGGCTGGAAGGAATACCAGCAAAGCCAATCCGTGTGTGGCGTGGCGCTGCCCGCGGGCTTGAAGAACGCCAGCCGCCTGCCGCAGCCCATCTTCACGCCGGCCACCAAGGCCGAGATGGGCGACCACGATGAGAACATCGATTTCGATCAGGCCGTCGCGCTGATCGGCGCCGACCTTGCCGCGCGCGTTCGCGACATCTCGATCCAGCTTTATGAGACCGCTGCCGCCATCGCGCTGAAAAAGGGCGTGATCATCGCCGACACCAAGTTCGAGTTCGGCCTCGACACCGACGGCACGCTGACGCTGATGGACGAGGTGCTCACGCCCGATTCGTCGCGCTATTGGCCCGTCGAAGGGTATGCCGAAGGCATCAACCCACCGAGCTACGACAAGCAGTTCGTGCGCGACTGGCTGGAGCAAGCGACAGTCGACGGGCAACCCTGGGGCAAGCGCCCGCCGGCACCGGCCATGCCGCCGGACGTCATTTCCAAAACCGCAGCAAAGTACCGCGAGGCCTTTCAACGCTTGAGCGCGTGATGCGCCCCGCCTCGCGCCTGCTGGCGCGGCTGGACGCGGGCATCGCCGCCGCCAAAACGCCGCTCGCCGCCGATTGCCTCAAGGCCGAGCGTGCCGTCTACCTGGCGCGGCAAGGCCGCTTCGAGGAAGTGGCCGACATCCTGGCCTCGCTGCACCGCCGCTACGACGTGCGGCCGAATGTGCGCATCAGCTGCTGGCTGGGGCTGGCTGAGGGGCTGCAGAGCTACTTCAGCGACATGGGCCCGAGCGCGCGAGACAAGCTCCAGCGCACGCATGCACTCAGCACCTCTGCCGGCCTGACGCCGCTGCGCGCCTTGAGCGCTGCCTGGCTCGCGCACATCGACTACCTGCGCATGGACGTGGCGGCGATGACGCGACATGCCGGCGAGGCGCTGCAGATCGCCGAGCCGCAGCACGAGGCCGCCCGTTCTCGCGCCAACCTCGTCGTGGCGCAGGCTTTGCACGAAGCTGGCCGGTTCGACCTGGCGCAGCCGTGGTACGCCCGGGCGCGCCTGCATGCCAATGCCGAAGGCGACGACGCCACACTGAGCGCGCTCATGTACAACATGGCGTCATTGCGCGCCGCCAATGTGCGCCAGGCCGCGCTTGGCGGCAGCGCCGGTGCGGCCGAGGAGCAGCACCTGATGCTCAGCGCCGATTCGGCCCGGCGTTTCGAGTTCATGGTCGGCGTGAACAGCCTGCCGGATTTTGCGCCCTTGATACGCGCGCAAATCCTCTCCACCGAAGGCCATCCGCAGATCGCGCTGGCGCTGTACGAAAAGCACATGGCGGCAGGTCTGGTGCAAGGACTGGCCTACCTGAAGGCGAGCATGCTGGCCGATCAGGCCTGGACACGTGTTCAGGTTGGCCAGCG
>JAMFRW010000575.1 GCA_026224975.1 Rhodoferax sp. | reverse complement strand
ATCCTGGAACCGGTTGTATTTGACGTTACCACTCGCATAAAAGCGCTGGCGCCCAAACGGCTGATCTACTCCGCCCACCAGCCCTGAACTCCAGTAGTTGTCACCCTGGGCGGTCGGAATCCGGTAGACGTTTGAATCATGGCTGAAGGCCTGTGTTACACCGAGGTAATAGGGATTCGGATCATCGGCCCAGGCATTGCACGTGCTGGCGAGAGCCACTGCCGCGACCAGCGGGCCACCCGCAAGGCGCCAATGATTCGATTGAATTTTGTTCTTCATTTGATCCGCTTCTCCCTCTCGGCTGCTATATCGAAAATGTCCGGGTTCTGATGCCGGCGTATGTTTCGACAATCAAAATGCCTGCCTGTCGAAAAATACCAATCGGATTGTCCGGACGATGATTTGCAAATCCAAGCCCAGCGACCAGTTGCGCAAGTACTCCAGATCGTACTCAACGCGGGCCTGCATCTTCTCGACAGTGGCTGTTTCGCCTCGATGACCGTTTACCTGAGCCCAGCCGGTGATGCCCGGCTTAACCTTATGACGGACCATATAGGCCTTGATCAGCCGCCGATATTCCTCGTTGTGTGCAACCGCGTGAGGGCGCGGGCCCACGATGCTCATGCGGCCCTGCAGCACGTTGACGAACTGTGGTAACTCATCGAGCGACGTTCGACGGATGAAGGCACCGAAGGGCGTGATCCGCGCGTCGTTCTTGCTGGCCTGCCGCACCACACTGCCATTGTCTTGGGTCGTCATCGACCGAAATTTGTAGACAACGATTTCTTCACCATCGAGACCGTTGCGACGTTGCTTGAATATCGTCGGGCCTGGCGAACTGAGTTTGACGCCTATGGCGACCACTAACAGCACCGGCGTGATCAGGATAAGAATCAGCGTCGAGAGCACCACATCGCTGATTCGCTTGACCAACTCGTTGGTCCCGGTAAAAGGCGTCTCGCAGATGCCCACGACCGGGATACCGTTGATGTCCTGTAGCCGGCCCTGGATGATGCTGATGCCGAAAACGTCCGGCACGAAAAACAGCGACGCCGTCGTGCCCTGCACTTGCTCCAGCAGTTCGACGATGCGGGGCTGCGAGCCGAGTGGCAAGGTGATGTACACCTCGCGCACGTTGTGTTGCATGCAATAAGCGGCCACGTCCCTCAGACCACCCAGGCGCCGTGCGGTGGCCTCCTGATCGAGTCGGTCATCGGTGCGGTCATCGAAGTAGCCGAGGAAGTCGACGCCGTTCTGCTCGCTGTCCGCCAGACCATGAGCTACCTTGACGCCCAGCGGGCCGGCACCGACCACCACCGCGGCACGCCGTGCATCCGGCATGGCCGAGGCGCGCTTGAGGATCATCTTGCCGATCCACACCATCGCCCACTGCAGTACCGGCGTGATCACCACCCAGTTGATCAGCACGTCGTTTTCGAAGTAGTGGAGGCTCTTGGTGGCGAAGCCGAGGGCGGCCAGGATGACGAGCAGGGTGATCCACGAACTGAGGATGTCGATGCCGGCGGCGACGAGGTTGTCGCGGAAGCGGTTGGCGCCGGGCAGCGTCATCGCAAAAACAAGAAAACACAGGGTCACGGCCGGGCGATCCATTTGCTCGTTGGAATAGAGCATGCACAAATAGAAAGTCAGGACCGTGATGCCCGGTTCGAGAATGGCGGCCACGAGCGACGTGACCGACTGCGGTGCGCTGTAGAACGTTCGTTTGTAAGTGCGGTCTTCGAACATGTATGAATGAAATCCAGCGCGCCCGCAAGCGCCTTCGTCGGGGCCGAGGACGGTTCGCTGCGCCGTTGCAAGTTACCGATGAGCAATGGTCCTGAGCCAAGGCGCGACAGCACGATACGTGCCCGAGAGTGGGTGGCTCTGGGGCTCAGCTCGGGATTCTCCATCAAAAATCGGGTCCTTCTGTCCCTCGCGCGAGGGGTAGTGCTCTAGCGCCCTGCCTACAATCCGTGCATGTTTCACGCCCTTCGAACCCTCCTCGGCACCGCCGCCATGGAACGCGCCACGCTGCTGGTGAACCACGTTCTGGCGTCCGAGCCGATCGCCGCGCAGCGGCTGCTGCCGCACGCTGGCCGTTGCATCCAGTTGCACTTCGATGGCTGGCCGAGTGTGCTGCCGGCGCTGCCGACGACGGCATTTCGCGTCACGCCTGCCGGCTTGATCGAATGGTGTGGTGTCGAAGCGCCCACGGATGCCGATTTGCGCGTTTCCATCGACGCCTCCAATCCGGCGCTCGCCGCCGCGCAGGCCCTGATCGGAGAAAAACCGCGGGTCGAGGTGGCGGGTGACGCTGTGTTTGCGACCGATGTGAACTGGCTCTTCGACAACCTGCGCTGGGACGTGCAGGAAGACCTGGCGCGCATCGTCGGCGCGGTGCCGGCGCGTGAGCTGGCGCGGCTCGGGGAGGGCATCGCGACCGGTATGCGCACGGCGGCTCGCCGCCTGGGCGCGCTGGCCGCACGCCGTCGCGATGCGGCACCTGGCGAGCCGGCGCCCCCAGCGCCCTCGCGCCAATGAGGCACATCGCCCGCCTGATCTTCATCTCGGTCACGGTTCTGCGCTACGGCTTGGATGAGCTGGCCTTGTCCAGCTTCCGCCAGCCGTGGGTGCGGTTGCTGGTCCGGGTGATGACGATCGGGCGCCGGTTCGATGTGCCGCGCGGAGAGCGCCTGCGCTTGGGGCTGGAGCGCCTCGGGCCGATCTTCGTCAAGTTCGGCCAGGTGCTCTCGACCCGGCGCGATCTGCTGCCGGCCGACTTCGCCGAGGAACTCGCCAAGCTCCAGGACAACGTGCCGCCGTTCCCGGCCGCGCAGGCGCGCGCGCTGGTGGAGAAGGCCTTCGGGAAGCCGATCGACGCCATCTTTGCCCGTTTCGATGCCGAGCCGGTGGCCAGCGCCTCGATCGCGCAAGTGCACTTCGCTCAGCTCAAAGACGGCCGTGAGGTCGCGGTGAAGGTGCTGCGGCCCGGCATGCTGGCCGTGATCGACGACGACCTCTCGCTGATGCGCACGCTGGCGCGCTGGGTCGAGCGCGCCTCGGCCGACGGCAAGCGCCTCAAGCCGCGCGAGGTGGTGGCCGAGTTCGACAACTACCTGCACGACGAACTCGACCTGGTGCGCGAAGCCGCCAACGCCGCGCAACTGCGGCGCAACATGCAGGGTCTCAACCTCGTCATGGTGCCGGAGATGGTGTGGGATCTCTGCACCCAGGGCGTGATCGTCATGGAGCGCATGAACGGCGTGCCGATCAGCCAGATGCAGCGCCTGCTCGATGCCGGCGTCGACATCCCCAAGCTCGCGCGCGACGGCGTGACGATCTTCTTCACACAGGTGTTCCGCGACGGGTTTTTTCACGCCGACATGCACCCGGGCAACATCCAGGTGAGCATCGAGCCGGCCACTTTTGGGCGCTACATCGCGCTGGATTTCGGCATCGTCGGCACGCTCACCGAGTTCGACAAGGAATACCTCGCACAGAACTTCATCGCGTTTTTCCGGCGCGACTACAAGCGCGTGGCCGAGTTGCACGTCGAATCCGGCTGGGTGCCGCCGAACACGCGCGTCGACGAGCTCGAAGGTGCGATCCGCGCGGTGTGCGAGCCGCATTTCGACCGGCCGCTGAAGGACATTTCGCTCGGCCAGGTGTTGTTGCGCCTCTTCCAGACCTCGCGCCGGTTCAATGTCGAGATCCAGCCGCAGCTCGTGCTGCTGCAAAAGACGTTGCTCAACGTCGAAGGCCTGGGCCGCCAGCTGGACCCGGAACTCGACCTGTGGAACACCGCCAAGCCCTTTCTGGAACGCTGGATGAACCGGCAAGTGGGCTGGGCCGGGTTGGTCGAACGGCTGAAGAACGAGGCGCCGCGCTATGTGCAGCTCTTGCCCGAGCTGCCGCGCCTGTTGCACCAGGCCTTGCTGCCGCGGGTTGCGTCGGAGGAGCGATCCTTGGAGTTGCTGGTGGGCCAACTGCGCCGCACCAACCGGCTGCTGCACAACATCGTCTACCTGGCCCTGGGGTTCGCGCTGGCGCTGGTGCTGGTTTTTGCGGCCACGCGGTGGCACTGGATCTGACACGCGGCCGGTGTTGCGTCGGCGCCGTGTTGACGCCGCGCCAGTAGCGGTTAACCGGCCCCGCCATGACGACCCCTCTATAATTTCGGGTTTTTCCCCATTTTTTTATCAAGGTCCGAGTCCATGCCAATCTACGCCTACCGCTGCGAGACCTGCGGGCACGCGAAAGATGTGCTGCAGAAAATGTCCGATCCGGTGTTGACGGTCTGCCCGTCCTGCGGCGCGCCGACGTTCAAGAAACAGGTCACCGCGGCTGGCTTCCAGCTCAAGGGCTCGGGTTGGTACGTCACCGATTTCCGCGGCGGCGATGCGTCGAAAGCGCCCAAGGCGATCGAAGGCGCGGTGGCCGGCGCAGACGGCAAGGGCGATGCGCCCAAATCGGATTCGGGCAAGAGCGGTGAATCGTCGGCAAGCGATTCCAACAAGGCCGCCGGTGGCAAGAGCGAGTCCGCGCCCGCGCCGGCTCCTGCGCCAGCCGCCGCGGCGCCGTCTTCCAGCCCGGCGGGTGGTGGCAGCACGCCGGCCGCCAACAAGTGATCGCCGCCGTTTCACGGGATTTGCCTTGAAAAAATATCTGATCGCGGGCCTGCTGGTCTGGCTGCCACTGGCCGTCACCATCTGGGTGCTGCAGGCGGCGCTCGGCACGCTCGACGGCGTGTTCGGCTGGCTGCTGAGTGGCTCGCAGGTGATCCTGCCGGCCGCTGCTTCGGGCCCGATCGAGCTGCTGCGCCAGATCCCGGGCCTGGGCGTGCTGGTGGTGGTGCTCGGCCTGCTGCTGACCGGCGTGTTCGCGACAAACATCGCCGGCCAATGGCTGCTGCGCCAGGGCCACCGCGTGCTCAACCAGATTCCGATCGTCAAGTCGATCTACAGCTCGGTCAAGCAGGTGTCGGACACGCTGTTTTCGAGCAGTGGCAATGCCTTCCGCGAGGCCGTTCTGGTGCAGTACCCGCGCCAGGGCAGCTGGACGATCGCGTTCGTCACCGGCAAACCCGGCGGCGAAACCGCGCTGCATCTGTCGGGCGACTTTCTCAGCCTCTACGTGCCGACCACGCCCAACCCCACGTCGGGTTTTTTCCTGATGGTGCCGCGCGCCGACGTGATCGCGCTGCAAATGACCGTCGACGAGGCGCTGAAATACGTCATCTCGATGGGTGTGGTGGCGCCGCCGGTGCATGCGCCGTCGGTGGTGCTCGCGCCGGCGCCGGTCCGAAATTGACGGGGCTGAGCGGCCCGGCAACTGCTCAGTCCCGAGGCCCGGTTTCGTGGTGAAACCGACGGCCCCCAGCGCCTCCCCCGCCTGAACCGAATCGACCCCGGGGCCCGCCAGCGCGGCGCGCGCCCTGTCAAGAACCCTGGAGTGACCCGCATGAGAACAACATACTGCGGCCTCGTCAGCGAAGCGCTGATGGGCCAGACCGTGACCCTGATGGGATGGGCGCACCGCCGCCGTGACCATGGTGGCGTGATCTTCATCGACCTGCGCGACCGCGAAGGCCTGGTGCAGATCGTGTGCGACCCCGACCGCGCCGAGATGTTCGCCACCGCCGAAGGCGTCCGCAACGAGTTCTGCCTGAAGATCACCGGCCGCGTGCGCGCCCGGCCCGAAGGCACGGTCAACGCCAACATCACCAGCGGCAAGATCGAGGTGCTGTGCACCGAGATCGAGGTGCTCAACCCCAGCATCACGCCGCCGTTCCAGCTCGACGAAGACAACCTCTCGGAAACCACGCGCCTCACGCACCGCGTGCTCGACCTGCGTCGGCCCATCATGCAGCGCAACATGAAGCTGCGGTATCGCGTCGCGATGGAGATCCGCAAGTTCCTCGACGCCAACGGCTTCATCGACATCGAAACCCCGATGCTCACCAGGAGCACGCCCGAAGGCGCGCGCGATTACCTGGTGCCCAGCCGCGTCCACGAAGGCATGTTCTTCGCGCTGCCGCAGAGCCCGCAGCTCTTCAAGCAGTTGCTGATGGTGGCCGGCTTCGACCGCTACTACCAGATCGTCAAATGCTTCCGTGACGAAGACCTGCGCGCCGACCGCCAGCCCGAGTTCACGCAGATCGACATCGAGACCTCCTTCCTCACCGAAGAAGAGATCCGCACGATGTTCGAAGGCATGATCCGCAGCACCTTCCACCACGCGATCGGCGTGGAGCTGCCGGACTTCCCGGTGATGAAGTACGCCGATGCGATGCACCGCTACGGCTCCGACAAGCCCGACCTGCGCGTCAAGCTCGAGTTCACCGAGCTGACCGACGTGATGAAGGATGTGGACTTCAAGGTCTTCTCGGCGCCCGCGACGATGGTCGATGGCCGCGTGGTCGCGCTCCGCATCCCGGGCGGCGCCGAGATGAGCCGTGGCGAGATCGATGCCTACACCGAGTTCGTCAAGATCTACGGCGCCAAGGGCCTGGCCTGGATCAAGGTCAACGACATCCAGAAAGGCCGCGAAGGCCTGCAGTCGCCGGTCGTCAAGAACCTGCACGACGCCGCGTTGGCCGAGATCGTCAAGCGCACCGGTGCCGCCAACGGCGACCTGCTGTTCTTCGGCGCCGACAAGTCCAAGATCGTCAACGACGCCATCGGCGCGCTGCGCGTGAAGGTCGGCCACAGCGAATTCGGCAAGGCGCGCGGGCTGGTGCAAGGCGTGTGGGAGCCGCTCTGGGTGGTCGATTTCCCGATGTTCGAACACGACGAGGCGGCCGGCCGCTGGAACGCGGTGCACCACCCGTTCACGTCGCCGAAAGACGGCCACGAAGACTGGCTCGAGACCGATCCCGGCCGCTGCATCGCCAAGGCGTACGACGTGGTGCTCAACGGCATCGAACTCGGTGGCGGATCGATCCGTATCCACCGCGAGGAGGTGCAGAGCAAGGTTTTCCGCGCGCTCAACATCAATGCCGAAGAAGCCCAGCTCAAGTTCGGCTTCCTGCTCGACGCGCTGCAATACGGCGCGCCACCGCACGGCGGCATCGCGATCGGCCTGGATCGTTTCGTGATGCTGATGACCGGCGCCGAGTCGCTGCGCGATGTGATCGCCTTCCCCAAGACCCAGCGCGCGCAAGACCTGCTGACCAACGCGCCGAGCAGCGTCGACGAGCGGCAATTGCGCGAGCTGCACATCCGCCTGCGCAACGTGCAAACGGTGGGGTGAATGGCTAGAATGGCTATTCCTTGAGCAACAGGGATTTGTCATGAACTTCACCGCGACCGAAGCCAAGAACCGCCTGGGCCAGGTGTTGGAAGAGGCGAGGACCCGGCCGGTTTTCATCGAGAAGGCTGGCCGGCCGCACAGCGTCGTCATCGGCATCGATCGGTACGATGCGCTTGTTCTCGCCTCGCAACGCGGAGCCGGGTCGGGCGCAGAGGCGGGCGAGCGCTTTTATGCGCAATTCGAAGACTGGGTCGACGAGCAAAACCGCCTGGTGGACAAATTCGGTGTGCTCGGCGAGGAGTTTCGTCCGTGGTGAAAGCTGCCGTCGAGCATTTATGGCTATTCATCGAGGGACAGGATCAGCTATGAACTTCACCGCCACCGAAGCCAAGAACCGCCTGGGCCAAGTGCTGGAAGAGGCGAGGATCCGGCCGGTTTTCATCGAGAAGGCTGGCCGGCCGCACAGCGTTGTGCTCTCGATCAGCCACTATGAATCCTTGTTGGCAAAAGCCGGCGAGCCGGAAAAAAGCACCAGTGCGGCGCACTTCTACGAGCGTTACAAGGATTTCGTCGACGAACAGAACGCGCGGTTCGAGAAGGACGGCCTCTGGAACGAAGAGTTTCGGACTTGGTGACAGGCATGGCGCAGTGGGATGTGTATGCGAACCCGAGCGTTCGCACCCGGGATGCGGTTCCGTATCTCGTCGATTTGCAGAGTGATTTGCTTGCCGGAATCGGATCGAGGTTCGTTGCGCCGCTCGTGCGCAGCCGCCTGTTGTCGCCTGGCTTGCCGCGCGGCCTTTGCCCCGCATTCACGGTCGCCGGCGAGACGGTGGTGCTGATGCCGCACGAGGCGGGGCCGATCAGCCCGCGGCTGTTGAAGGAGAGCATCACCTCTCTGCGAGCGCAGTCGCATGAGATCGTCGCGGCCCTCGACGCCGTCGTCAGCGGCGTCTGACCATGACCGCGCCGCGCCCGCCCAAGATCCCCGAATCCGTCCTGGTCGTCATCCACACCGCCGCGCTCGAGGTGCTGCTGATCGAGCGTGCCGACCACGCCGGCTTCTGGCAGAGCGTGACCGGCTCCAAGGATTCGCTCGACGAACCGCCGGCGCTCACCGCCAAGCGTGAGGTCGCCGAAGAAACCGGCATCGTGGTCGGTTCACCGGCCGTGCCGCTCGCGCATCTCCACGACTGGAACCTGCGCAATGTCTACCAAATCTATCCGCAGTGGCGCCACCGTTATGCTGACGGCGTGACACACAACACCGAGCATGTTTTCGGACTCCTGGTGCCGCGCGATGTGCCCATCGTGCTGGCGCCGCGCGAGCACGTGGCCCACCGCTGGCTGCCGTGGCAGGCCGCGGCCGACGCCTGCTTTTCGCCATCCAACGCCGAGGCGATCCTGCATCTGCCGAAGTTCCTGCCGACCTTCGTGGCGGGGACGGCGAGATGAGCCCCGGCCAGGCCGCGCCGCACATGCACAGCACCCAGCACCCGAGCGACGTGCTGCGGGTCGCGACCTACAACATCCACAAGGGTGTCCGTGGGGTCGGGCCGCGCAAGCGCCTCGAGATCCACAACCTCGTGCTCGGCATCGAAGCGCTGGACGCCGATCTCTGCTTCCTGCAGGAAGTGCGCTTCCTCAACCGCGCCGAAGCCAAAGCCTTCCCCGACACGCATCTCGGCTGGCCGCGCGTGCCGCAGGCCGACTACCTGGCGCCCGAAGGCTACGAGGTCGCCTACCGCACCAACGCCACCACCAAGCACGGTGAGCATGGCAACGCGCTGCTCTCGCGCTGGCCGCTGGGCGACATCGGGCATCACGATGTGTCGGACCACCGCTTCGAGCAACGCGGCCTGCTGCATGTGCCGGTGCACTGGAACGGCGTGAAGGTGCACGCCATCGTCGCCCACTTCGGGCTGATGCATTCGAGCCGCGTGCGCCAGGTCGATCGCCTTGCGAACTTCATCGAATCCGAAGTTCCGCGTGACGAGCGGCTGATCGTCGCTGGCGACTTCAACGACTGGGGCCGCAAGCTCGATGCGCCGATGGGTGGCTTCGGCCTGCACCGCGCCATGGTCGAGGGCGACCCGCCCGCGCGCCGCAACACCTTCCCCTCGCGCATGCCGGTGTTTTCGATGGACCGCATCTACTGCCGCGGGCTGCATTGCGTGTCGACCTCGGTGCCGCGCGGCGCCGCCTGGGCGCGCATGTCGGACCACCTGCCGCTCGTCGCCGAACTCGCGCTCGATTGATGGCCACGGGCGCCGCCAGCACGGCCCGTTCGCTGCGGCCCGACCACGGCCTGACATTGCTCAAGGGTGCCGAGGCGCTCTTTCCGGCGATGACCGAAGCCATCGCGGCGGCCCGCGCCGAAGTGCTGCTCGAAACCTACATCCTCGACTTTGCCCGCTCGGTGCTGCCGCTGGTCGATGCGCTCGACGCCGCCGCCAGGCGCGGTGTGAAAGTGCGCGTGGTCGTCGATGGCGTGGGCACCGGCGAAGTACCGGCCGAATGGCAACAGCGCTGGACGGCCGTCGGCCTGCAATGGCGCGTCTTCAACCCGGCCCAAGGCTGGCGCCTGTTGCTGCCCAAGCGCTGGCGGCGCATGCACCGCAAGCTCTGCGTCGTGGATGGGGAGGTGGCGTTTTGTGGCGGCATCAACCTGCTCGACGACTACTACGACCCCAACCACGGCGAGCTCGACAAACCCCGCTTCGACTTCGCCGTGCGCGTCACCGGCCCGCTCGTCGCCGAGGTGCACGACACCATGAGCCGCCTCTGGGCGCGCCTGCAGGTCGCCCGTGAAGCACGCCAACACGACTTCGAGGGCGCGCTGCGTGCCGTGCGCGAAGCCGCCCGCGCCGGCACCGACATGTCGGACCGCGGCATCGGCGCCGCCGCCAAGGCCGGCGGCCTGGCCATCGCCGCGCTCGTCCTGCGCGACAACTTGCGCTTCCGCCGCCGCATCGAAGGCACGTATCGCCTCGCGATCTCGCAGGCCAGGAGCGAAATCCTCATCGCCAACGCCTACTTCATCCCCGGCGTGCAATTGCAGCGCGCGTTGCTGCGGGCGGCCAAGCGCGGCGTGCGGATCACGCTGCTGCTGCAGGGCCGCTACGAATACTTCATGCAGTTCCACGCCAGCCACGCGGTCTACAGCGTGCTGCTGAACGCGGGCATCCAGATCATCGAATACGAAGCGAGCTTCCTGCACGCCAAGGTCGCAGTGATGGATGCCGAGAACGGCGCGCTGGCGACCGTCGGCTCCTCCAATCTCGACCCGCTCAGCCTGCTGCTGGCCCGCGAAGCCAATGTGTTCGTGCGCGACGATGCGTTTGCGGCGGAACTGCGCGGCC
The DNA here is from genome assembly GCA_026224975.1 of Rhodoferax sp. Classification (GTDB taxonomy): domain Bacteria; phylum Pseudomonadota; class Gammaproteobacteria; order Burkholderiales; family Burkholderiaceae_C; genus LMDS01. The sequence goes on along the minus strand of JAMFRW010000575.1, from coordinate 4,079 downwards.
ACTTGATCGAAGCCATCGAACACCACGGCCGCCGTGTCGATCCGCACGGCCACATGAACCGGCCGTGGATCACGCGCGGGCTGAACTGGCTGGCTTATGCGCTGATGCGCATGGCGCTGGTGGTCAGCGGCAAGCGCTACTGATCGGCCCCCAAACGGGACAAAGGCGCCTCCTAGGTTCCCCCGGGAGCATCGCGTTTATCCTGGTTCTGCGCAGCCGCAAGCGGCGAACGTCGATGGCGCCACCGCCGTCAAATCAGCCCGGTCAAATCGTCCCCGAAGCGGTTCGGCCCTTCTGTCCCGCGCAGCAAGCCACTGACCACCAGCGTCACCAAGAACCCGATCACCGGCACCAGGTTGATCAGCACCCACCAGCCCGAGCGATCACGGTCATGCCAACGCTTGGCCCCGATCGCAAGCCCTGGCCAGATCAGCAGCGCATTCGCGATGACCTCGGCCTTGCGCTGCTCCACGCCGGCAATGCCGAGCAGCAGCATGCTGATCACCGAAAACAGCAGCAGCGCCCCCACGCCGTAAAGCCAGAACACCTTGCGCGGGATGCGGCCGCGAAAGCTGAAGAGGATTTGCATCGGCGACATCGGGTCATCGAACATCGAGAGGGGCGCGGCGGGGCGCGCGCTCGCAGGCTTCACAGGGCAACTCCAGGGTCATGGCGGGCGGGGCGGGCTGCGCGCGGCAGGCGGTGTCATCATGCCTCAGATGGAGACCGATCCCAGCGACCTCGTCGTGCATCGCCCCGAGGGCCTTTACTGCCCGGCCGGTGATTTCTACATCGACCCGTGGCGGCCGGTGGAACGCGCCATCATCACCCACGCCCACGCCGACCACGCGCGCCGCGGCCATGCGCATTACCTCGCCGCCGCACCGGCCGAAGGCGTGTTGCGCGCGCGCCTCGGCGAGATCGATCTGCAGACGCTGCCTTATGGCCAGGCCATCGATCACTTCGGCGTTCGCGTCTCGCTGCACCCCGCCGGCCATGTGCTCGGCTCGGCGCAAGTGCGGCTCGAAGTCGGCGGCCGCGTCTGGGTGGCCTCGGGCGATTACTTCGTGGCCGGCGACACCGACGACCCGCGCGAGGCCAACACCACCTGCGAGCCCTTCGAGCCTGTGCGCTGCGATTGCTTCATCACCGAGAGCACCTTCGGCCTGCCGATCTACCGCTGGCAGCCGCAGCGCGAACTCTTTGCCGACATCGACGGCTGGTGGCAGGCCAATGCCGAAGCTGGCCGTGCGAGCCTGCTGCTGGGCTACAGCTTCGGCAAGGCGCAGCGCATCCTGATGGGCGTCGATCCGGGCATCGGGCCGATCGTGGTGCACGGTGCCGTCGAGCCCCTGAACCAGGCCTATCGCGCGGCCGGCGTGCCGCTGCCGGCCACGCAACTCGTCACCGACGTGACCGACAAGGCGAGCCTGAAGCGCGCACTCGTCATCGCGCCGCCCTCGGTGCAGAACGCGGTCTGGACGCGCCGCTTCGGCGAGCACAGCGACGCCTTCGCCAGCGGCTGGATGCAGTTGCGCGGCGCGCGCCGCCGCCGCTCGGTCGACCGCGGCTTCGTGCTCAGCGACCATGCCGATTGGCCCGGCCTGCAGCGTGCCATCGCCGCGACAGGTGCGTCGCGTGTGATCGTCACCCACGGCTACGAGGCGGTGATGGTGCGCTGGCTGCAATCGCAAGGCTTGCAGGCCGGTTCGTTCGCGACCGAGTACGGTGACGAGCAGGAGGCGAGTGCCGAGGCGCAAGAGGCTGCCATCGCGCCGGCAACCTGAATGCTTGCCTTTTCCCGCCTCTTCGCCGAGCTCGATGCCAGCACCGCCACCAGCGCCAAGGTCGATGCGCTCAAGCGCTACTTCGCCGTGGCCGCGCCAGCCGATGCGGCCTGGGCGGTGTACTTCCTGGCCGGCGGCAAACCGCGCCAGGTCGTGCCGACGGCGCTGCTCCGCGTGCTGGCCTGCGAGCGCGCCGGCATCGCCGAGTGGTTGTTCGAGGAGTGCTACCAGGCGGTAGGAGATCTCGCCGAAACCATCGCGCATGTGCTGCCGCCCGCGCCGGTCTTGAGCGATGTGGGCCTGGCCGAGTGGGTCGAGCAACGCCTCTTGCCGCTGCGCAACGCCGCGCCCGCCGAGCAGTCCGAACGCATCGCGGGCTACTGGGACGAACTGGACACGGCCGGCCGCTTCCTGCTGATCAAGCTGATCGGCGGCAGCTTTCGCGTCGGCGTGAGCAAACTGCTGGTGCAGCGCGCGCTGGCCGAAGTGGCCGGGCTCGATGCCAAGCTCGTCGCCCAGCGTTTGATGGGCTACACCGATGCCAAGAGTTCGCCGAATGCCTCGCGCTACGAACGGCTGATCGCGCACGCGGATGTGGGCCTGGCCGATGACGGCCAACCGTATCCGTTCTTTCTGGCGCATGCGCTGGAAGCGCCGCTCGCCGAGTTCGACGCGAGGCTCGGATCGCCCTCGGATTGGCTGATCGAATGGAAGTACGACGGCATCCGCGCGCAGGTCGTCAAGCGCGCTGGCCAGGTGTGGATCTGGTCGCGCGGCGAAGAGCTGGTGACCGAACGCTTCCCCGAGGTCGTCGCCCTCGTGCAGCCCTGGCCCGACGGCACGGTGCTCGATGGCGAGATCGTCGTCTGGAAAGACGGCGGCCCGGCCGCCTTCAACCTCCTGCAGCAACGCATCGGGCGCAAGACGTTGACGAAAAAAGTGCTGACCGATGCGCCGGTCGGTTTGATCGCCTACGACCTGCTCGAATGGCAAGGCGCCGACCTGCGCGAGCAGCCACAAGCGGCGCGCCGCGCGCTGCTCGAAGCCGCAGTCGAATCGACGGCCGAAGCCGCACGCTCGGCGCTGATCGCCAAGGTGCCGGGCGCGGCAGAACAGGCTTCGAGCGGATCACCCAACATGCCCGCCATCCACCTGTCGCCCGTCGAGACGCGCGCCACCTGGGCCGAACTGGCAGTGCTGCGCGAAACCTCGCGCGAGCGCGGCGTCGAAGGCTTCATGCTCAAGAATCGAGCCGCGCGCTACGGCACCGGCCGAAGGAAACAGGAGGATCTGGCTGGTGGCACCTGGTGGAAGTGGAAAATCGATCCGCTCAGCGTCGACTGCGTGCTCATCTACGCGCAAGCCGGCCACGGCCGCCGGGCGAGCGTCTACACCGATTACACCTTCGCTGTGTGGAGCCGCACGCCGGCCGACGCGGCCGAGGCGCAAGCCGTCATCGACGCCATCGAACGCCGCGAGCCGGCGCAGCCCGATGCGCTGCAACTCGTCGCTTTTGCCAAGGCCTATTCGGGCCTCACCGACGAAGAGTTTCGCGGCGTCGACCGCATCATCCGACAGACCACGCTGGAGAAGTTCGGCCCCGTCCGCAGCGTCAAGCCGACGCTGGTGTTCGAACTCGGCTTCGAAGGCATCAACCGCAGCCCGCGCCACAAGAGCGGCATCGCCGTGCGCTTCCCGCGCATGCTGCGTATCCGCAGCGACAAGCCGATCCACGAGGCCGACACGCTGCAATCGTTGGAAGCCTTGCTGGCGCTGGCCGGGGGCACGTAGCGCGGCTTGCCCCTTCCTTCCTTCGACAGGCTGAGGACAATCGGAAATACATTCAGGAGTTTCGTCGTCGTTTTGTACACGGGGAGGACAGAACATGTTCTCAACGACATCCCTTGCCGTGATTTCTTCATTTGTCGATCAGACTGTGCAACTCATCGATCCGACGCCAGTACTCGCATTCAATCCGCCCGGCGTGATCCCCGGCGTCACTTTTTTGGCAGAGGCTGGGATCTCGAGGAACGATGAACTGACCTATACCTACGATGACGCGCCAGCCGTCCCCGTCCCCGAGCGCGCGACATTTGCGCTTCTCGGCATCGGGCTCGCCGTCATCGGCATCAGCAGTCGCAAGCGTCCGAAGAATTGATCGGGGCGCGACCTCGAGAGCGTTGCAACGCATCGTTCGTCGGTTTCTCGGGCCGGGTCGCGGCCACCAGCGGCGATTCGATTTGTGATTGGGCCGAGCAGCCGGATTCCTACACCCGTTCGGACAGCCGCTCT
>JAMFRW010000574.1 GCA_026224975.1 Rhodoferax sp. | reverse complement strand
CTGCGCGAAGCCGCGCAGCACCGCCTGCGCCTCGACGATGAGTCCCGCAATTTTCTCCGACACGAGCGCCGTGTGCTCGACGTACTGGTCCAGCAGCACGCGCTCCGAGAAGACGGCAGGCTGGAAGGGCGCGAAGAGCCAGCCCGTCCACGCGGCGAGGAACCCGCCGCGCTCCTGCTCCGCCGCCACCATGCTGTCGAGGTAACGCGACGTCCAGCGGTTGATGCTGATGACCGAGTCGACGGCCGACCCGACGTGCGTGTTGAACTTTTGCAGGTCGTTGGTGAGGCGTATCGATTCGGCCGTGGCCGGCGCGAAGTATTCGATCAGGCTCGGGTCGCTGCTCTTGGCGATGGCCGCGGCGCGCTGCACGCCCGAGGTGTGGCGCAGCCAGTCCGACAACGCGCGTTCGGTCTGCACGTTGTCCGAGACCATGGTGGTCACTTCGGCGCTCAACTGGCGCAGCTTGGCCACCGCGAACAGGCTGCTCGCGGCCGACAGAAGGAGGATGACGCCGAGCACGAGGCCCAGGCGTTTGCCGATGGAAAGGTTGGTCGAAAACATGGGTGTACTGCCGATCCGGAAAGTGAAGACTCAGCGGCTTTTCGGCGTGGGCGAAACACCCTTGAGGGCATGGAGGAACTACTTCTTGTCAAGCCCGCGGAGCTGAAAAAAACATGCATTCAATGCAGCACAGGCGATGAAAATGATGCTGCTTTTGCATGCAAAAACGGTTCGACAGCGCGCACGCCAAAATGCACCCATGACCCTGCCGCGCCGCGAATTCCTGCAACTGCTCGCCGCCGCCGGTGCGGCCGGCATGGCGCTGGACCATCCTGCTGCGCTCGCGGCCGATCCGACAGCCGTCGATCGGCTCTACCGCCTTCCGCCGTTCGGCAACGTGAGCTTCATGCACTTCACCGACTGCCACGCGCAGTTGATGCCGCTGCACTTTCGCGAGCCCAGCGTCAACATCGGCGTGGGCGCGGCCACGGGCAGGCCACCGCACCTCGTCGGCGAGCATCTGCTGAAAGCCTTCGGCATCGCGCCCGGCACGCCGGCGGCGCATGCCTTCACCTTTCTCGACTTCACCGAGGCCTCGCGCACCTACGGACGCGTCGGCGGGTTTGCGCACCTGGCCACGCTGATCGCAAGAGTGCGCGCCTCACGCCCCAACGCCTTGCTGCTCGATGGCGGTGACACCTGGCAAGGCTCGGCCACCGCGCTGTGGACGCGCGGGCAGGACATGGTCGATGCCTGCAAGCTGCTCGGCGTGGACCTGATGAGCGCGCATTGGGAGTTCACGCTCGGCGCGGCGCGCGTGCAGGAAATCATCGAACGTGACTTGAAAGGCCACATCGGCTTTCTGGCGCAAAACGTGCGTACGGCGGACTTCGGTGATGCGGTCTTCGATGCCTTTGCCATCCGCCGCATCAACGGCGTGCCGGTCGCGGTGATCGGCCAGGCCTTTCCGTACACGCCGATCGCGCACCCGCGGCATCTGGTGCCCGATTGGTCGTTCGGCCTCCAGGAAGAGAGCCTGCAAAAGACGGTGGACGAGGCGCGTGCCAAGGGCGCGCAGGCGGTGGTGCTGCTCTCGCACAACGGCATGGATGTCGACTTGAAGCTCGCCTCGCGCGTGACCGGCATCGATGCCATCCTGGGCGGCCACACGCACGACGGAGTGCCCGCGCCGGTGATCGTCAAGAACCGCAGCGGGCCAACGCTGGTGACCAATGCCGGCTCCAACGGCAAGTTCCTCGGCGTGCTGGATTTCGATGTGCGCGGCGGCAAGGTGCGCGACTTTCGCTATGCGCTGCTGCCGGTGTTCTCCAACCTGCTGCCGGCCGATGCGGCCATGCAGGCGCACATCGACAAGGTGCGCGCCCCGTACCGCGCCAGGCTGGGCGAGACGCTCGCCGTCAGCGAGGGCCTGCTCTACCGCCGTGGCAATTTCAACGGCACCTGGGATCAGCTCATCGTCGAAGCGCTGATGGAAACGCAGGGCGCCGAGATCGCGTTTTCGCCCGGCTTCCGCTGGGGCACGACGCTGCTGCCCGGCGAGCCCATCACCCGCGAAGCCATGATGGACCAGCTCGCGATCACCTACCCGCAGACGACGCTCTCGGTGCTGACCGGCACGGCCATCAAGGCCATCCTGGAAGACGTGTGCGACAACCTCTTCAACCCCGACCAGTACTACCAGCAGGGCGGAGACATGGTGCGCACCGGCGGGCTCGAATACACCTGCACGCCGGGTGAAAAAATGGGCGCGCGCATCTCCGGCTTGCGGTTGAACGGACAGCCACTCGACGCCGACAAGACCTACAAGGTGGCGGGCTGGGCGCCTGTCGCCGATGGCGCGACGGGCGAGCCGATCTGGGACGTGGTAGAGCGCTACCTGCGCGACAAGAAGGTCATCACACCCCGTAGGCCTAACCAGCCGGCGCTGGTGGGCGTGGAAGGAAACCCGGGTCGGGTCTGACGTGGCTCGCTGAGCCGTACGTTACTGATCCCGGCGGGCCGGCCGGCACCATGCGCTTCGAACGCGGCAGCACGCGCGACGCGGTGCCAGACGCCTGGAGCCTGCCGGATCGGCGACACGCGGCACGCCACCCGGGGGTTTGCCAAGCTCGGCCAAGTGCTGCTGCTCTCGGCCTGCATCTGCAAGCACGCGCTCGTGCTCTTCGACGAAGCCCTCGACGGCCAGCGCCAGCAGCGCCAGCCGGGCATCGGCATCGCGGTCGGTTCGGGCCACGCGCTCACGTGCAAGGGCTATCTGCTCGGCGACCGCGGCCTGTTCGCGCAGGCCGAGGAGTGCTTCGAACACGCGCTCGCGCTGCTCGGCATTTCCGTCTTCCAGCTTGCTCGCGCTCGCCAGCGTTTTCGATTCGAAGATCAGGTCTTCTCGCATCTGCGATGGCTCCTGCAGGTTGGCGTCTGAGCCATTTTGGTGGCCGCTCGCCGCGGAGTTCACGTTACAAAGCCTGCGCCATCCCCAGTTGTGATGATGCGCAGATGTATCGAACTACCCGTCGAGTCCCATCAACCCGGAGATGACCGGTTCGAGATCGGTCTCGACCACATCGACGAGGCTGTCGATGAAATCCGGGTCGGCTTGCTTGTGGCAGGCGTACTCGAGCACGTCGGCCGACTGTTGCAAGGTGGCGGCACCGAGGGAGCCGGCGACGCTCTTGAGTGTGTGTGCCAGGCGGAGAGCGGCGTAGCTGTCTCCGCTGGCGCGGGCGGCGCGGAACTGCGCGGCGAAGTCACGCTGCTCGGCGCGGAACATCATCAGCAAGCGGCGGTACAGCCGGTCATTTCCGAGCGTGTTGGCGCGGCCGACGCGTGCGTCGATGCCGGGCAGGCGAGCCAAGGGGTCGAAGCGGGTTGACATGGTTGCCGATCGAGATATCTGCAAAAGTCGCAGATACACGATAGCTGTGTGAATTCTTCACGCAACTTCTGTCGCGGAAATACCGGACCAAATCGACATTTGGCAGGCCAAATACAACGAATTGCGACAGGGCGTTACCGGGAGCGAGCAGTTTGTTTGCCCACCGTCAGCCCGGGCTGGCCACTCACGCAACGCCCGGTTTCACCACTCCAGCACAGGCAGTTGCCGGAACACCTGGCGTGTGCCGGTGCCCCACTGGTCGCTCAGTGCGTTGAAGTACGCATCGCCCTTGTCGAAGCGCTTGCGCAGGCGCACCTTCAGCGAATCGCGCTCATAGCAGAGCATGTCGATCGGCATGCCGACCGAGAGGTTGCTGCGCATCGTCGAGTCGAAGGAGACGAGCACGCATTTGCTGGCGTCGTCCAGCGTGGCATCGGGCGCGATCACGCGGTCGAGGATGGGCTTGCCGTACTTGGTTTCGCCGGTCTGAAAGAAGGCCGTGTCGGTACCGGCCTCGATGAAGTTGCCTTCGGCGTAGATGCGAAAGAGCCGCATCGGCTCCTTGCCGATCTGCCCGCCGACGATAAACGAGGCGTTGAACTTGAGGCCGCTTTCGGCAAGGAAGGGCGTGTCGCGCCGGCCCACATCGCGCATGGCGTCGGAAACGAGCGTGGCCACGTCGAACATCGATTCGGCATTCCACACGTTCTTGGGCTCGGTCTCGCCGCGGCGGCGCAGCAGGCTCACCACTGTTTGCGTGCCCGCCAGGCTGCCGGAACTGAGCAGGACGATGACGCGCTCACCGGCCTTGTCGAGCACCGTCATCTTGCAGAACTTGGCGTAGTCGTCAACGCCCGCATGGGTGCGGGAGTCGGAGGCGAAAATCAGCCCGCTTTCGAGTTTGACGCCAACGCAGTAGGTCACGCGCTCAGCCCGGGGCCGGGGCCGTCAGCGGCACGGGATAGGAAGAAGGGTAGGTGGGCACAGGCTGCGGCCCTTGCGATGGGTAAGGTGCAGGCGCGTAGGCCGGTGACGGCGCATAGTTGGGCGCGCCCGGCGCGCGCGAGACACGCGTGCGGCCCCCGGTCGTCACCAGCACCACCGGCTCGCCGACGGCGAAGCGCTCACCGGCCACGGCCTGCACGACCGAACGGCGCTCGCCATTTCGCATCTGCACCAGCACTTCGACAGCCTGTTCGCGCGTGGTGTTGCGCTCGACCGCATTGCCGATCACGCCGCCGACGACCGCGCCGAGCACGCCGCCGACGATCGAATCACGATGCCCGCCAATAGAAGAACCCGCCACACCGCCGATGACGCCACCAGCCAGGCCGCCCACGCCGCTCTGGTTGCCTTCGACGGTGACCGGGCGCACCGAGAGCACGGTCGCATCCTGCACGACCGACATGCGCTGCGTTTCATGGCGTTGCACCACGTCGGGGCTGGTGGTGGAACACGCGGCCAGCGACACGGCCAGCAACGCCGCGAACGACAGCTTGCTCATGGTGATCGATGGGTTCTTCATGATGATCTTTCTCCTGATATCTCTGGCCAACGCGCCGGGCGTGGCCCACGTTGACCGATGGAGCAGCGGCGCTCGCGTTAAGTTCCTCGAAGCGGCCTGGCACCGCGCTCTCACGGCACCATCCGCGTCGTTGCGATTTCGGGCGTCGGAGCGGCAAGCAAACGAAGCGGCCAGCTAACCGTGCAGCCGGCTGTGCCGTGGCACGCTGGCCAGCAGGAACTCCATCTGGTCGGTCAGGATACGCCTTCCGCGCAGGATCATGTCTTCGTGCAGGCTGGGCACGTAAGGCAGGTAGAGCAGCGTCATGTTGGCTTCTTCCGGCAGGCGGTTGCCCTTGTGGCCGTTGCAGGGGCGGCACGCGGTGATGCAGTTCATCCAGCTGTCGAGTCCGCCGCGCGAGGTCGGGATGATGTGCTCGCGCGTCATGTCGTCCACATGAAAGTGCCCGCCGCAGTAGGCGCAGATCAACCGGTCGCGTGCAAAGAGCTTGGGGTTCGATAACGCCGGCGTTTGCCGCCAGGCCCGGCTCGGCACCGACCCGCGCACCGCGATGATGGGGTGAACCTCGATGCGCGACTGCAAACCGGTGCGCCGCTGCATGCCGCCGCGCAGCACATAAAACGCGTCGCCCAGCGTCCATGCGATGCCGTCGCTGGCGTAGATCACCGCAGCTTCCCTGGCCGTGATCCACGCCTGTGGCCGGCCTGACACATCGAGTTGCAAAACTTCCATGGTGCTTCGAGCGTAATGCATGAATCGGTTTTCCCTCAAGACTCTCGAATGATGCGCCTTGGCGCAAGACGTTGCATGGGGTTGAACGGGTGTGCTGGCCGGTGAGCGAGCGGGTCGACCGGCGAATAGGCGCGTCTGCCTAGAAAAAATTCCGGGAATTGCAGGGCAATGCCGATTCGGACGCGATCTTTTCTGCAAAATAGCACGATCGTTCGTTTTGTTCGCCACCGACCTGCCACTCCCCGCCAGCGACCACCGCCCATCGTGTCCAGATCCCCGCTCGAACCCGTTGCCCCGTCCTTGCTCGCCGAACCGCCGCGCGAGACGTCGGGTGCCCTGCGGCCGCTGATGAAGGGCCGACAAACGCGCGCCGCCATCCTCGATGCCGCGCTGGCGCTGGCCGCGCACATGGGGCTGGAGGGTCTGTCGATCGGCGCACTCGCCGAGGTCACGCAGATGAGCAAGTCGGGCGTGTTCGCGCACTTCGGCTCGCGCGAGGAACTGCAGATTTCGGTGGTGCGCGAGTACCACGCCAAGTTCGAGGAAGAAGTGTTCACGCCCGCCATGAGCACGCCGCGCGGCCTGCCGCGGCTGCGCGCGCTGTTCGAGAACTGGGTCAAGCGCGTGTCGGTCGAGATCGACTCGGGCTGCATCTACAGCAGCGGCGCCGTCGAGTTCGACGACCGGCCTG
>JAMFRW010000573.1 GCA_026224975.1 Rhodoferax sp. | reverse complement strand
GCCTTCACCAACGCCAACACACCCGATGAACTCCAGCAGCTTCAGCAGGCCCAGCACCATGAATGAGCCGCTGCCCCCATCGCTCGCGCAGATCGCCTCCTGCGTGGCCGGCTACGACCCGAACGCCTTGCCCGTGGCGCAGGCGCAGGAGTTCATTGCGCGCCTGGTGCCGCGCGTGAAGGCGGTCGAGATGGTGGCGCTGCGGTCGTCGCTCGGCCGCGTGCTGGCGCGTGATGTGATCAGCGCCATCGACGTGCCATCGCACGACAACTCGGCGATGGATGGCTACGCGCTGCGTGGCTTCGACCTCGCCTCCGGTGCCGACACGCTGCTAACCGTGGCCGGCAGCGGCTTTGCCGGCGAGTGCTTCGAAGGCGAGGTGCCACCCGGCCACTGCGTGCGCATCATGACCGGCGCGGTGATGCCGGCCGGGCTCGACACGGTGGTGCCGCAGGAGTTCGTGAAGGTGGGTGACGACACAGCGCAAGTCCGCATCCCGGCCGGTGTCGTCACCACCGGCGACAACCGCCGCCTCGCCGGCGAAGACCTCGCGCGTGGCGACGCCGCCCTGCGCGCCGGCCGCGTGTTGCGCCCGGCCGACCTCGGCATGCTCGCTTCGCTCGGCCAGGCCGAGGTGCCGGTGTGGCGCCGCCTGCGGGTCGCGTTCTTCTCGACCGGCAACGAGTTGCGCTCGATCGGCGAGCCGCTGCCGCCGGGCTGCGTTTACGACAGCAACCGCTACACGCTCTGGGGCATGCTGCAGCGCTTGGGCGTCGACCTCATCGACATGGGCGTGGTTCGCGACGACCCGGTGGCGCTGGCCGATGCCTTCCGCACCGCCGCGCAAAGCGCCGATGCCGTCATCACCTCAGGTGGCGTGAGCGTCGGCGAGGCCGATCACACCAAGCGCGTGATGGCCGAACTCGGCGACGTGCTCTTCTGGCGCATCGCCATGCGGCCCGGACGGCCGATGGCCATCGGGCGCATCGCGGGCTCGTCGGGCGACGCGGGCAACAGCGCCGGACACAACCCCGGTGCCATCCTCTTCGGCCTGCCCGGCAACCCGGTCGCCGTGATGGTGACCTTCTACGCCTTCGTGCGCGACGCCCTGCTCGCCATGAGCGGCGCCACCGCCCAGCCGCTGCCCATGCTGCGCTGCGCCAGCATCGAGCCCATGCGCAAGAAGCCCGGCCGCACCGAATACCAGCGCGGCATCGTCACCCGCGCCGCCGATGGCCATTGGCAGGTGCGCATCACCGGCTCGCAAGGCTCGGGCATCCTGCGCAGCATGAGCGAAGCCAATGGCTTCGTGGTGCTGGGGCATGAGCAGGGGAACGTGGCGGCGGGTGAGCTGGTGGATGTGCTGCCGTTCGATGGGTTGGTCTGAGGTGAGTGGTTGACGCTTTTCTGTTCCGTGCTTGGGAGTGGCTCACGCCCCCCGGGCAGGCGTCGGTACTTCGCCTCGGCGGTCGGCTTTGCCGACTCCCCTGCGTGAGACACCGTCGCGTACCCCCTGCCGCGAAGCGCGACGCCTGCCGATTTACCCAAGGCCTTACCATTCGAAGAAATCTCCCACGGCCCTGTGTCGAATGATCGAAACACACCATCACGTGATCGAGGGCGCCCTTCGGCTCGCTGAGCTGCCCGGGGGCAACCTTCGGGTGC
>JAMFRW010000572.1 GCA_026224975.1 Rhodoferax sp. | reverse complement strand
TACCCATCGCTGCCCGGCTCACCCAGCGACCAGATGAACTGCCCCGCGCCGAAGTCCTGGTAGCTGTCATTGATGACATCGATGCGATGCCCGCGGTCGGCGAGGCCTTGCACGGTGGCGGGGTTCATTGCGGACTCGACATTGATCTCCAGCCCTTGGTTGAAGCGCCAGCGCGGCGCGTCGCACGCTGCTTGCGGGTTCTGCGCGTAGTCGAGCATGCGGACCAGCGTCTGCATGTGGCCTTGGGGCTGCATGTTGGCGCCCATCACACCGAAGCTCATCACGGCCTCCAGCGAATCGCCCTGGCCCTTGGTGAGGAAGGCCGGGATGATGGTGTGGAACGGCCGTTTGTTCGGGGCGACGACGTTGGCGCTGTGCGGGTCGAGGCTGAAGCCGTGGCCGCGGTTCTGCATCGAGAGGCCGTAGCCGGGCACGACGATGCCGGAGCCGAAGCCCATGTAGTTGCTCTGGATGAAGCTCACCATCATGCCGTTCTCGTCCGCGGCGGTGAGGTAGATGGTGCCGCCCTTCACCGGGTTGCCGGCGCCGAAGTCTTGCGCGCGCTTCATGTCGATGAGCTTGGCGCGTGAGGCGAGGTAGGCCGGGTCGAGCAACTGCTCGGTGGTGACTTCCATGCTTGCGCGTTCGGCCACGAATCGGTAGACGTCGGCGAAGGCGAGCTTCATGGCCTCGATCTGCAAGTGCTGCGAATCGATGCCGTCGACGGGCATCGAAGCCACGTTGAAGTTCTTCAGGATGCCGAGCGCGATGAGTGCGGCGATGCCTTGCCCGTTGGGCGGGATCTCGTGCAGCGTGTGGCCGGCGTAGTCCATCGCGATCGGCTGCACCCACTCGGGCGCGTAAGCCGCGAAGTCGGCCACGGTGATGGCGCCGCCGTGCTCGCGCGCGTGGCGAGCGGCGGCCTCGGCGATCTCGCCGCCGTAGTAGGCCGCGCCCTTGGTTTCGGCGATGAGGCGAAGCGAGTGCGCGGCATCGGGGAAGCGAAACAGCTCACCCACATTCGGCGCGCGGCCGCGCGGCATGAAGGCTTGCGCATAGCCCGGCTGATCGGCCAGCAGCGGCACGGCGGCGGCCCACTTCTGTTGCACGACGATGGGGACCGAATAGCCGCGCTCGGCGATCTCGATGGCGGGTTCCATGAGGTCGGCAAACGGCAGCTTGCCGAAGCGCTGACTCATGCTCACCCAGCCGGCCACGGCGCCGGGCACGGTGACGGTGTCCCAGCCGCGCACCGGCAGCGTCGTCGCGCTGGCGCCATATTTGCCGCGGAAATAATCGGGTGTCCAGGCCTGCGGCGCGCGGCCGGAGGCGTTGAGCCCGTGGAGTGCCTTGCCGTCCCAGATCAGGCCGAAGGCATCGGAACCCAGGCCGTTGCTGACGGGCTCGGTGATGGTGATGGCCGCAGCGGCAGCGATGGCGGCATCGACCGCGTTGCCGCCCTTGAGCAGCATGCGCAAACCGGCTTGCGCGGCCAGCGGGTGTGAGGTGGAGACCATGTTGCGCCCGAAGATGGGCAGGCGCTGGCTGGGGTAGCCGGTGGTCCAGTCGAAGGCGTGGGAGGCGGAAGTCATCGGGGGCTCGGCTCGAAAGTTGCGCGAGCCCCGAGCCTAGCCTATTCGTCCTGGAAGGCGTCCTCGCGCTTCTTGCTGATCGAAGGCATCAGCACCACGACGATCATCAGCGCCGCAGCGGCGAGCAGGCCGGCCGAAAGCGGCCGCGTGACGAAGGTCGACCAATCACCGCGCGAGAGCAGCAGCGCGCGGCGCAGGTTCTCCTCCATCATCGGCCCGAGGATGAAGCCGAGCAGCAGAGGCGCGCCTTCGCAGCTCAGCTTGTAGAACGCATAGCCGATCAACGCGAACAAGGCGGTGAGGTACACATCGAAGGTGTTGTTGTTGAGCGTGTAGACGCCGATGCAGCAAAAGAGGGTGATGGCCGGGAACAGGTAGCGGTAGGGCACGGTGAGCAGCTTGATCCAGATGCCGATCAGCGGCAGGTTCAGGATGACGAGCATCGCGTTGCCGACCCACATCGAGGCGATCAGGCCCCAGAAGAGTTCGGGGTTGCTGGTCATCACCTGCGGGCCGGGCTGGATGCCCTTGATCGTCATCGCGCCCACCATCAGCGCCATCACCGCATTGGGCGGGATGCCGAGCGTGAGCATGGGGATGAAGGAGGTTTGCGCACCGGCGTTGTTGGCCGATTCGGGGCCGGCCACGCCGCGGATGTTGCCCTTGCCGAAAGGGATCTGGCCGGGGCGGCCTGGCAGCTTCTTCTCGACCGAGTACGAAGCGAACGATGCCAGCAGCGCGCCACCGCCCGGCAAGATGCCGAGAATGGAGCCGAGTGCCGTGCCGCGGACGACAGCGGGCCAGGCGTCCTTGAAGTCCTGCTTGGTCGGCCACAGGCCCTTCACGTCCTTGGTGAAGACCTCGCGGTGCTCAGCCGGCTGGCCGAGGTTGGAGATGATCTCGCCGAAGCCGAACACGCCCATGGCGATCACGACGAAGCCGATGCCGTCGGTGAGTTCCGGGATGTCGAAGCTGTAGCGCGCGGTGCCCGAGATCACATCGGTGTTGATCTGCGCGAGCAGCAGGCCGAGGATGATCATCGAGATGGCCTTGAGCAACGAGCCCGAGGCCAGCACCACCGCGCCGATGAGGCCCACCACCATCAGCGAGAAGTATTCGGCCGGGCCGAACTTGAAGGCGAGTTCGGTCAGCGGCGGTGCAAAGGCGGCGATGATGATGGTGCCCACGCAACCCGCGAAGAACGAGCCCAGGCCGGCGGCAGCCAGCGCGGCGCCGGCACGGCCCTGGCGGGCCATGGCATAGCCGTCGATTGCGGTCACGACCGAACTGGATTCGCCCGGCACATTGATCAGGATCGCGGTGGTCGAACCGCCGTACTGCGCGCCGTAGTAGATGCCCGCCAGCATGATGAGCGCGGGTGTGGCGTCGAGCGCGTAGATCGAGGGCAGCAGCATCGCGATGGTCGCGACGGGGCCGAGCCCCGGCAGCACGCCGATGAGCGTGCCGAGCACGCAGCCGAAGAAGGCATACAGCAGATTCTGAAACGTGAAGGCCACGCCGAATCCGATGCCGAGGTTGTGCAGCAAGTCCATGGTGTCGTTGTCTCGGGTCTGGTATGGCGGGCGGTCACTTGCCGAAGGTCGGCCAGAGCGGGATCGTGAGGTTCAAGCCCCAGATGAAGATGACCCATGAACCGGCGGTCAGCACGATGGCGTTCGCGATCACGCCCTTGATCTTGAACTCGTCACCGGCCAGGCTGGTGATCAGGATCAGGATCGGAATGGTGATGAACATGCCGAGGCGCGGCAGCGCCACGCCGAAGATGGCGATGGCCACGACGATCACGATCAGCGGGCGCCAGGCGATGGAGCCGATGGGGTCACCACCTTCGGATTCGATGGTGAGCGACTTGAACAGCACGATCGCGCCGAGGACGGCCATGATCACACTCAAGATCAGCGGAAAGTAGCCCGCGCCTGGCCGTGCCGAGGTGCCCATCGAGTAGTTGGTGGCGCCCACGGCGAATATCACGCCCGCCACCACGAACATCAACCCGGACCAGAAATCCCGTTGGCTTTTGATCTTCACGCCGCGCTCCTCGCTTCGCTCTTGTAGTGCGGGCGATTCTAGGGAGCGGGTTTCTGGCCTCGTGTGTGGTTTACACGTAGCGTTGCGGTCGCCTCGGAGACCGCTTCAGGTCTCCCACGCGGGCGTGGAACGCAGCACTTCGTCGAGCGTGGTGAGCCCTTCGGCCACCTTCATCGCACCCGCCAGGCGCAGCGGGCGCAGGCCGTCTTGCAGCGCCTGATGGCGCAGCTTGGCGGCGTCGAGCGTGGGGTGGATGTGGCCGCGCGCGGCGTCGCCGATGGTCAGCAGTTCATAGAGCCCGGCCCGGCCGCGGTAGCCCGTCATCCGGCATTCGAGACAGCCGACCGGCTTGTACGGCCGCACCGCGCCGGTGATGCGCCAGGGCTTGACGACTTCGTTGATGGCCTCGCGCGAGGTCTCTT
>JAMFRW010000571.1 GCA_026224975.1 Rhodoferax sp. | reverse complement strand
TGCTCCAGCGCTTTCGCGCCAAGATCGCCGCCGGCCTGCCCATCATCGGCGGAGGGGCTGGCACGGGCCTCTCCGCCAAGTGCGAAGAGGCGGGTGGCATCGACCTCATCGTGATCTACAACTCGGGCCGTTACCGCATGGCCGGCCGCGGTTCGCTCGCCGGCTTGATGGCCTACGGCAACGCCAACGAGATCGTCTGCGAGATGGCGCGTGAGGTGCTGCCGGTCGTCAAACACACGCCGGTGCTGGCGGGCATCAACGGCACCGACCCGTTCATGATCCCCGATGAATTCCTGAACCGGCTCATCACCCTCGGCTTCTCCGGCGTGCAGAACTTTCCCACCGTCGGCCTGATCGACGGCACCTTCCGGGCCAATCTGGAGGAGACCGGCATGAGCTATGCGATGGAAGTCGAGATGATCGCGCGGGCCCGGGCGCTCGATCTGCTCACCACGCCCTATGTGTTTTGCGAAGCCGATGCACGGGCCATGACCCAGGCTGGTGCCGACATCATCGTGTGCCACCTCGGCCTCACGACAGGCGGTGCGATCGGCGCGGAAACGGCGCTGACACTCGAAGACTGCATCGAGAAGATCGATGCCTGGTCCGCAGCCGCAAAGGCCATAGAACCCGACGTCATCGTGCTCTGCCACGGCGGCCCCATCGCGACGCCGGAGGACGCGCAGCGCGTGCTCGCGGCATGCCCCGGTTGCCACGGCTTCTACGGCGCCAGTTCGATGGAGCGCCTGCCGGTGGAAGCCGCGCTCACCGACACCACGCGGCGTTTC
The DNA here is from genome assembly GCA_026224975.1 of Rhodoferax sp. Lineage (GTDB taxonomy): Bacteria > Pseudomonadota > Gammaproteobacteria > Burkholderiales > Burkholderiaceae_C > LMDS01. The sequence goes on along the minus strand of JAMFRW010000571.1, from coordinate 31,213 downwards.
GTCGCCATGACCCGATAAGTTAGTTACTCACAAGATCACAGGAGACCACATCCATGTCTGGCGCTCAATTCGGCAACTTCATCCTCGGCCTGATCGTGGTCGCGATCATCGTCGGCATCGCGGTCTGGCTGCTTCACTGGCTCTACCTTCGAAGCTCCAAGGAGCGGGCTTTCGTGCGCACCGGCCTGGGCGGGCAAAAGGTGGTGCTCGATGGCGGCGCCTTCGTGCTGCCCATCGTGCACGATGTGATCCCCGTCAACATGAACACGCTGCGGCTCGAAGTGAGCAGGGGGCGTGACAAGGCGCTGATCACCAAGGACCGCATGCGCGTCGACGTGATCGCCGAGTTCTACGTGCGCGTGGCGGCCAAGCCCGATGCGGTGGCTGCGGCGGCGCAAACGCTGGGCCTGCGCACCATGGAGCCGGACCAGTTGCGCGAGCTGGTCGAAGGCAAGTTCGTCGATGCGCTGCGCACGGCCGCGGCCGAGATGACGATGGAAGAGCTGCACGAAAAGCGCGGCCTCTACGTGAAGCGCGTGCGAGACACGGTGGCCGAAGACCTGACCAAGAACGGCCTGGAACTGGAAGCCGCATCGCTCACGCAACTCGACCAGACCGGCATGGAGTTCTTCAACCCCAGCAATGCGTTCGATGCGGAAGGCCTGACGCGGCTCACCGAGCAGATCGAGCACCGCAAGAAGCAGCGCAACGATGTGGAGCAAGACACGCTGATCGCCATCCGCAACAAGAACCTCGAGGCCGAAAAGCTCTCGCTCGACATCGAACGCGAAGGCGAATACGCGCGGCTCGGCCAGCAGCGTGAAGTGGAGATTGCGCGTGCCCGCCAGCGCTCCGAAGTGGCGACCGAACGGGCGCAGCGCGAGCAGGCCTCGGAGGGCGCGCAGATCGCGGCCAAGCTGGCCATCGACGCAGCGCGCATCCGTTCGGAGCAGACCATCGAGCAGGAGCGCATCGGCAAGGAGCGTGCGATCCAGGGCGCAGAAATCGATCGCCGCATGTCGATGGAGCTCGCGGAGCAGAAGCGCGCCATCGCCATCGCGCGTGAGAGCAAGTCACAAAGCGAAGCCCAGGCCGAAGCCGAGACCGCACGCGCGCTTGCCATCTCGGCCGAAGAGAAGGTCTTCACCGCCCGCGAGGTCGAGATGGCCGAGCGCAAGAAGGCGATCGACCTGATCGGCGCGGCGCAAGTGGCCGAGCGCGATGCCTTGCGTTTGACCTCGGCCGCGCAAGCCGAAAAGGCAGCGAGTGCCGACCGCGGCGCTGCGGTACGCGCACAGGCCGAGGCCGATGCGGATGCCGACAAGATCAGGTCGATGGCGATGCGCGTGCGTGCCGAGATCGAGGCCGAAGCGCTGCGCCTGATGAACGAGGCGCACAACATGCTCACGCCCGAGGCGCGCATGGCGGCGCTGCGCATGCGGCTGGCGGAGAAAGCCGAGGGCATCATCCGCGAATCGGTGCGGCCGATGGAGCGCATCGAGGGCATCAAGATCCTGCAGGTCGATGGCTTCGGCGGGTCGGGCGGCGGCGGCGGCGATGGAAGCGGCGGCCACGGCGGCAACTTCGCCGATGGCGTGGTGAACTCGGCCTTGCGCTTCCGCGCGCAGGCGCCGCTCGTCGACCAACTGCTGCGCGAGATCGGCATCGAGGGCGGCGACATCCAGCGGCTGGTGGGCAGCGTGAGCGGCGCGCAGGCTTCGCTGCCACCGGCCGTGCCGAAGCCGAACCCGGCGCAGGAATAGGCGATGGTGCAGGTCTATGCATCGAGCGTGATCGAGGCCAGCGCCGACAGCGTGTGGTCGCGCATCCGCGATTTCAACGGGCTGCCGCAATGGCACCCGCTGATTGCCGACAGCCGCATCGAGAACAACCAGCCGGCCGACCGCGTCGGCTGCATCCGCCACTTCCATCTGCGTGACGGCGGCATGATCCGCGAGAAGCTGCTGGCGCTCTCCGATTACGACTACAGCTGCGTCTACGAGATCCTCGAGAGCCCGATGGGTGTGACGCAATACATCGCCACTCTGAAGCTCACGCCGGTGACCGATGGCGGGCGCTGCTTTGCCGAATGGAGCGCCGAGTTCGAATGCGCACCGGGGCGTGAACGCGAGCTGACCGAATCGATTGGCGGCGGTGTGTTTCAGGGCGGGTTCGATGCCTTGAAGCGGCACTTCCGCTAGCGGCGGCGCAGGCACTGGCAGATGCTGCAACGCGTTGTTCGTTCGACCATCATCGATGCGCCGATCGAGCGCATATGGGCGGTGCTGCGCGACTTCAACAGCCATGACCAATGGCACAGCGCGGTCGACCAGAGCCGCATCGAAGGCGATGAACGCAGCGACCAGGTCGGTTGCGTCCGCAGCTTCACGCTGAAAGACGGCAACCGCATCCGCGAGCAGTTGCTGACACTCTCCGACACCGAACACACCAGCACCTATTGCATCGTCGATGCGACCGTGCCGCTGCAGCGCTATGTGGCGGCGCTGAGCCTGAAGCCGGTCACCGATGGCAACCGCACCTTCTGGCATTGGGAATCGACCTTCGCCACGCCGCCGGGCAGGGAGCGCGAGCTGCACGACATGGTGGCGCAGGGGGTGTATGAGGCCGGCTTCGAGGATTTGCGGCGGCACCTGGCACAAGGCGCGGATCTGCGTCCGCAGGGCAGCGTCGGTCAGTCCTCTGCGATGCCTTCGGCGATGGCGCTGCCCACACGCCGCGTCGTCGTCGATCGTTATGGCGATGCCGAAGTGCTGCGTGCCGAGAACGCCGAAGCGCCTGCACCGCGCGAGGGCGAAGTGCGCATCCGCCAGCGCGCGATCGGCGTCAACTTCTTCGATGTGTATTTGCGACGCGGCTGGATGCCGTCGATGTTTCCGGTCTCGGCGCGCGAGCCGGGCGTGCTCGGCATGGAAGCGGCTGGCACGGTGATCGACGTCGGCGCGAACGTCAGCGGAATCCTGCCCGGCGACCGTGTCGCGTACCTCGGCCCGGTGCCGGGCGCTTATGCCAGCGTGCGCTGCGTGCCGGCTGCTTGGGTTGTGCGCCTGCCGGCGTCGGTGGAAGACGACACCGCCGCCGCAACGCTGCTCAAGGGCATCACCGCCGACTTTTTGCTGCGCGACCTCGGCCATGTGGGCCCCGGCACGCGCCTGCTGGTGCATGCGGCCGCGGGCGGCGTCGGCCTGCTGGTATGCGCCTGGGCACGGCGGTTGGGCGCGACGGTGCTCGGCACGGTCTCCAGCGACGAGAAGGCCCGCGTCGCACGTGCGCACGGCTGCGAGCAGGTGATCGTCACCCGCGACTACCGCTTTGCCGATGCCGTGCAGCACGCCTGCGGCGGCGCCGATGTGCTCATCGACGGCCTGGGCGATGCGGCACGCGACGAGAACCTGGCCGCGCTCGCGCGCCGCGGCCACTGGATCAGCCTCGGCCAGGCCAGCGGCCCGCTCACGCCGCTGCCGCCCGATGCGCTGGTGGCCAAGTCACTGACCTTCTCGCGGCCGGTGGTCTTCGACTACGTGGCCACGAACGCGCAACTCGTCGAGCGCGCGCAGCGCGTGTGGAATGCGCTGGCCGATGGCACCATCCTGCCGCCGACCATCGAACGCTATTCTCTGGATGCGGCCAGCCGGGCGCATGCGCGGCTCGAATCGCGTGGCAGCATCGGCGCGTTGATCCTCACCCCATGACAAGGAGACCCCGATGATCGTCGGCATGAACCACTTCACCATCATCGCGGAAGACGAGCGCAAGACACTCGACTTCTACGTCGGCCTGCTCGGCCTCGCGGTCGGCCACCGGCCCGACCTGGGCTTCCCGGGCGCATGGCTCTACGCCGGCGGCCCGCAAGCCGTGCTCCACATGTACTTCGACCGCCCCGTGCCGCCCCAACGCGCCGGCGTCATCGACCACATGGCCTTCACCGCGCAAGACCTCCGCGCCGTCAAGGCCCGCTTCGACGCCAGCGGCACCAAGTACGACCTCCGCCAACAAGCCGGGGCCGGCACCTGGCAGCTCTTCTGCTATGACCCGAACGGGGCGAAGGTGGAACTGGACTTCGACGCGGCGGAGCGGCTGTAGGCCACAAGCGAACCTAGGGGTGTCGATTCGGCGCTCCTCCCTATTCTTGGCGAGGCAAATACACCCGCGAGCGACTATATCTTCGGGATTGGTCAATCGCGAGGTGGAACATGGCGACCGAATTCAGAAATCCGACCCGGCTGTTCGTCAGCCACATCTCCGAAGAAGCAGAAGTTGCCGCACTCATCAAGAAGATGATGCAGGAGGACTTTCTCGGCCTGGTCGAATTCTTTACCTCGTCGGATGTGGGCAGCATCGATGGCGGCGACAACTGGCTGAGTGCCGTGCAACGCGCGATGGACGAGGCTGCCGCAGTGGTTGTGCTGTGCAGCAAGGCATCGGTCCAGCGGCCGTGGGTCCAGTTCGAGATCGGTGCGGCGTGGATGAAGCGCGTGCCGATCATCCCGATTTGCCACTCGGGCATGCAAGTCGGCGAACTGCCGATCCCGCTCTCGCTCTACCAGGGTGGAGAACTCGGCACGGAACGTGGCCTCGAAGTGCTCTACCAGGGCGTGTCTCGCGCGTTGAACACGCGGCACGCGCCCAGGCTCAACGATCTGCCCGCACGCCTGAAGCAGATCGAGGTGGTGGAAGAAAACTTCCGCGGCCCCAAGGTCCAGCAGTTCGAGCGCTTTATCGACATCGTGTTGCCGCGCCCCGGCCGTCTGGAGCGCGAGATCATTCCGGACGAGGCGCGCGTCGAATCCGACCCGGTTTCTCTCGAACTGTTCGGATTCATCCCGGGTGGCCGATTGAAGTGGGGCGATATACGACGCGCGGCGAAACGAACGGCGGACACCCGCTGGCTCGTGCAATTGCAGCGCAGCATCTATCACGCGAGCAACAATGAATCATTCAAGCCGGTGCAGGCGATCTATCACAACGATAGAGGATCCTTTCAGCCGCAATTGGCCAAGAAGGAGTTGCTGACGAATGGAGAGTGCCGGTTTCACGTGCATTTTGTCGACACCGTGGTCGCGCCGTTGTCGGAGGTTCAGAACGACTTCGGGTTGCTGGCAACATTGCTACGTCTGGGCTTGCGCTTTCGGTACGAGGTCATTGAAAGTTTCAAGCCGGCCAAGGCCAGGCAGCGGCGCGATGAAACATTGCAGCAGTTGCGCGCGGCCGTCGAGGTCATCGAAAACGACGCCTTGTCCCGTGGAGCGGAAAACATCGACCGCGAGGCGGTCTCGGCGCTGTTCGAGCGGGACGAGGATCAGCGCGAAATGGAAAGCGTGCAAGACGAGTGGGACGCCGCCCGCATCCTGCTGTTCAAGTCTGAGCCATCGCCGACGACCGATGAGCTGATCGAAGCGATCCGGCAGATGCGAGACATCAACTACCGCTTCATGAACCTCGGCACACGGCGCTTTCACGAGATGGTCAGAGTGCGTTGGCGCGTTGCAAAGGGCGATGACATGCCGCCGCTGGAGCGGGCTGCCTGACGCGCGATGGCACCAAGGTTCACGAGAAAGCGTACGCCAGTCGTCTACCGCGAAGCATCGCCCTCGAACCCCAGTCGCGCCGCAAGGCGCCGCTCGGCCACGGGCAGCTTGAGAACGGCGGCGATGAGCGCGGCCGATTTGTCGCAGCTGGTGTCTCGCGGGCCTGACCTGGTGGGCTGGCGCAGGCGCGCCAAGAGCATCGGCGCCTGGTCGCCCAGGGAGCGGCGCACCACTTCGGATTCGAGCGCGGTAGGGCGGCGGCGCTCTGTGGTACGGGGCGGCTCGGCCATGGCGTCGGTGAGCCAGGTGGATTCGCGCCAGGCGAGTGCGGCGGGAAGGGCGGCGCGGGTGGCGGTGTCGCCGGCGAGCAGGTCGCGGCAGGCGTCGGGGCCGAGTGCGCGGGCGGCGTCGAGTTGCTGCGAGAGCAGTTCTATGAACTGGATGCGCAACTCGGGGCTTGCGCCGAGCAGCAGTGTTTGCATCAGCGGCTCGACGGTGCGTTGCCCTTCGATTTGCGTGCTGGCTTCGTCGGCGCCCTGGGCTTGTGCGGCTTGCATGTGTTCGGCGGCCGAGGCGATCGAGCCGGGGAACCGGCGCTCGATGGCGTGCCACGCCGGATTGGTGCGCAGCGCGTCGATGTAGTCGGCAACCGCCGCATCGCGCGTCGAGGGCAGGTCGATCTCGAACGGCCGATCGGGCGTGGTGACGAGGCCGGTGGCGGCGAGGTCACCGGGGTCGGGGTGCCAGGCCATCGCCGACGCGGTCCTGGCCATGCGGGCGACGACGGCTTCGGGCAGGCCGGACTGCACATAGGCATCTTGCTGCTGTCGATCAGCCACCCACTTCATCAGCGGGTTGAACGATGCATGTGGCGTGCGATGAAAGCCGACTTGTGCGCCGTGCGCCAATTGCCGGCGGTGGCCCGACATCAGGATCACGGCGCAGGCGTCGTCGCAGGCGCCGGTCACGCGGATGTGGCGAGGCTGTGTGCGCAGGAGTTGCGCGATGCGCCGGGCTTCGGCCAGACGGCCGCCGGGGGAATCGATCTCGACCAGCGTCACATTCGACGCGCCGCGCAACAGGCTATCGATGCGATCCGCGTCGCCCATGCCCACGATGCCCTTCAACTGCAGTCGGCGGCCCCCAGGCGAGAGCGCCGCGTCCAGATGTCCGAGCGGGTCGCTGCCCCACGCGAGTTGCGCGTAGCCGCCGGCTTTGGGCACGAGGTGCGCGACCGCCGACGCCAGCATGAACACCAGCCCGAGTACGATGCCGATCTTGGCCGCCCAGGGCCACAGCGGCGCAGCGCCAAGCGCTTGGCGGGCGCTGGCGGATCGCCATGCGCCCACGGCGCCCCAGGCTGCCAACGCCATCATCGCTGGCCAGCCGATCAGCACGGTGAGGCTGCCCCAGCGCAAGTCTTGGCCGAGCATGTCGATGCGGATGGTCTCCAGCCCCAAGGCCGTGGCAATCAGCGTTGTGAGGACTGCCCAGTTCAGCCAGAAGCTCAGCGGAAAGGGCAATTCACCGCGCCACTGGGCCGCCAGGTAGCGGCCAAGGCGCGTCCGGGACGAAGCGCTGCGAGCCGGCGGTGTGATCCCCGTGGCAGGGGTAGCGTTCATGGGCCGACCTCTCGCTCGATGTGCTTTCGCTGCAAGTCGCCGGGCTCAGAGCCGCTCAGCGTGCGCAAGAGGCTTTGGGATTTGGCAGGTTCCTGAGCCGTGCGCTGCGCCGGCACGACGGTCAGTGAGCCACCGCCGATGGCCTCTTCATGGCTGCCGGGCGGGCAGGCCGAATCGGTGTAGGCCACGTTCGCGCCCCTGCGGCATTTGCGCAGACCGCCGACGGCCTGACCCGCGTTGCTGCCGGTGGGCTTGTCCGGCATGGCCGAAAGCGCAGGCAACGGGGGCAAGCCGCTGGGCCAGAAGCGCCGTATCGGCTCCGAATCCCGGTCGGTCCAGGTCGCGAAGGCCAGCGCAGCCACGGCGAGACAAACAGTGAGTGATCGGGGCGACAACGGCGGCGTCTTTCGTAGATCTCGCTTCGGCAACGGCCCCGTGTCGCAGGCCTCGGATTCGCCCGTGCGGGGGCGCAAGAAGTCTAAGCGGCTGTGACCATGTCAAGCCCGGTGCGATGCCTGCGTATCCTCAGAACAGCGGACAACAGCAAGGAGAAGACCGTGCCGTCGCCCGCGTCGATCGAGCCGGGCTCAAGCTTCCACCCGGGTTTCGAGCCGCCGCCGCGAGGCACCCCGCCAGCGCTCGGTCCCTTCGAAGATGCCGATGCCTACGAGCATGGCCAGCACGAAGACGATGGCCTTGACCTCGCCCATGCCGAGCGCCACCAGCGCCGGGCCGGGGCAGAAACCGGCCACGCCCCAGCCGATGCCGAAGAGCAGGCTGCCGGCCAGCAGGCGCTTGTCGATGGTCCGCGACGTGGGCAGTTTCATTTCGGTCCCCAGCAGCGTCGAGCTGCGATGCCGCGCCACGCGGAAGGCCACGGCTGCCACGCCGATGGCGCCGACCATCACGAACGCCAGCGACGGGTCCCAGGCGCCGGCCAGATCGAGAAAGCCGAGCACCTTGGCCGGGTTGGCCATGCCGGAGACGATGAGCCCGAGGCCGAAGATCAGGCCGGCGAGAAGCGAAGCCATGAGAGTCATCGCGTGGCCCTCAAAAGCCGAGCACGTGCCGCATCACGAACACCGTGGCAAAGCCCGCGCCCATGAAGGTGAGGGTGGCCGCGAGGGACCGCGGTGACAGCCGGGCGAGCCCGCATACGCCGTGGCCGCTGGTGCAGCCCGAGCCATACCGCGTGCCGATGCCCACCAGCAACCCGGCCAGCACCAGCGTGCCGTAGCCGGCGTCGATCTGCAGCGGTGGCAGCGCAGCGACCAGCGCATAGACCGGCGGCGCGCCGACCATGCCGAGGATAAAGGCCGCGCGCCAGCCCACGCCGCCCTCGGCCGGCGTCGATGCCGTGTCGAACGGCGCGCTCGACAGGTCACCCAGCAGCCCACCCAAGATGCCGCTGATGCCGGCGATCCGGCCCAGCAGCAACACGAACATCGCCGCCGCCAACCCGATGAGGGCGCCGCCGGCCAGCGCCGACCACGGCGTGAATGCATTCCAATCGATAGCCATGGGTGATGACCTCTGTGCGCCAAGGGCTTGGCAGATTCGGATGGTTTATTGTGCGTTGCCACGCAGGCGCTTTTCGCCGTGGCGCATCTCATGAGCCAGCGCAGTTCGATCCAGGCTTTTTTCGATTCCCGGACGTGGACGGTGACCTACGTGGTCTGGTGCCGCGCCACGCACCAGGCGGCGGTGATCGACCCGGTGCTGGACTACGACTTCAAGTCGGGCCACACCGGCACCACATCGGCCGACAAGGTGCTGGCCTGCGTCGCCGAGCACGGCCTGCAGGTGGCGTGGATCCTGGAGACGCATGCGCATGCCGATCACCTGTCGGGTGCGCAGTACCTGCGCGAGCGGGTCGGCGGCCGTGTGGCGATCGGCGAGAACATTCGCGTGGTGCAGCAGACCTTCAAGAAAATCTACAACCTCGAGCGCAGCTTCCTGCCCGACGGCAGCCAGTTCGACCATCTGTTTCGGGATGGCGAGACCTTCATGATCGGCGAGGTCGAAGCCACCGCCCTGCTCGTGCCCGGCCACACGCCGGCCGACATGGCCTACCTCGTCGATGGCTCGGTGTTCGTCGGCGACACGCTCTTCATGCCGGATGTGGGCAGCGCGCGGGCCGATTTTCCCGGTGGCGATGCGCGGCAGCTCTACCGCTCCATGCGCCGCCTGCTGGCCTTGCCGCCCGAGACCATGATGTACGTGTGCCACGACTACCCACCCGAAGGCCGCGAGGCTGCCTGGCGCACCTCAGTGGCCGAGCAGCGCGCCCACAACATCCACGCGCGGGACGGCATCGGCGAAGACGAGTTCGTGGCCATGCGCACCGCTCGCGATGCCACGCTCGAGGTGCCCACGCTGATCCTGCCCTCGATCCAGGTCAACGTGCGGGCAGGGCAATTGCCACCGACCGACGACGACGGCGTGGCCTACCTGCGCATCCCGCTGAACGCGCTGCCAATCAGGAAGTAGCTCGCCGCTTGCGCGTTATCGACCCGAGACTCGCGGCATCCGAAACGGCAGCAGGCTTTGCACCCAACAGGTGTCGAAGCGCGTGAGCGAGAGGCTTTCGTGCACGGCCCTCGCAGGCTCGCCGCAGAGGTGGGTGCTGAGCTGGGAGCGCGTGTAGAACGGTGCGTCTTCCAGCGTGCGGGTGACGCTGGCCGCGCGGCCCGCATCGCAGCGCGTGTGGCGCGCCACGCGCCAGCCGGTGGGCGGCAGCACGGCTCGCGGTGGCGGCATGAAGGTCTGCAAGGGCTCCGTGTCGAGCGTGTGGAACACACTCGAATCGAACGCGCCCGCATCGAAAATCAGGGCGAGCGCCATCTCGCTTCCATCCCGCCGCGTCACGTCATACAGCACCGCGCTGCGCTGGCCCGAGAGCGCCGCGCGCGACCAATCCCAGCGGCTGAAGTGCGATTCGAGTGGCGCGCGCCCGTTGTTCGAATCGACGTAGCCCGGCCCCGACCACGCCACGCCCGGGTGGCTCATGTGCACCTCCACGCGCGCGACCGGCGCGATCGGCCGCCAGCGGTGCAGGCCGAGGGCGTCGAGCGCAAAGCTGCGGTCGATGATCGCAGCCGGCGTCACGCGCACCTCGCCGCGCAGCTTCGTGCACCAGGGCGCGGTGACTTCGTCCAGCGCGATCACCAGCGTGCCATCGACCCAGCGCAGGCTGCTGGGGCCGATGGCGAGCGAGGTGGCGGTGCGCTGCACCTGGCGGCGGCCGCGCTCGGTCATGGCCCAGTGCCTGGCGCCGCCGCGGCGGTAGAGCGCCACGTTGACGGCGCAGTGGTTCAGCGGGTCGGCCGCACCGAAGCGGGTGCGGCGCCGCGCCCAGGCGTAGTACGGCGAGAACACGCTGCCGATGAAGGCGATGACGGTGATGCCTTGTTCGCCGTCGTCGCTCAGGGCGTCGATGTACCACCAGGTGTAGCCGCCGGCGGCCACGGCGGCGTCGAAGGGCGCGGGGCCGCCACGTGCATCGGGGGCCGGTCGGCGAGCAGGCTCGCCGCGGCCAGCCGGCCCGACAGCGCCGCCATCGGCACGCCCGGCCCGGGATGCGTGCTGCCCCCCGCCAGGTAGAGGCCCGGCAGCCGGCTGCGCGAGCCCGGCCGCGTGAACGAGGCCTTCCACCCGTGCGATGCCTGGCCGTACAGCGCCCCGCCCGTTGCCGGGAACAGGCGCTCGAAGTCCGCCGGCGTCGTTATCGCCGTGGTCTGCGGGCTGCGCTGGATCTGCAGGCCGCAGCGTGCCAGCTTCTCGAAGGTTCGCGCTTCGCATCGTGTGAGCTCCGTGGGGGTGAAGGGCTTGCCGTCGCCGCGCGCCGGGGCGTTGACGAGGCACATCAGGCGTTCGGGTTGTCTTGACGTGGCATGCGCGTCATCGCTGTTATCCCCGTCATCGCGGTCCTGCGCGCACACATAGACGGTGGGCGATGCTGGCAGTTCGCATCGCCAGAAGAGGCTGTCGAACTCGGCGCGGCAATCGTCCGAGAAGAACACCGTGTGGCGCAGCAGGGGGAAACCTTGCGCCGGTGCGAGCAGGTTCCAGGTGACGGCCGAGAGCGATTGGTTGTGCAGGTTGGTGTGTGGCACCGCTCGCTTCGACGAAGCACCGAGTTTCGCGGCGGCGAGCGCGGCCACATCACCATTGAAGACGACGGCGCTCGCGTCGATCTGCTCGCCACTGCTCAACCGCACCCCGCTGGCCCGACCGTTCCTGACGATGATCTCGTCGACATGCGCGCCATAACGGAACTGCGCGCCCAAGCGTGCGGCAAGCGCCGCCAGCGCGAGCGCCACGCGGTGCATGCCGCCTTCGACCATCCACACGCCGTCCTGCTCCACATGCGCGACCAGCATCAGCGTGGCGGGCGCCTGGAAGGGCGATGAGCCGCAGTAGGTGGCATATCGCCCGAACAACTGGCGCAGGCGCGGGTCTGCAAAGTAGCGGCCGAGTTCGCCCCACATGGTGGCCATCGGCGAGATGCGCATCAGCTCCGGCAGGCCGCGCCAGCCCACGCGCGTGGCGAGCGAGATCGGTGTCGGCCGCGTGCCGCGCAGGAACGGCGCTTCCAGCGTTCGGTAGATGCGCCGCGCGCGTTCGCAAAAGGCGAGGTAGCCGCGCGCCTCGGCGCTGCCCGCAAAGCGGCCGACAGCGTCGGCCGAGCGGGCGATGTCGGCAAACAAATCCAGCCGTTCGCTCTCGCCCCAAGCGTGCCGCGCGAGCACGCTGGCCGGCTGCAAGCTGAGCCAATCGCCGAGCTGCACACCGACGCTCGCGAAGAGTTCCTCGAAGACCCAGCGCATGGTGAAGACGGTGGGGCCGGCGTCCATGCCCGCGCCGGCCACGTTGACCTCGCGCATCTTGCCGCCCGGTTGTGCGCTGCGCTCCAGCACCAACACTTCCACGCCTTGCGCCGCGAGTTCGAGCGCGGCTGTGAGCCCGCCCACACCGGCGCCGACGACGACCACGTGTTCACGCTTTGCCGGCATGGCGGGTTCCTTCGCATGGCTGCGGTTTTGCCTGTTGACGCTGCAAGTCCATGTGTCTATGCTAATTTACACTTGATTGTGAAATATAAAAATTACACCGAGATTGGCCCCGCAACAGCTTCCTCCCCCACGACGCCCTCGCGGCGAACACGCATGAAACCCATGACCCGTATCGAGCAGTCCCTGGCCACGGCCATTGCCGGCAGCGAGGCCCCCGGGGGCCCGCCGCGACTGGCAGGCGCCATCCGGCATGCGGTGTTTCCGGGGGGCGCGCGCATCCGCCCGCAGTTGTGCCTGGCGGTGGCGCAGGCTTGTGGTGACGACGACCCGGGCCTCTCGGAAGCCGCCGCCACCTCCATCGAGCTGCTGCACTGCGCCTCGCTCGTTCACGACGACCTGCCATGCTTCGACAACGCCACCACGCGACGCGGCCGCGCCTCGGTGCACTACGCCTATGGCGAAAGCCTGGCGGTGCTGGCGGGTGATGCGCTGATCGTGCTGGCCTTCCAGGCGCTGGCCGAGGCCGCCACCCAATCGCCGGCGCGCCTGGCGCCACTGCTGGCCACCATCTCGCACGGCGTGGGCATGCCCTTCGGCATCGTTGCCGGCCAGGCTTGGGAATGCGAGCCGCGCGTGTCGCTCACGCAATACCAGCGGGCCAAGACCGGCGCGCTCTTCACGGCCGCCACCATGGCTGGCGCGCAGGCGGCCGGCGCCAATGCCGCCCCCTGGCGTGCGCTCGGCGACTGGCTGGGCGAGGCCTACCAGGCGGCCGACGACATCCGCGATGTGGCCGGTGACCCGCTGGTGCTCGGCAAGCCGGTGGGTCGCGATGCCGCACTGCTGCGCCCCAGCGCCGCTGCCGAGCTGGGGCTGGAGGGCGCGATCGCTCTCTTCGATCATCTGGTGGCCGGCGCCATCGAGGCTGTGCCACCTTGCAAGGGCGCCGATCAGCTGCGGGCGCTGGTGCGCATGGAAGCTGAGCGGCTGGTGCCGCAAGCGATGTGTGCCGATCTGCTGCGCGCCGCTGCTTGATGGCCACCTCACCGTGAACACGGCCCGGCTATAACCATGGGCGCTGTGGCCGACCGCTGGCTCGCCTGGCGAGACAAGCACCTCGCCAGCCCCTTGTTTCAGCGCTGGGCCGCGGGCTTTCCGCTCACCCGCTGGATCGCCCGCCGCGAAGCGCGTGCGCTCTTCGATCTGGTCGCGGGCTTCGTCTACTCGCAGGTGCTGCTGGCCTGCGTGCGCCTGCGCCTGTTCGATGTGCTGGCCGCCGGCCCGCTCGATCTGCGCACGCTGGCGCACCGCTTCGAAATGACGCCCGAGGCCGCGCAAACGCTGCTCGCCGCCGCCGAATCGCTGAAGCTCGTGCAACGCCGCAGCGACGGCCGCTATGGCCTGGGCGAGCGCGGCGCGCCGCTGGTCGGCAACACGCCGGTCACCGCGATGGTCGAGCACCATGCCGCGCTCTACCAGGACTTGCGCGACCCGGTGGCGCTGCTGCGCGGCCGGGCGGGTGAGGGCGCCTTGGCAATTTACTGGCCGTACGCCGGCGCGCAGGCACCGAGCCAGTTGGGCGATGAGCGCGTGGCCGCTTATTCGGCCTTGATGTCGGCCTCCCAGCCCTTGGTCGCCGATGAAATCCTCGATGCCTACCCGATGGCGCGGCACCGCTGCGTGCTAGATGTGGGCGGCGGCGATGGCACTTTTTTGACGGCCGCCGCGGCCCGAACGCCGGGCCTGCAACTCATGCTGTTCGACCTGCCAGCCGTCGCCGACCGCGCGCGCCGCCGCTTTGCCGCGCACGGCCTCGTCGACCGCGCCACCTCCGCCGGCGGCAGCTTCCTCACCGACCCCTTGCCGCGCGGCGCCGACCTTGCCACGCTGATCCGCGTGGTGCACGACCACGACGATGCGCGCGTGCTCGCCATCCTGCGCGCGGTACACGCGGCCCTGCCACCGGGCGGCAGCCTGCTGCTGGCCGAGCCCATGGCCGGAACGCGCGGCGCCGAGCCCATGGGCGATGCGTACTTCGGCTTCTACCTGCTCGCCATGGGCCGCGGGCGGCCGCGCACGGCAGAGCAATTGATCGCGCTGCTGCAGGCGACGGGCTTCACCGGCATGCGCCTGCTACCCACGCGGCTGCCGCTGCAGACCCGGCTGATGCATGCGGTGGTGGGCACTGCGCCATCGCTGTAAGGCCATCGGTGTCACGTCGGCAGTACAAACCCTGTGGTTTTGAATGTAATGTTGTATTGACACTTCAATTAGTAAGCCTAGGATGACATTCATCGTGAAGCAGTTCCCATCCTCTCCACCGAACGTGTTCGCAGGCTGCCCGCCGGCCACAAGGTTTTCCACGTGAACACGCTCGCCGTCGTCCTCCAGCAGCCTGAGCAACTCGTGCTCAGCCGCTTGCCGCTGAACCCCGCGACCGATGAAGACGTGGTGGTCGACATCGAGTGGAGCGGCATCAGCACTGGCACCGAGCGCTTGCTGTGGTCGGGCCGCATGCCGGCCTTCCCGGGCATGGGCTATCCGCTGGTGCCGGGTTATGAATCGGTGGGGCGCATCGTGCAGGCCGGCTCGCGGTCCGGCAGCGTGGTCGGCAACCGCGTGTTCGTACCGGGCGCCAAGTGCTTCGGCGATGTGCGCGGTCTCTTCGGCGGCGCGGCGGCGCGGGTCGTGTTGCCCGGCGCCAGAACCATCGCATTCGACGAGCGGTTGGGTGAGAAGGGTGTGCTGCTCGCACTGGCCGCCACGGCCTACCACGCCACCTCCGGACCTGGCCAGATCCAGCCTGATCTGATCATCGGCCACGGTGTGCTCGGCCGCATGATCGCCCGGCTTGCGGTGGCGGCCGGCGCCTCGCCGGTGGTCTGGGAGACCAGCGCCGCACGCCGCGAAGGGGCCGAGGGCTACAGCGTCATCGACCCGACCGAAGACAACCACAAAGACTACCACTCGATCTGCGATGTGAGCGGCGATTCATCGCTGCTGAACACGCTGATCGGCCGCCTCGCTTTCGGTGGCGAAATCGTGCTGGCTGGCTTCTACGACGAGCCGCTCTCCTTCCTCTTCCCGCCCGCCTTCATGCGCGAGGCGCGCCTGCGCGTCGCCGCGCAATGGCAGCCGGGCGACCTGGCTGCCGTCAAGCAACTTGCCGAATCGGGCCGCCTCTCGCTCGACGGCCTGATCACCCACCGCGCCGACGCGATGCAGGCCGACGCCGCCTACCGCACCGCCTTCGGCGATCCGGCCTGTCTGAAGATGGTTCTCGACTGGAGACATTGCACATGAACCTCGCCGCTACCGCCGACCTCACGGCATCCGCCACCAAGCCGGTCACGTTCATGATGAAGGACTTGCGCGCCGAAGCCGCCATCGAGCCGCCGCCGGTCTCCACTGCGCCGGTGACGAAAGAGACCCAGATCATCGCGATCTACGGCAAGGGCGGCATCGGCAAGAGCTTCACGCTCGCCAACCTCAGCTACATGATGGCGCAGCAGGGCAAGAAGGTGCTGCTGATCGGCTGCGACCCCAAGAGCGACACCACCTCGCTGCTGTTCGGCGGGCGCGCCTGCCCGACCATCATCGAGACCAGCTCGAAGAAGAAGCTGGCCGGTGAAGCGGTCGCGATCGGCGATGTCTGCTTCAAGCGCGACGGCGTGTATGCGATGGAGCTCGGCGGCCCCGAAGTCGGCCGCGGCTGCGGCGGGCGCGGCATCATCCACGGCTTCGAGTTGCTGGAAAAGCTCGGCTTCCACGACTGGGGTTTCGACTACGTGCTGCTCGACTTCCTGGGCGACGTGGTCTGTGGTGGCTTCGGCCTGCCGATCGCCCGCGACATGTGCCAGAAGGTCATCGTCGTCGCCAGCAACGACCTGCAATCGCTCTACGTCGCGAACAATGTCTGCAGCGCGGTCGAATACTTCCGCAAACTCGGCGGCAACGTCGGTGTGGCGGGCATGGTGATCAACCGCGACGATGGCACCGGCGAAGCCACTGCCTTTGCTTCGGCCGTCGGCATTCCGGTGCTCTCGGTGATCCCCGCCAACGACGACATCCGCCGCAAGAGCGCCAGCTACGAAATCATCGGCCGGCCTGGGTCGCCCTGGGGGCCGATGTTCGAGGAACTCGCCGAGAACGTCGGCACGTCGCTGCCGGTGCGGCCGAAGCCGATGACGCAGGATGCCTTGTTGGGCTTGTTCTCAGCCGCTTCCGTCGGGCGCGATGTGGTGTTGGAACCGGCCACGCAGTTCGACATGTGTGGCAAGAAAGAAGTCGTCAAGCAGACGCTCGAAGTCGTCTATGACGAGGTTTGATCGGTGAACGCGACCACCATCCCCATCGTCCCGCTCAAGGTGGCCACCGCCATCGAAGGCGACGGCATGGGCTGCCACTCGGGCGGCGAAGCGATGCTGGCTGCAGCCAAGTCCGCCGGCAAATCCGACGTTCTGGATCGATACGCCAAGGACTATCCGCGCAACGAAAAAGCCGGCCCGCACGACCAACC
Organism: Rhodoferax sp.; assembly: GCA_026224975.1. Classification (GTDB taxonomy): domain Bacteria; phylum Pseudomonadota; class Gammaproteobacteria; order Burkholderiales; family Burkholderiaceae_C; genus LMDS01. Next base: position 14,511 of record JAMFRW010000571.1, on the reverse strand, counting down.
GCAAAGCATGTGCCCGGCCTTCGGCTCCTTGCGCGTCGGCCTGCGCATGCGCCGTACCTCGACCATCCTCTCGGGTTCGGCCTGCTGCGTCTACGGCCTGACCTTCACCTCGCACTTCTATGGCGCGCGGCGAAGCGTGGGCTACGTGCCGTTCAACAGCGAATCGCTGGTCACCGGCAAGCTCTTCGAAGACATTCGCGAAGCCGTCTACAAACAAGCCGATCCGGCCCTGTACGACGCGATCGTCATCATCAACCTGTGCGTGCCGACGGCCAGCGGCGTGCCGCTGCAGATCCTGCCGAAGGAAATCAACGGCGTGCGCATCATCGGCATCGACGTGCCCGGCTTCGGCGTGCCGACGCATGCCGAGGCGAAGGATGTGCTGGCCGGTGCAATGCTGAAATACGCGCGTGCCGAGGTCCAGGCCGGGCCGGTGCAAGCGCCTCGTGCGGGTCGTTCCGCCAAGCCCACCATCACCCTGCTCGGCGAGATGTTCCCTGCCGATCCGATGATCATCGGCATGATGCTGGAACCCATGGGGCTGGCCACCGGGCCTGTGGTGCCCACACGCGAATGGCGCGAGTTGTATGCCGCGCTCGATTGCGCCGCCGTCGCCGCGATCCACCCTTTCTACACCGCGAGCATCCGCGAGTTCGATGCGGCCGGTCGCGTCATCGTGGGCTCGGCGCCGGTCGGCCACGACGGCACCGAAGCCTGGCTGCAAGCCATCGGCAACGCCACCAACGTGGCGCAGGACAAGATCGATGCCGCCAAGAACCGCATGCTGCCGGCCATCAAAGGCGCACTCGCCAGGATGCCGATCAAGGGCCGCATCACGCTGAGCGGCTACGAAGGTTCGGAGCTGCTGGTCGGCCGCCTGCTGGTCGAAAGCGGAGCCGATTTGCGCTACGTGGGCAGCGCCTGCCCGCGCACGCCGTGGAACGAGGCCGATCTGCAGTGGCTGCAAGCCAAGGGCGTGCACGTGCAGTTCCGCGCGTCGCTCGAACAAGACCTGGCGGCGATGCACGAATGGCAGCCTGATCTGGCCATAGGCACCACGCCCGTCGTGCAGGCCGCCAAGGAGTTGTGCATCCCGGCGCTCTACTTCACCAACCTCATCTCGGCCCGGCCGTTGATGGGGCCTGCGGGTGCCGGCTCACTTGCGACGGTGATCAATGCGGCCATCGGCAACAAGGCCCGCTTCGAGCAGATGAAGGAGTTCTTCGGCAGCACCGGCACGGCCCATGCCGCGGGTGTGTGGGAAGCCTCCCACGGTGTGCCGCAGGACCGGCCGGAGTTCAAGGCCGAACAGCGGCGACAGGCCGTCAAGCTCGCGAAGAAGCGCAAAGCAGAGGAGATGGTCTGATGCTGGTTTTGGACCACGATCGTGCCGGCGGCTACTGGGGTGCGGTGTATGTGTTCACCGCCATCAAGGGCCTGCAAGTCGTCATCGACGGCCCGGTCGGTTGCGAGAACCTGCCAGTGACTTCGGTGTTGCATTACACCGATGCCTTGCCGCCACACGAGCTGCCCATCGTCGTCACCGGCCTGGCCGAAGAACAGCTCGGACGCGAAGGCACCGAAGGCTCGATGCGCAGAGCCCATGCTGCGCTCGACCCCGACCTGCCATCCGTCGTGGTCACAGGCTCGATCGCCGAGATGATCGGCGGTGGCGTGACGCCATCCGGCACCAACATCCAGCGCTTTCTGCCGCGCACCATCGACGAAGACCAGTGGCAGTGCGCCAACCGCGCGATGTTCTGGCTCTGGTCGGAATACGGCCTGAAGAAAGTACCGGCGCGCAAGCCGTTCGCGGAAAGGCCGGCTACCGAAAGGCCCAGAGTCAACATCATCGGCCCCAGCTACGGCACCTTCAATTCGCCGAGTGATCTGGCCGAGATTCGCCGCCTGGTGCAAGGCATCGGTGCCGAGATCAACATGGTGTTCCCGCTCGGCAGCCATCTGGCCGATGTGTCGCGCTTGGTCGAAGCCGATGTGAACATCTGCATGTACCGCGAGTTCGGCCGCATGCTGTGCGAGGCGCTCGAACGGCCCTATCTGCAAGCGCCGATCGGCCTGCACAGCACGACCAAGTTCCTGCGCTCGCTCGGTGAATTGCTGGGGCTGGACCCGGAGCCTTTCATCGAGCGCGAGAAGCACAGCACCGTCAAGCCGATCTGGGACTTGTGGCGTTCGGTCACGCAGGATTTCTTCGGCACCGCGAGCTTCGGCGTGGTCGCGAACGAAACCTACACGCGCGGCATCAAGCACTTTCTCGAAGACGAGATGGGCCTGCCCTGCCACTTCGCGGTGGCCCGCAAACCCGGCGCCAAGACCGACAACGAAGAAGTACGCCGCCTGGTCCATGAGAAGACGCCGCTGGTGCTCTACGGCAGCTACAACGAGCGCATCTACCTGGCCGAATGCGGCGGTGGCGGCATGATGAAGACTACCTTCATCCCGGCTTCGTTCCCGCTGCCCATCATCCGCCGCCACACCGGCACGCCCTTCATGGGTTATGCGGGCGCGACCTACCTGATACAGGAGTTCTGCAACGCGCTCTTCGATGCGCTGTTCCACATCCTGCCCTTGGGCACCGAGATGGACAAGGTCGACCCCACCCCCGCGCGGCTGCTGGCCGAAGAGTCCAGCCCGTGGGACGACGATGCGCAGCAGCTGCTCGCTGATTTCGTCGACACCGAGCCGGTGCTCGTGCAGATCTCGGCCGCCAAGCGCCTGCGTGACCGCGCGGAGCGCGATGCGAAGCGCGCCGGCGAAGAGCGCATCACCGCAGACCGTGTGGAGCGCACGCGCAACGCGCTGCGACAAGGGGAGCCCGCATGAACGCGGCTCACATGAACTTGGCTCACAAGAAGCATTCGAACATTCGCCCGTGCATCACGGGCGCACAGATTGCTGCGGCGCATGCCGCAGTGAGCCCCGCCGCGGGGCAGGCAAGCGGTAACGGCCACGTGGCCTTTCTGGAGAAATCACCATGGCAGACCTGAGGGAAGGCTCCCTGTCCGGATTAACGGACTCCGAAGCCAAAGAGTTTCACAGCATATTCATGACGAGCTTCATCATCTTCACGCTGATCGCCATCGTCGCGCACTTCCTGGCGTGGCAATGGCGTCCGTGGCTGCCGGGGGCAGCGGGGTATGCGTCCATCGTCCATGACGCCAAGGAAGTGGCGATGGCCTACATCGCGGTGGCTTTCACCGCCTAGCCCCAGCACACATAGGAGGACAAGACATGTGGCGCATTTGGAAATTATTCGACCCTCGCAGGACGCTGATCGCCCTGTTCACGTTCCTGTTCGTGCTGGCGCTGGTGATTCATTTCATCCTGCTCAGCACCGACCGCTTCAACTGGCTGGACGGCCCACGCAAGGGCATGACCACCGCAGGGCAGATGTCGCCGATGCCGGCACCGGCCACGGCGCCCGCGCCCAAGTAGCGGCAGGGCTCGCGCAACGGCGGGCAAGGTCCGGGCACAGCGCCCGGCCCTGCCCGCCGGGGCCGGGCCCCGACAGGAGGTTGGAGACAAAAAGCAGTCCGCATCAGCGGCAGTAGCGGCAGTAGCGGCAGCAAAGAAAGCAGTTGCACAGCATTTGCGCGACGCGAGGAACACACCATGGCCATGCTCAGCTTCGAGAGAAAGTATCGCGTTCGCGGAGGCACGCTGATGGGCGGCGACCTGTTCGATTTCTGGGTCGGGCCGTTCTTCGTCGGCTTCTTCGGCGTCACCACCATCTTCTTCGCCACGGTGGGCACGCTGCTCATCGTGTGGGGCGCCTCGCAGGGCGGCACCTGGAACCTGTGGCAGATATCGATCGCGCCACCCGACATCAAATACGGCCTCCGAATGGCGCCGCTGATGGAAGGCGGGCTCTGGCAGCTCATCACCATCTGTGCCATCGGCTCCTTCGTGTCATGGGCGCTGCGCGAGGTCGAGATCTGCCGCAAGCTCGGCATCGGCTACCACGTGCCGTTTGCATTCAGCGTGGCGATCTTTGCCTATGTGACGCTCACGGTCATCCGCCCGATATTGCTCGGCGCCTGGGGCCACGGCTTCCCCTACGGGATCATGAGCCACCTCGACTGGGTGTCGAACACCGGCTACCAGTACCTGCACTTCCATTACAACCCGGCGCACATGCTGGCGGTGAGCTTCTTCTTCGCCACCACCTTTGCGCTCTCGTTGCATGGCGCGCTCATCCTCTCGGCCACCAACCCGAAGAAGGGCGAAGTGGTGAAGACCGCAGAGCATGAGAACACCTTCTTCCGCGACACCATCGGCTACTCGATCGGCACGCTCGGCATCCACCGGCTCGGCCTCTTCCTGGCGCTCTCGGCCGGCTTCTGGAGCGCCATCTGCATCGTGATCAGCGGTCCCTTCTGGACCCGCGGCTGGCCGGAATGGTGGAGCTGGTGGCTCAACCTCCCCATTTGGGCAAATTGAACGAACACACATCACAGCCCAAGGAGACCCTGATGGCTGAGTACCAGAACATCTTCACCCGCGTGCAGGCGCTGGCGCCTGCCTACCCCGGCGTGCCGCTGGCCCGTGGCAACAAGGAGCGCGAAGGCCGGCCCATCCATGTGCACTGGATCGGCAAGCTGGGCGATGCGCAGATTGGCCCCATCTACCTAGGTTGGCTTGGCCTGGCCTCGGCCATGTGCATGTTCATCTGCATCGAGATCATCGGGCTCAACATGCTGGCCTCGGTCAACTGGAACCCGATCCAGTTCGTGCGGCAACTGCCGTGGCTGGCGCTCGAACCGCCGCCGCCCGGCAACGGCCTGCACCTCTTCCCGCCGCTCAACCAGGGCGGCTGGTGGCTGATGGCGGGCTTCTTCATGACGAGTTCGGTGCTGCTCTGGTGGGCCCGCATGTACCGCCGCGCCCGGGCGCTCGGCATGGGCACGCACGTGGCCTGGGCCTTTGCCGCGGCGATCTGGCTGATGCTGGTGCTGGGCTTCATCCGCCCGCTGCTGATGGGCAGCTTCGGCGAGGCCGTGCCCTTCGGCATCTTCCCGCACCTGGACTGGACGGCGGCGTTCTCCATCCGCTACGGCAACCTGTTCTACAACCCCTTCCACATGCTCTCGATCGCGTTCCTCTACGGCGCGACGCTGCTCTTCGCGATGCACGGCGCGACCATCCTGGCGGTGAGCCGCTTCGGCGGTGAGCGCGAGATCGAGCAGATCGTGGACCGCGGCACAGCCTCCGAACGCGCGGCCCTGTTCTGGCGCTGGACCATGGGCTTCAACGCCACGATGGAATCCATCCACCGCTGGGCCTGGTGGTTCGCGGTGCTGTGCCCGCTGGTCGGCGGCATCGGCATCCTGCTCACCGGCACGGTGGTCGACAACTGGTATCTCTGGGCCGTGAAGCACCATGTGGCGCCGATCTACCCGGCGGTTTTTGCCCCGGTGATCGACCCCTCGACCTTGCAAGGAGTCAAGCCATGATGCGCATCGCAAGAGCTTCGTGGCGGGCCTTGGGTCTCACCGGTTTAATCGCCGCGGTCACGTTGCTGGCCGGCTGCGAGCGGCCGCCGGTCGATGCGGTGCAGCGCGGTTACCGCGGCACCGGCATGGAGCAGATCTATAACCCGCGCAGCGTGGCGGCGGCCGCATCGGCCAATGCCGTGCCGGTGGATACGCCACCGGTGCCCGAGGGCGGGCCGGCCTCCAAGACCGTCTTCAAGAACGTGCAGGTACTGGGTGAGTTGGGGGTCGGCGAGTTCACGCGGCTCATGGTCTCGATGACGGCATGGGTCGCGCCGCAACAAGGTTGCACCTATTGCCACACGACCAACTTCGCCGAAGACACGCTCTACACCAAGGTCGTCGCGCGGCGCATGCTGCAGATGACCAAGCACATCAACACCGACTGGAAAACGCACGTGGCCGAAACCGGCGTCACCTGCTACACCTGCCACCGCGGCCAGCCGGTGCCCAACAACGTGTGGTTCAACGCCGCGCCGCAAAAGCAGGCCGGCAGCTACGCCGGCAGCGACGCCGGGCAGAACAAGCCCGCGCCCGCCGCCGGCCTGGCCTCGCTGCCCTACGACCCGTTCACGCCGTTCCTGCAGCAGTCACCGGCCGAGATCCGCGTGGTCGGCACAACGGCCTTGCCCACCGGCAACCGGCAGTCGATCAAGCAGACCGAGTGGACGTATTCGCTGATGACGCACATGTCGGAATCGCTCGGCGTGAACTGCACCTACTGCCACAACACCCGGTCCTTCGCCGCGTGGGACAGCAGCACGCCGCAGCGCGCGACCGCCTGGTACGGCATCCGCATGGCACGCGACCTCAACACCCAGTTCCTCGAACCGCTCGCCGGCACCTTCCCCGCCACGCGCCTCGGCGCGACAGGTGACGTGCCCAAGCTCAACTGCGCCACCTGCCACCAGGGCGCCTTCAAGCCCATGTACGGCACCAGCATGCTGGCCACCCATCCGGAGCTGACGCGCATCACGGTGCAGTCGCCAGGCGCAGCAGCGTCGGCCGCGGTGGCCGATGCAGCCGCGGCGATGGCAACCGGCGCGCCGGTGGCGGCATCGGGCAAGGGCGCGACGCTGCTGTTCGCCGTCGGCTCATCGACATTGGCCAGCGACGCAGCCCAATCGCTCGAGCCGGTGATCGAAGCGCTCAAGGCCGACCCCGCCGCCAAGGCGACGATCTCCGGCTACCACTCCGCAGCAGGTGACTTGGCGCAGAACCAGGAACTCGCCAAGCAACGCGCCTTCGCCGTGCGAGACGCCCTCACGGCCGCCGGCATCGCCGCCGACCGCGTGGTGCTCGACAAGCCGCAGTCGGCCGAAGCCAACGTGGCGGGCGAAGACCCGAAGGCTCGACGGGTGGAGGTGGCGACGAAGTAGGGCGAAGCGATCCGCTGCTTATGATCGAACGCTTCATCCTGCATGGAGCGCCGTGTGACCACGAGCCTGGCCGAACGCCTCAAGACCGAAACCCGCACGCTCCACACCGAGGCCGAGCGCAGCCCGTTCATGGGCGAGTTGTTGAGGGGCCGGATGGCGCGGGAGCCGTATGTCGGCCTCTTGCGGAACCTGCATGCGATCTATGCGGCCTTGGAGCCGGCGCTGGCGCGGCATGCAGACCACCCGGCCATCGCGGCGGTGTTGCTGCCCGGGCTGGCGCGCACGGCCTTGCTGCAAGCCGATCTGGATGCCATCCATGGCGATGGTTCATGGCGCGATGTCGTGGACTTGCAGCCGGCCGCGCAGGCCTATGTGGCGCGGTTGGAAGACATTGCCGAGTCCGACCCTGCATTGCTGCTTGCGCACGCCTATGTGCGCTACCTCGGCGACTTGAGCGGCGGCCAGCTACTCGAACGCATCGTCGCGAACAGCATGCAGCTCCCGCCAGGCGAAGGCACGGCGTTCTATGGCTTCGGCGATGCGGCGCACACCGCAGCCTTGAAGCTAGCCTTTCGTGCGGGGCTGGGGCAGATCGTGATGGACGAAGCCAGGAAGGCTGCGGTGGTGGCAGAGGCGGTGCGGGCCTTCAGGCTGCATCGTCAGTTGTTCGACGAACTGGCGGCGGCTTATCTGGTGGTGCAGGGCTGAGGACTCGCGCAAAAAGCCCACCCGAAACTGTCCAAACCGTCATTTTCGAGACAGCCTGGGGTATCGCGCCGGTTCGTAGAGTGAACTCATCGCCATGCCGTGCGTGCCGTTGTGTCGGCAGGGCGGCGTGCCTTCGTTTTCACTCCGGGTTCGACCGCCTTGCCCATGGTTTTCTCCCCTCGTGCTGTGCCGCCCTTGGCCGCTGCGGCCATCGTTACCGCGTTGCTCAGCGCCTGCGCTGTCGGCCCCGACTATGTTCGGCCGACACTCGATGTGCCCGCGGCTTACAAGGAGGCTGATGCCGCCGAGTCCGGTCAATGGAAATCCGCCGAGCCGCAATCCGCCGACAGCTCGCAGCCGTGGTGGGCCGCCTATGGTGACCCCACGCTCTCCGCGCTCATCGATCAAGCCGGTCGCGCCAACCAGACCCTGCAGCAGGCCGAGGCGCAATACCGCCAGGCGAAAGGGGTCGCGGATGCGGCGCGCTCCGGCCTGTTCCCGACGATCGGCGCGAGCGCCGGTGCGCAGCGGGGGCGCACCGACACCGCGGGTTCCAAGCTCGGCAATGTCGATTCGGTGGGTCTCTCGGCCAGCTGGGAGCCGGATTTGTGGGGCAGCGTGCGGCGGTCCATCGAATCGGGCGATGCCGGCACACAGGCGAGTGCAGATGACCTGGCCGCGGCGCGCCTGAGCATCCAGGCGGCGCTCGCGCAGGACTACCTGCAGCTTCGCATCACCGACCAGTTGCGCGCGCTCTACGCGGCCACCACGGCAGCCTACCTGCGTTCGTCGCAACTCACCCAAAGCCAGTACAAGGCCGGCGTGGCGTTGCGCTCGGATGTGGCGCTGGCCGAGAGCCAGTTGAAGACGGCGCAGGCGCAGGGTGTCGATCTGGAAGCGCAGCGCGCACAACTCGAACACGCCATCGCCATCCTCACCGGGCAGGCGCCGGCATCGCTCTCGATCGCGCCACTCGTCTCGATGGGGAGCGCGGGTTCCATGCAGAGCACGCCGATCACCCTGCCGACCATCCCCGCCGGCCTGCCTTCCGAACTGCTGGAGCGCCGGCCCGACATCGCCGCCGCCGAGCGGCGCATGGCGGTCGCCAATGCCAACATCGGCGTGGCGAAGGCGGCTTACTTCCCTTCGCTGGTGTTGAGCGCCAGCGGCGGCTTCGGTGCGGCGAGCTTCGGCAGCTTGTTCGACACCCCCAGCCGCGTGTGGTCGCTGGGCGCCGCGCTGGCCGGCACGATCTTCGATGGCGGCTTGCGCCGCGCCCATACCGACCAGGCCATTGCCGCCTACGACGGCGCGGTGGCGCAGTACAAGCAAACGGTGCTGGTCGGCTTTCAGCAGGTCGAAGACAACCTGGCGACGCTGCGTGTGCTGGCGCAGGAATCGACGCTGCAAGACCAGGCGGTCGAGGCCTCGCAACTGGCGGAGCGCCTGGCGCTGAGCCAGTACCGCGCGGGCACCGCCAGCTACCTCAGCGTGGTGACGGCGCAGACGCTCTCGCTCACCAACCAGCGCACGGCGGTGCAGTTGCAGGGGCGGCGGCTCGCGGCGAGCGTCGGCCTCGTCACCGCCACCGGCGGCGGCTGGAACAGCGCCACTTCCGCCAATCCACCCGAGCCGATCGCCACGCGCGCGGCGCAGAAGACTTCGTCATGAGCAACCCATCTTTCGACCGCCGCCGCTTTGCCTTCGTCGGTGCTGCCGTCCTCGTGATCGCGATCGGCGCGGCACTCTGGAGCCAGCACCGCCCGGCGCAAGCTGCAGAAACCAAACCGGCTGCATCGACCGCGCCCGTCCAGGCCACGACCGCGCCGGTGCTGCAGCGCGACGTGCCGATCTACCGCGCCGGCATCGGCACGGTGACGGCCGCGGCCACGGTGACCGTCAAGGCGCGCATCGATGGCCAGCTCGACCAGGTCGGCTTCACCGAAGGGCAGGATGTGAAGGCCGGCCAGGTGCTGGCGCGCATCGATCCGCGCACCTTGCAGGCGCAGCTTGCGCAGGTGCAGGCGCAAAAGGCCAAGGACCAGGCGACGCTCGCCAACGCGCGTGCCGACCTGGCGCGCTACACCACACTGATCGCCGAAGACGCCGCCACGCGCCAGCAGCTCGACACCCAAAAAGCGCTGGTCGCGCAACTCGAAGCGGCGGTGCAGACCGACGATGCGCAGATCAAGTACGCCCAGGTGCAGCTCAGCTTCACCACCATCGCGGCTCCCATCGCAGGGCGCGTGGGCGCGCGGCTGGTGGACCCGGGCAACATCGTGCATGCGGCGGATGCGAACGGGCTGGTCGTCATCAACCAGGTCGATCCGATCTCGGTCGTCTTCACCTTGCCGGAAGAAGCGTTTCAGGACATCAACCGCGCCCTGAACTACGCGGCCAAAAGCCACCAGCCGCTGGTCGTGCAAGCCTTTCCGCGCAACGGCGACGAGCTGCTCGGAACAGGCAAGCTTGTATTGCTCAACAACCAGATCGACACGGCCAGTGGCACGGTGCAGTTGAAGGGCAGCTTCCCCAACGCCAGCCACACGCTGTGGCCGGGGCAGTTCGTCAACGTGCGCCTGGTGCTGGGGCAACGGCAGGAGGCGCTGACCATCCCCGCTGCCGCCGTGCAGCGCAGCCAGGACGGCACCTATGCCTATGTGGTCGCGGCCGGTGGCAACACGGTGCAGCCGCAGCCCATCCATGTGGCGCAGATCCAGGACGGCACGGCCATCGTCGACAAGGGGCTGGCGGCGGGGCAGCGCGTCGTCGTCGATGGTCAGTACAAACTCAAGCCGGGCTCGAAGATCGCCGAGCCCGGGCAGGGCAAGCGGGGCCGGGCGGGTGCTTCGGACGGGGCTTCTTCGGCAACTTCCTCGGCATCCGCCGCGAGTGAAGCGGGAGCACAGAAGTGAGCGTCTCCTCGGCCTTCATCAAGCGGCCGATCGGCACCACGCTGCTCGCGTTGGCGATCCTGCTGATCGGCGTGGCGGTGTTTCCGCTGCTGCCGGTGGCGCCGCTGCCGCAGGTGGATTTTCCGACGATCCAGGTCTCGGCCAACCTGCCCGGCGGCAGCCCCGAGACGATGGCGTCGAACGTGGCGCAGCCGCTCGAACGCAACTTCTCGCTGATCGCAGGCCTCTCGCAGATGACCTCGATCAGCGGCCTAGGCTCGACCCAGATCACGCTGCAGTTCGACCTCGACCGCGGCATCGACGCGGCCGCGCTCGATGTGCAATCGGCCATCAACGCCTCGACCGGCCAACTGCCGACCACGCTGCCCAGCCCGCCGAGCTACCGCAAGATCAACCCGGCCGATTCGCCGATCCTGCTGCTCGCGGTGCAGAGCAAGACGCTGCCGCTGATCGAGGTCAACGACTTCGCCGACAACATCCTCGCGCAGCAGATCTCGCAGATCTCGGGTGTCGGCCTCGTCAACCTCGGTGGGCAGCAGAAGCCCGCTGTGCGCATCCAGGTCGACCCGGCCAAGATGGCCGCGCTCGGCATGAGCCTTGAGGACGTGCGCACGGTCGTCGCGAGCGCCACCGTCAACCAGCCCAAAGGCACGATCGATGGCCGCGACCAGAGCTTCACCGTCTACACCAACGACCAGTTGCTGAAGGCCGCGCCGTGGAACGACGTGATCCTCGCGTACAAGGGCGGCGCGCCGATCCGCGTGCGTGACCTCGGCGTGGCGGTGGATGCGGCCGAGAACACCAAGATCGCCGGCTGGGCGTATGCCGGCGCCGGAGCGCCGAAAGACAGCAACGTTCAGAACGGCCGCGGCATCATCCTCGCCATCACCAAGCAGCCGGGCGCGAACGTGATCGAAACGGTCGACCGCATCAAGGCCGCGCTTCCCAAGCTCAAGGCCTCGATCCCGCCGACGGTGGAGGTCAACACGCTCATCGACCGCACGCAGACCATCCGCGCCTCGGTGCGCGATGTGGAGTTCACGCTCGCGTTGACCATCGCCCTCGTCGTGATGGTGATCTTTGTTTTCCTGCGCAACATTCCGGCCACGCTGATCCCCAGCGTCACCGTGCCGCTGGCGCTGTGCGGCACGGCGGGTGCGATGTATTTGTTCGGCTACAGCCTCGACAACCTTTCGCTGATGGCGCTCACCATCGCGGTCGGCTTCGTGGTGGACGATGCGATCGTCATGCTGGAGAACATCTACCGTTATGTCGAAGAGGGCATGACGCCGATGGACGCGGCCTTGAAAGGCGCGGCCGAGATCGGGTTCACCATCATCTCGATCTCGGTGTCGCTGGTGGCGGTGTTCATCCCGCTGCTGCTGATGGGCGGCATCGTCGGGCGCCTGTTCCGCGAGTTCGCGGTGACGGTGACGCTGACCATCTTCGTCTCGGTCGTGATCTCGTTGACCCTCACGCCGATGCTCTGCTCGCGCTTTCTCAAGAACGAGCATGCCACGCGGCACGGCAAGATGTACCAGCTCTTCGAGCGCGGCTTCGACAAGATGCTGAACGGCTACAAGCGCGGCCTGCACTTCGTGCTCGACCATCAGTTCATCACGCTGATGGTGTTCTTCGCGACGCTGATCCTGACCGGCATCCTGTTCGTGATCATCCCGAAAGGCTTCTTCCCGCAGCAGGACACCGGCTTCATCCAGGGCTTTGCCGAATCGGCGCAAGACTCGTCTTTCGGCGCCATGAACCGCCGCATGCTGCAGTTGGCCGATGTGGTCCGGCAAGACCCGGACGTGACCGGTTTCGGCATGAACGGCAGCTCGTCCACCTACAACACCGGCAACTTCTTCATCAGCCTGAAGGCGCTCGACGATGGCCGTACCGCCACCGCCGACCAGATCATCGCCCGCCTGCGGCCCAAGCTCGCCAAGGTCGAAGGCGCGAACCTCTTCCTGCAGGCGGGGCAGGACATCCGCGTCGGCGGCCGATCCTCACGCACGCAGTACCAGTACACGCTGACCGATGTGAACCTCGACGAACTGACCGAGTGGGTGCCCAAGCTGATGGGGCGCTTCCAGCAGATCCCGCAACTGCGCGATGTGGCGAGCGACCTGCAGAATTCCGCCGCCACCGCCACGCTCACCATAGACCGTGATCGTGCATCCAGCATGGGCATTTCGCCCGCGCTGATCGATGCGACCATCTACGACGCGATCGGCCAGCGCCAGGTGGCGCAGTACTACACGCAGATCAACAGCTACCACGTGGTGCTCGAGGTGACGCCCGAGCTGCAGCAAGACCCGGCCCTCTTCAGCAAGCTCTACCTCACCTCGCCGATCACGGGCACGCAGGTGCCGCTCTCGACCTTCGTTAAGCTCGACACCAACAAGACCGCCTACCTCTCGATCGCGCATCAGGGCCAGTTCCCGGCGGTGACGATCTCGTTCAACCTCGCGCAAGGCGCGGCACTCGGCGATGCGGTCGACGCGATCGTCAAGGCGCAGGCCGAGATGGGCCTGCCGCAGGCATTGAGCGGCTCGTTCCAGGGCACGGCGCAGGCCTTCCAGGATTCGCTGAGTTCGCAGCCTTATCTGATCGCGGCGGCGCTGGTCGCGGTCTACATCGTGCTGGGCTTGCTTTACGAGAGCTACATCCACCCGTTGACGATCCTCTCGACCTTGCCTTCGGCGGGCGTTGGCGCGTTGCTGATCCTGATGGCTGGCGGCTATGAGCTGACGGTGATCGCGCTGATCGGCATCATCCTCTTGATCGGCATCGTCAAGAAGAACGGCATCATGATGATCGACTTCGCGCTGACCGCCGAGCGCGAGAAGGGCATGGCGCCGCAGGAGGCGATCTACCAGGCCTGCCTGCTGCGCTTTCGCCCGATCATGATGACAACGATGTGCGCGCTGCTCAGCGGCCTGCCGCTGATGCTGGGCCACGGCTCGGGCTCCGAGCTGCGCCGGCCGCTGGGTTATGCGATGGTGGGCGGGCTGATCCTGTCGCAGATGCTCACGCTCTTCACCACGCCGGTGGTCTACCTCTACCTCGACCGGGCACACTACTGGTACGAGAAAAAGAAGGCGGCGCGCAAGTCAGCCAAGGCGGCGAAGCAGGGTGAAGGCGAACCGCCTGCGCCGGCAGAAGCGCATTGATCAGAGCCGCACCGAAATCAAGCGTCGAGCAACACAACGTGGTGCCCATGAAAGTCCTGATCGTCGAAGACGAAGTGAAGACCGCCGAGTACCTGCACAAGGGTTTGACGGAGCAGGGCTGCGCCGTCGATGTGGCGAACGACGGCATCGATGGCCAGCATCTGGCGCTGCAGCACGACTACGACGTGATCGTGCTCGATGTGATGCTGCCGGGCCGCGATGGCTTTTCGGTGCTGCGTGCGCTGCGTGAGGTCAAGCAGACGCCTGTGCTGATGCTGACTGCACGCGACCGCGTCGAGGACCGCATCAAGGGCCTGCACGACGGGGCCGACGATTACCTCGTCAAGCCGTTTTCCTTCCTCGAACTGCTGGCGCGTTTGCAAGCACTCACGCGCCGCGGCCGCACGCAGGAGCCGACGCAGATCAGGCTCTCCAACCTGCAGATCGACCTGATCGCACGCAAGGCCTGGCGCGGCGCGACGCGCATCGACCTCACCGCCAAGGAGTTCTCGCTGCTCGCGGTGCTGGCGCGGCGGCAGGGCGAGATCCTCTCCAAGACGGCCATCGCCGAGCTGGTCTGGGACATGAACTTCGACAGCAACACCAACGTGGTCGAGGTCGCGATCAAGCGCCTGCGCGCGAAGATCGACGCGGCCTTCACGCCCAAGCTGCTGCACACCATCCGACCAGGCTGCCGACCACGGCGACAACCATGCCGATGAACACCAGTCCGGTCACCAAGTGGCTGTTCGCGGGCTATCCGGGACCCGTGTCGTCGCGATCCATTCTATGTCCTCCTGATTCAGCGATTGAGATAGTCTAT